>JAZSOQ010000098.1:0-2213 GCA_045537015.1 Eubacteriales bacterium
GTTGAGTAGATTTCTTGTCTTCCCTAAGACCGCTTGGCCTCCGACTTCCTTTACTTTATCATATTCGACTGCGTATTCCTTTGCTTGCTTCAAAAGATGAATTGCTTCATCAAAATTACCATTTGTTACTGATATTTCTGCTTGTCTTTCTTTAATCAAATACATATTAACATTAAGACCATTGAAATTATCATCCTCAACGATAATCCTCAAAATTTTTTCTTCCGCCTCAAGTGCTTTTTTTGCATAACGTTGATCACAGTTTCCGTACGCCCACATTTCAAACAACGCAGTGCATAATGCACCTAACCCTTTTTTGACCATTTTCTGACGGTGAGCGGTAAGTTCATCTCCTTTAAGACATACCGCAAGCAAAGATTCGCGGCTTGTTTCGGGAGCTTCTGGATACATAAGAGCATATTTTTTCGCTTCATCAATTCTGTTTAAGCTTTTATTGGCATACACGAGTCCGGATATAGCCTGATTTCGAAGATAGGTATCATCGCAATTCTCAAGGATCATTAAGCAGTGATGGATAGAACTTTCAAGTAATTCCTTTTCTTTTTCTGTACCACAATATTTCACGCTATAACCAACATACCATTCATTACTTGCCAACCAATGTAAATAGCGAAAATCTCCCGGGTATTCAGCAACCGCCTGTCGTGCAATCTCCATATCAGCTTCATGATCTTCTTTTTTCCAGAATTCGTGAAATTCAGTATCAAAATATGCTTTTCTCTCATCCGTAATTTCGGGTGTTAGACAGAGCAATTCATCAGCAGAAACGTGAAAAAGTCTTGTCAATGGTGCAATCAGAGATATATCCGGACTGCTTAAACCGCACTCCCATTTGGAAACCGCTTGATAGGAAACGCAAAGATAGTCTGCAAGCTTTTCTTGTGTCAGATCGTTATTTTTTCTTAGCTGTTTAATTTTTTCGCCAATTGTCATAAGATTACCTCACAATATTTATTGAATCCGGATTCTGCGTTTATTATAGCATTAAGGAAAGCATAATACAATAACTTATTCTTTGAACAGTATGCAACCTGTAGTTGAGTTGTTAAAGAAAAGGACGGTTTGGCGCACCTGCTTTATCGCAGGCACGCCAAGCTCTCCTTTTTGTTTTGGTCGAGTACATAACAAAAAAACCGCACGGCTAAATCCGTGCGGTTTTTCGTTACATATTCCTTATTTAATTGCGGGGAGAGATGCTGCGGCGATGGACTGGCCGACGCGGCGTGCGCTCTCATCGGGCACGATGATCTCGAGCTTCTTGTCAAGCTCGGGGTAGACCTCGGCGATAACGCGGCGGGCGTTGTCGATAAGAATGTTTCCGCCCTCGCCCGAGCTTACGCGGCCCATAAGCAGTACGTGCTTGATGTCGTAGAACTTGGCGTAGTATGCAACTGCATAGCCGAAGTATACGCCGATGGTTTCATAGATCTGCTTTGCGCGGCTGTCGCCTGCCTTCATAAGACCCTGAACGACCTTGAGCTTTTCAGCGGGAGATGCATTTTCGTCAAGACCGATGCCGGCAGCTGCGGCAAGCTTGATAACGCTGTCCTGTGAGAAGTACTTGACTCCGCATCCGATGTCGCCCGACCACTCGTCTGCGGGAAGAGCGTTGGGATTGAAGTCAACGGGGACGAATGCGAGCTCGTTGAGCCAGCCGGCAATATTACCGATGCCGTCAACGTATCCGCCGGCCTCCGACGTACCCATGGCAACGCCGAGCACGTTTGTGTCGTTTAAGTTCATTGCGCCAGCAAGAGCGGTAACGTCGCCGTCGTTTGCAACCTCGATCGGCACGTTCATCTCTTTTGCGATGTCGGTGTATATATTCTTGACGTATTTGTCGAAATCCTCGTCGGAAACCTTGATAAACAGCGAGCCGATCATCATGCGGTTGCCGATTACAACACCTGCGGTCGAAACACCGATGCCATCAACGCGGGGCATCTTGGATGCGGCGGTCTTGATGGCGGCGCGGATGCCGTCGATGTGATAGTGGGGATCGGACTGGAGCTTGGGGAACCAGACGACCTCTTCCGAATATACGGTCTCACCGTCGATAACGGCGCTGACCTTGCGGTCGCTTCCGCCCGCATCAAAGCCGATGCGGCAGCCGTCGAGATGACGGCCTACGGGAGTGGCCGACTCAACGTCAACGGGAGCGTCAGAAAGAGGACGGTATTCAACCTCAAAGG
>JAZSOQ010000005.1:0-4022 GCA_045537015.1 Eubacteriales bacterium
AAACGGTGAAGCTCTGCTTCTCCGTTTTGGACAGAGTCAATACTTCCCGACTGTAGGGAAGTATTGCGCTCTGTCACCCCGCGCGACCTTCGGTCGCGCAATGCGGCATAAAGGTTTCGCTTGGGTAACTGTATACCCACCCAACCCTCCCGCAAGCGGGCGGGCTTGAGTTTAGAGCGGGGACTTCATTATTCAGCGATTTGGAATAATGAGATTAGAAGCAAAATAATATCAATGTGCGATAATTACATTATACTTGTAGGGGATGGCGTCCTCGACCTCCCACGACAGCACGATATTATAACATTGATTAAATTTAGAAACTATAATGATATTCTCTTGATTAATTCACAGCAATAATATCATTGGGCTCGGGAGGTCGAGGATGCCATCCCCTACAATGATAAATAAATATGTACGCTTTTCTAATGTATAAGGCCGCTTACTCGTCAATCACGCCAACCTGATAATCGTCCTCGTAAATAATTTTTCCGACGTAATCGGTGTAAACGATGTCGTATGGAATCTTATATTTATCAAGAAGATCAATCAGCGGTTGAATTTTTTCAAGCATTTCGCCGCAGGTTGCGGTTTTGAAATATGTGATCGCGCCTTGCGGATTGTCATTGTCATCGCCGTAAAAAGGGGGCTGCGGGAGATTGGCAAGAAACCACTCGTGCGTTTCATTGTAGATTTGCACATCCTCGGGATTGTAAATGTTGTCACGAATCCTGCGCCAATTCAAAATGAATATTCCAACCGGCTTCTTGGTCTTCCATGCCTTTTCACGTCCTTGAATCCGAACATATTTCGGTGTTTTCATATATTACTTGCGAAGCGCCTTCAGTGCCCTCTGTCCTATATCGCTTCTTCTGTAAGCGTTTTCGAACGAAATTCTGTCGGAAAGCGCATAAGCCGCATCAACAGCTTCCTTGTGCGTCTTTGCAGTCGCAACTGCGCCGAGGACTCTGCCGCCGGAGGTGAGGAGCTTGCCGTCCTCGATCTTTGCGCCCGCGATGTAAACGCGCTCGTTTGCGGTGCACTCGGGGAGAGTGATCTCGTAACCCGTCGCGTATTTGCCGGGATAGCCGTTCGACGCCATAACAACACAGCAAGCCGCGCCGTCTTTGACGCTCATTTCAGCCTCCGCAAGCTTTTCGTCGCGTACAGCCATCATGATCTTTAAGAGATCCCCCTCAAGAAGGGGCAGAACGACCTGCGTTTCGGGGTCGCCGAAGCGGCAGTTGTATTCGATGACCTTCGGTCCCTTGGGCGTGAGCATCAAGCCGAAGTAGAGACAACCCTTGAAGGTGCGTCCCTCGGCGTTCATCGCGTTCATAGTGGGGATGAAGATCGTCTTCATGCACTCGTCCGCGATCGCGTCGGTGTAGTAGGGATTGGGAGCGATGGTTCCCATTCCGCCCGTGTTGAGGCCGGTGTCATTGTCGCCCGCACGCTTGTGGTCCATCGAGGAGACCATCGGAATGAGCGTCTTGCCGTCGGTCATCGCAAGGACCGAAACCTCGGGGCCGGTGAGGAATTCCTCGATGACGATGTGGTCGCCGGACGCGCCGAAGACCTTGTCAGCCATCATGGAACGTACCGCGTCCTCAGCCTCGGCGAGAGTCTGCGCGATGATAACGCCCTTGCCGAGCGCAAGGCCGTCCGCCTTGATGACGATGGGCATATCCTTGTCCTGAAGGTAGGCGATAGCCTTGTCCATATCATCAAAAATTTCGTATGCCGCGGTCGGGATCGAGTATTTTTTCATAAGATTCTTGGAAAACGCCTTGCTTCCCTCGATGATCGCCGCGTTTGCGCGCGGACCAAAGGAGGGGATGCCGATCTGTTCGAGTCTGTCAACACAGCCGAGAACGAGCGGGTCATCGGGGCAAACCACGGCGAAGTCGATCGCGTGGGTCTTGGCAAATTCTACGATGCCGTCAATGTCTGTCGCCTTGACGGGATGACATTCGGCAAGGTTCGCCATTCCGCCGTTGCCGGGGAGGGCGTAAATTTTATCCGCAAGCGGACTTTCCGCGATCTTCTGCAAAATCGCGTGCTCACGTCCGCCCGAGCCGATCAAAAGAATATTCATATAATTTTATTCCTTTTTCTGAATTTTGTTTTGAAAATAAATGCAAAATGCAAAATGAAGGTAACTTTTCGCAGAGCGAAAAGTATTCTAATTAAATAGTTTGTGCGAACATAGCGTTCTTGGTGTCCCCTCATCACCCTCTGCGGAGGGAGCTTCTCGCTGCGGCTCGGTCACGCCGCGGGTCTGACAGTCCCCCGGACTGTCATTCAATACCGCGTCGCCGCTTCGCTACCCAGGAGAAGCCTTGGGGTTACTGTGAGCTTCGTTTGGTATTCTCTGAACTTCGCGTTCGGTTAATCTTAAAAGCAAATCAACCTACAAAAATTAAATATTTTTATTGATTTTACTTTTTGCCAACTACTCAAAATTGAACTGTTGAACGATATTTTTTGTAGAAACAAAATTATCGCACAAACCAACTCAAGGCTTCTCCTGGGAGAAGCTCCCTCCGCAGAGGGTGATGAGGGGACACCAAGAACGCTATGTTCGCACTTGCTTATTAATTAGAAATTTTCGAAATTAATGATGGAAGAGTCTCATTCCCGTAAACGCCATGATCATGCCGTACTTATCGCAGGCTTCGATGACGGCGTCGTCGCGGATGGAGCCGCCGGGCTCGGCGACGTAGGAAACGCCGCTCTTCTTTGCGCGCTCGATGCTGTCCGAGAAGGGGAAGAATGCGTCGGAGCCGAGGGCAACGCCGGTGATGGAATCGAGATATTCACGTGCTTCTTCAGCAGTGAGAGGAGCGGGCTGCTCGGTGAAATACTTCTGCCAGATGCCGTCGGCGCAAACGTCTTCCTCGTTCTTGTTGATGTAGCCGTCGATGACGTTGTCGCGGTCGGCGCGCTTGAGATCGTCGCGGAAGGGAAGGTTCAGTACCTTGTCGTGCTGGCGCAAGAACCAGGTGTCAGCCTTGGTGCCCGCGAGTCTTGTGCAGTGGATTCTCGACTGCTGACCCGCGCCAACGCCGATCGCCTGTCCGTCAACGGCGTAGCAGACCGAGTTCGACTGTGTATATTTGAGTGTGATGAGCGAGATGATAAGGTCGCGTGCGCCTTCCTCGGAGAGAGCCTTGTTCTCGGTGACGATGTTCGAAAGGAGCTCGCGGTCGATCTTGAAGTTGTTGCGTCCCTGCTCGAAGGTGATGCCGAAGACCTGCTTCTTTTCCTGGGGATCGGGAACGTAATTCGGATCGATCTTGACGATATTGTAGTTGCCGCCGCGCTTGCCCTTGAGGATCTCAAGTGCCTCGGGCTCGTAACCGGGGGCGATGATGCCGTCCGAGACCTCACGCGCGATCATCTTTGCTGTGGTCACGTCGCAGACGTCGGAAAGAGCGACCCAGTCGCCAAAGGAGCAAAGTCTGTCCGCGCCGCGCGCTCTTGCGTAAGCGCAAGCGAGGGGGGAGTCGTCGAGGCCTTCGATGTCGTCAACGAAGCAAGCCTTTTTGAGCTTGTCCGAAAGAGGGGTGCCGACAGCCGCGCTGGTGGGAGAAACGTGCTTGAAGGAGGTTACTGCGGGAAGTCCGAGAGCCTCTTTGAGCTCCTTAACGAGCTGCCAGGAGTTGAAAGCGTCAAGGAAATTGATGTAGCCGGGGCGGCCGCAAAGGATCTCGATGGGGAGGTCCGAGCCGTCGTGCATATAGATCGAAGCCGGCTTCTGGTTGGGGTTGCAACCGTATTTGAGTTCAAAAGTCTTCATTATTATATATACCTCAAAAAAAGTGAATAGTGAAAAGTGAAGAGTGAAAAGGTAAGGTAGCTTTTCGCGGAGCGAAAAGCATTTTTATGAAATTAGTTTGTGCAATGGATTTGGTTAAACGTGTTTTTAGTTTACATTGATTTAGTTCACTTCAAATTTTTTAGTTGACCCGGCTTCGCCGAGGTCCTTCGACTCCGCCTGCGGCTTCGCTCAGGATGAC
>JAZSOQ010000092.1:0-13239 GCA_045537015.1 Eubacteriales bacterium
GATGAATCAGCCCCTTTAAGTATGGCAAAACGGTGAATTAGTACGGGTGATTTCTGAACAGAATTGAGCGGACAACTTAAAGGAGTGTTTTGGAAGATTATCTCGCTGCGCTCGAAAAACGGTATCTTATTAAAACGCCTCATTCACCACTTCGTGGTCCCCCTTCCCCCACCGGGGAAGGCATATTTCGCCTGAGGCGAAATAGTTCGCTTTCAGCGAACAGTGTGTCTTACTCCCCGCTGTATTGATCTCAATCGTTTGGCAAAACTTATGATGCCGATTGCAAAAATCTTGAGATATTAAAGATAACCTATAAACAACATTTAGGAAAATTGAGTGTGACTTGAAGTTAGCCTCCCCCGGTGGGGCAATGCTGTCAACTTAAGAATAATTATTGTCAATAAGTACGCTTGTCAATTATGCAGTACAGATTCCGATCTCCTCATTCACCGCTCCTCGCGGTCCCCACATTTGCTTGCAAATACGCCCGCATGGGGAACGCTAAGGGTTGGGCGATAACCGCTAAATGTTCAGCGAAGACGATTTAGCAATATAATTTTGCATATCAAATTGGAATATTTTATTAAAAAAGTTTGCAAAAACTCTATTAAGAGTGCGGAATTATTCAAATAAAAATATTCCAATCTGCCTAAACAAAATTATAGCAATATCCGATGTTCGCTGAAAATCGAAGGAGTACGAATGCACCCTTAAGCGTTCCCCATGCGGGCGTATTTGCAAGCAAATGTGGGGACCGCGAGGAGCGGTGAATGAGGAGATCGGAGTCTGTACTGCACAAACGATAAGCGTACTAATAGTTATCTCAATATTTCAAGTACAAACTCAAGACTTTTGAAACTGTAAAGCTTTAGTTGAAACAAAGTACTCGCGAAGCAAAAATCTTCCAAAAGTTGATAAACTATATTCCTTTGCTATAATTAATTATGCAAAAAGGCGTTATTTCACGCGCTTTGCATAATTAAAGTTTAGCACCACAAAACGAATCGGTCCCTTTTTCAACTTTTTCGGAAAATAATCTTTACAAAAAAGCCACTTTGTGGTATACTTATTATGTATTTCGTTTTGGGAGGTGCGGTTTTGAAAAACAACAACCTTAAGGCGTGGCTTTATCTGCTTCCCGCCATTCTGTTTCTGGGCGTATTCATGGTCTACCCGCTCGTTGACGTGTTTATCTACTCCTTCGAGGAGGGCTACAACTCGGCGTCGCAGACCTTTTTCGGCACGGGATTTTATAATTACCGGTACATATTACGCGATCCCTATTTCCTGCAGGCGGTGAAGAATACCTTCATTCTCGTTATCATCACCGTGCCTGTGTCGACGGGGCTTTCGCTGCTCATCTCGGTTGCGCTCGCGTCGATTGAAAAGCTGCGCAAGCTCTTCCAGACCGTCTATTTCCTCCCCTACGTCACCAACACCCTCGCGGTCGGACTCGTTTTCATGATCCTCTTCAAGAAAACGGCGTATACCGACGGAATGGTGAATCTGCTGATCAACTTCTTCGGCGGTCCCTCGGTCGATTTCATCGAAGGTCCATACTGGGCAAAGATGCTCGTTCTCTGCATCTATACTGTCTGGATCGTTATGCCGTTCAAGATCCTGATACTGACCAGCGCCCTTGCCTCGGTCAATCAGAATTATTATGACGCCGCCCGCGTTGACGGCACCACAAAGTGGCGAATGTTCACAAAGATCACCCTTCCGATGATCTCGCCCACTCTCTTTTACCTCATCATCACGGGCTTTATCGGCGCTTTCAAGGCATATAGCGACGCCGTCGCGCTCTTCGGCACCAATCTTAATGCCGCGAAGATGAACACCATCGTCGGCTACGTTTACGATATGCTCTACGGCGACAGCGGCGGCTTCCCGTCTTATGCCTCCGCCGCGGCGATCGTGCTCTTTATCATCGTGCTCACCATCACGTGCATCAACCTGCTCATCAGCAAGAAGCACGTTCATTATTAAGAAGGGAGAAGAGAAATGCAGGAAAATTTGCTCCGCAAAAGGATCCTCAAGATCGCGGTCTACACAATGCTCGTCATCTGGGCGCTCGTTGTGCTTTTCCCCTTTTATTGGATGCTTCTGACCTCGGTCAAGAGCTACGCTTCCTATAACTCGGAATTTATCCCGAAATTCTTCACACTCTCCCCCACGTTCGAGAACTACGCTTCGGCATTTTCCGCCGTTCCGCTCGCGAAATACTTCCTCAACACCGTGATCTTCACGGTCGTGACCACCGCGCTGATGCTCGTCATCGCCATCCCCTCGGCGTATGCTTTCGCAAGGCTTGAATTCAAGGGCAAAAATCTGCTCTTCCTTTCCTTCCTCGCGCTGATGATGATCCCCACCGAGCTTGTGGTCATCACGAATTTCACTACCATCACCAATCTCGAAATGAGAAACACCTTTGCGGGACTCATCCTCCCCTCGGCGGCTTCGGTGTTTTATATCTACCTCTTGAAGGAAAACTTCGAGCAGGTGCCGAACGAGCTCTATCTCGCCGCCAAGGTTGACGGCACCACGGATTTCAAGTACCTGATGAAGGTCCTTGTCCCCATCTGCCGCCCCACGGTCGTGACGGTGACGATCCTCAAGGTCATCGAGTGCTGGAACTCCTACGTCTGGCCGCGACTCATCACCGACGAGCAGGCGTATTATCTCGTTTCAAACGGCATTCAGGAGATCAGAGAAAGCGGCTTCGGACGCGAAAACATCCCCGCAATGATGGCGGCGGTCGTTGTCATCTCGCTGCCGCTGATCGTGCTGTTCCTGGTATTCCGCAACAAGATCATGGCGGGCGTCGCAAGAGGAGGTACAAAGGGATGAAAAGATCAATTTGCGCCCTCATCGCTCTCGTGCTCTGCCTTGGCATATTTTCGGGCTGTCACGGCTCGAAAAGGCAGGAGCTCTTCGAAATGCCCGAGGAATTCGATACCTCAAAGCAGTATGAGGTCGTTTTTTGGGCGAAAAACGATAACAACGGCGTGCAGCAGAAGATATACAAGGATACTGTCGCCGCTTTTGAGGAGCTTTACCCGAATATCAAAGTCAAGCTCCAGCTCTATTCGGATTACGGCATGATCTACAACGACGTCATCACGAATATCGCAACCGGCACCACGCCCAATGTTTGCATAACATACCCCGACCACATCGCCACCTATCTGACGGGCGACAACACCGTCGTACCGCTTGACGAGCTGATGGCGGACGAAAGATACGGCCTTGGAGGCAGCGAGGTCCGCTTCGAGGCTCCGAAAAAGGACGAGATCGTTGAAAAATACCTTCTTGAGGGCATAATCGGTGAGGGGCATTACGCCATCCCCTTCATGCGCTCGACCGAGGCTTGCTATATCAACAAGACCATGGTTGAAAAGCTCGGCTTCACACTTCCCGAAACGCTCACCTGGGATTTCATCTGGCAGGTCTGCGAGAAGGCTGTCGAAAAGGACGCCGAGGGCAATTTTGTCGTCAACGGTCAGAAGACCCTGCTCCCCTTCATCTATAAGTCCACCGACAATATGATGATACAGGTGCTCCGCCAGAAGGGCGCGGATTATTCGACCGCGGAGGGCGAGATCGGTCTTTTCAACGATACGGCAAAGGAATTTCTGCTTGACATCGCCGCGCACACGGCAAACGGCGAGTTTTCCACCTTCAAAATTTCCTCCTATCCCGGCAACTTCCTGAACGCGGGTCAATGCATCTTCGCCATCGACTCCACGGCGGGCGCGACCTGGATGGGACCCAATGCGCCGCAGGGTGATATTCACGAAGACAAAAAGGCTGATTTCGAAATGGCTGTAATGCCTATCCCGCAGTTTGACACCGCAAATCCCGTTATGATCTCGCAGGGCCCGTCGGTCTGCATCTTCAATAAGCCCGATAACGGCGAGGTCCTCGCCTCCTGGCTCTTCGCGCAGTATCTGCTGACGAACGACGTTCAGATCGCGTATGCGCAGACCGAGGGCTACGTCCCCGTGACCCTCAAGGCGCAGAATTCGCCCGAATATATCGATTACCTCTCCCGCGCGGGCGAGGACAACGATCTTTATTACGACGTCAAGATCCAAGCCACCCGCATTGCGATCGATTATACCGAATACTCCTTCGTGACCCCCGTTTTCAACGGCTCGGCGTCGCTTCGTAACGCCGCGGGGCAGCTTATCGAGGAGGTCGCAAAGGGTACAAGACGAGGAAGAGAGATCAACGCGGAGTATATCAACGAGCTTTATGATGAAATGACCTCGCTTTACCGCCTCGACGGAATCGGCGCGGGAAGCGGCGAGAAGGCTGAACTCGGCGAGCTCCCCCCCACAGCGATCGCGCTCCTTGCGCTAATTGCTGCAGCTTGGGTATTCATCGGTATCTACCTTTTGGTTCAAGTGCTGAAAAAGAAAAAATATCAAGGAAATACTTGACATTTGGCAAAATTAGGTGTATAATGATAGTCGTAAAAACTTTATTAAAAATCTTTTACAAAAAGGAGAATTGAAATGAAAAAGTTTTTAGCAGTGCTTATGATCCTTTGCATGGCAGTATCGCTTTTCGCTTGTGCTGAAAAGTTCGATCCCGCTAAGAAGTCCGAGGGTGTTATGACCTACGCCGAGTACGACGCAGCCGCTATGGATGCTGAGGTCGTTATCGAAGGCTATGTTCAGGCTACTCAGTCCTGGTGGGACAACAAGATCACCGCTTACCTTCAGGATCCCGATGGCGCATACTTCTGCTACGAGATGGCTTGCTCCGAAGAGGACGCAGCTAAGCTGACCAAGGGCACCAAGATCAAGGTTACCGGCTACAAGGGCGCTTGGGCAGGTGAAGTTGAGATCATGGACGCTAAGTTCGAGTTCGTTGAGAGCGAGGCTTGGGTTGCAGAGGCTACCGACGTTACCGATCTTCTCGGTAAGGACGAGCTTATCAAGCACCAGAACAAGTACGTAACCTTCAAGGGTCTTACTATTGTTGGTATCGAGTATAAGAACGGCGAGCCCGGCGACGACATCTACGTAACCGTTTCGAAGGACGGCGCTGAGTACTCCTTCTGCGTAGAGCGTTACCTCACCGGTCCCGAGACCGAGCTTTATGCAGCAGTCGGCGCACTCCAGGCAGGCGACACCGTTGACATCGACGGCTTCCTCTACTGGTACGAGGGCGTTAATACCCATATTACCGGTGTAACCAAGAACTGATCTTCTTCAGATAAAACCCCGACCGTTGCGGTCGGGGTTTTATGTTTGCGGAGAAGATGAATTTGGGGTAAATCCGCCTGCGGCGGAATGATGATCTTGCTTCGCAAGAATGATAGTCACGCTACGCGTGAATGATGATTCGCGCAAGCGCGAAATGAAGGTTAATTTCCGCCACGGCGGAAATTTTCATTTCATATAAAAATAACCTCGAATGATTTTTCGTGCTTTTTGCATTTTGCTGCCACGGAGGGGATTCGGGATCTTCCGTTGACAATGACCATAACGTAATCGGCAACTTCAATCAGTTCGCCAATGTCGGGACAGAACACTGTGTTTTCAAGATTTGGGATATTGGTAAGAATTTCGGTACATTCTTGGGGCAAATAATTCTTCGGGTCAATATTTTTACTTGACCCAATCAATGCAATTTTCATATTTTTCTCCAAAAATTGAATTTAGTATACTTAATTTAAGTATACTTACAACATTATACCACAAAAATATCTTAAAATATACTTAACTTAAGATAATTTTGGAGAAAAAATAATGAGAAACAAAAATAATAAGCACCTCGGGCTTGAGATCGACCCCGAATTGCACTACAAGCTGCACTATATTTCAAAATACGAGGGTCGCTCCGCAAACCGTCAGGTGATCTATCTGATAAGAAAATGCATCAAGGATTTTGAGCTCCGCGAGGGCGAGATCGACCTCCCCGCAGACATCACCAAAACTCCCACCAAAGAAGAATGAAAAAATTCCGCCACAAAGGCGGAATTTTTCCTATTAATATTCCGCGAAGCGGACTATCATTCTGCCGAAGGCAGATCATCATTCGCGCGCAGCGCGACCATCATTCCGCCGTAGGCGGATCATCATTCGAGCGAAGCGAGATATTACTCGATCTCCCCCTTCGGCGGCTCAAGCTCCACCTCATATCCCGTCGGCAGAGTGGGCAGGGGATAGCCCGTCTCGTCAAAGTCGATGCGCTGGATGTTGAAGAAGCGGGGTGCGCCCGTGCAGGTCTCGTTGTGCTCCTTCATACCGTGATAAGCGCACCAGATCTCGCTGCCGTCGGGAGAGCGGAAGAAGGAGGCGTGGCCGGGGCCGTAAAGTCCGTTTCCGTGAACGAAGAAGGGCTTTTCGTGCTTTTTCCAGTTCGCGGCGTCGGTAAGCGAACCGCCCGTGTGCTCGAGAACGCCGAGGCAGTAGTGGTCCGACCAACAGCCGTTCGCGGAATAGATGATGAAGAGTCTGCCGTTCCGCTCAAGGAAGAAGGCGCCCTCAACGATTGCACTTCTGCCGACGTAGGGCGGTACAAGCTCCCAATCGAGCTCGGCTTTGGCGATAGTCGCCCAATTTTTGCCGTAGGTGTAGGGGTTGACGAGGTCGCAGATGTCGAGCACCTGACCGTAAACGGGGTCAACGCGGGAGGAGCAGAGGTACTGCACGCCATCGGGTGCGGTGTAAACGCTCGGGTCGATCGAGAAAATATCGGGGCTCGGCTTGCCGCGGAAGATCCATTCGCCCTCAAAGGGGTCGTCGGCAGGGCCTTCCATGATGAAAAGACGCTTCTGGCTCGGCTCGGGCTTGATGCGTCCGCTTGTGTAAACGTACCATTTTCCGTTCGAGCCGCGGTGCATTTCGGGCGCCCAGATGTCGCCAAAGATGCCGTCGCGCTCGCCGTTCGGGGTGTAGAGGATACGTGAGTCGCCGTCGGTGACGATCGAGCCCGCGTGGCGGCTGCGGAAGAGCTCAAGCTTCGAGCCGCGCGTGAACAGGGCATAGTAATAGCCCGTTTTGGGGTCAAAGGTCATAAAAGGATCGGGCGCGTCAAAGGGAGAAACGGGGTTGTGGAATTTTTTCATTACATTCACCTCAAAAGCCAATCTATTGCATTAACGACTTCTATTCCGCCGTAATTGCCAAGAGTAAAACGGTCGAGAGTTATGACTGTTTTGGGATAATTATCGTTTATATTTTTCAGCGGAGCCATTTCACGGTCAAAGGTAGATTTCTCTGTCATAGACGCCGTCACCTGATAATATCGAATGTCATCATTCTTTTTGGCGACAAAGTCGATCTCCGTTACCCCGACCTTGCCGATATTCACGTTATATCCTCTGCGAAGCAGTTCGAAAAAGATTATATTTTCAAGCGAAAATCCCAGATCGTATTTTTGCCTTGCAAGGAGGTGGCGGCGCAAGCCAAGGTCAACGATATACATCTTCTGATTCTTCTTCAAAAGTTGCTTGCCGATAATGTCGTAGCGTTCTGCGGGATAGAAGATGTAGGGCTCAACCAACGCCTCAACATAATCATCAACGGTGTTGGGCGAGGTTTTTCTTCCGCTTGATGTTACGTAATCCGCAATGCTTTTTATTGATATGGGGTTGCCGATCGAGTTTGCAAGAAATCTTGATATATTCTTCAGAAGCGCCACGTCGGTTATCTTGCGCTTGTTCGGATCCTTTTCCTTGCGTTTTGCTCTTTCTTCGACATCCTTGACGATGACGGTATTATAAATGCCTTCAAGATAAGCGTCTATCATTTCGACATCGTTTTCAAGAGATGCGATATATGGCAGGCCGCCGTGTTGCATATATTCCGCAAACAGAGCGTCATTGTTGCCGCCCGATTTCAGCTCACAAAATTCGGCAAAGGAAAGCGGAAGCATATTAATTTCTATATATCTTCCCGAAAGAAGCGTGGCAAGCTCACCCGAAAGTAGGTATGCATTGGAACCTGTGATATAAACGTCAACGTTCTTTTTTACGTAAAGACTGTCAACCGCCTTTTGAAAATTTTCAACCTGCTGTATTTCGTCAAGAAAAATATAGGTCGTCTTGCTCTCGTGCAGTCTTTCCTTGATGTAATTATATAGGGCTTTATAGTCTAAAAGCTCCTCATATTCCAATTCTTCAAAATTGATCGATATGATCTGATCATCGGTCACACCTTGTGTTTTCAAATACTCACGATAGAGCTCAAGAAGAGTGGATTTACCGCATCGTCTGATGCCGGTGACCACCTTAATGACGCTTTTGTCCTTCCACTTTTTCAGTTGATCCAAGTAGTCATGACGTTGTACCATATAGCATACCTCCTATATAGTTTATTCTGTGCTTAATTATACCATATTATGCCGGAAAAGTCAACACCCAAATGCCGATTTCGGCATTTGGGTGTAAAAATATGAAGTAAATTCCGATTTCGGCATTTGTCGCAATTATTTGCCGCCCGAAAGTCTTTTCTTGGTCTCCTCGACGCTCTCGGCGTCTTTTGAGAAAACCTTTTCGATGATCTTGTCGTTCATTTTGGTAAAGCCCTCAACGGCGCCCTGCTCGATCTTTTTGTAACCGCCGACAACGCCGACCTCTTGTTATTTTATTGAAACGGCACTCCGAACAGTGCCACCATCAGGGCATAGATGATGGGAATCGTGATGACACAGAGGGTGTGCGAGATCATTGCCATACTTGCGCCGGTTTCGGGGTTGCCGCCGAAAGCCTCGGGGAAGATGACGGTGTTAAGTCCCAGCGCGGGTGCGGTCGCAAAAAAGGTCAGAAAAAGCACGTCGTTGCCGATCCGGAGCCCAAATGCGGTGTTTGCGAGCGTTTTTAGGCCGAAGGTGAACGACACGATCATCGCGGGCAGCAAGGTGAGCCGCAGTGCGGTCGCTATGTAAACCTTTTTGTTTTTCAGCATCGAAAGGAAGTCGTATTTCGCGATCGTCACGCCCGCAAGCAGCATTGCCACTGGTCCCATGCAGACCTTGAGCGTGTCGAGCGAGTTGGTCAGAAAGCTCGGAATATACTTGCCGACGCCGCTGAGCCCCACAACTATACCGAGAAGCATTGCGATCGTGGGCGCATTGAGCAAACGCCGCCACGAGCCGCCCTTCTTTTCCGTGCCCGGAGTCATAACGCTGATGCCCCAGGAGTAGATCATCAGCTGGATCGGCAGGCAGTAGAGCTTGTAATAGGACAGCGCCACCTCGCCAAACAGCGCAAGCACGATGGGGTCGCCCATATATCCGCTGTTTGCGAACGCCAGGGCATAGTGATAGACCCCGCGTTCGGCTCCTTTTTCCTTGACGAAATAGCGGGCGAGAAAGATCGATATTCCCACGGCAAGCAGAACGCCGAGGGTGGAGAGAATAATATTGATGAAATGCTCGCCGATCGAATCGACCGTGCAAAAGTATGCCATTGTGGTAAAATTGAGCGCGGGGCAGAAGATCCAGGTCTCCATTTTAGCCATGACCTTGCCCGCACCCTCGGGCAGGATCTTACACTTGCTGAGTATGAATCCAAGCGCAATGCAGGCAAACAGCGTCAGCATCGGCGTCAGCGTAGCGGTAAAGGTTGTCATTGTTGTTCCTCGAAAAATAGATTAAGCGTCAGTTTATTATGAATTTGGCTGATCGGGACCGATATACTCATTCTTTTCAAACCATCCGACTTGTTTGGTGCCGTCGGGCAGGGTCATCACACCTTTTCCGTGACGGTAACCCATGTCGTGTTCGCCTTCGTAGCGGCTGCCGTCGGGAAGATCCCACACGCCTTTGCCGTGAACCAAGCCGTTGTGACTCAGCCCGCCCTTGTAAACGCCGCCGTCGCTAAAATACTTTTCTCCCTCGCCTACGATCACTCCGTCGGCATAAGTGCAGATAATGCGTGTACCGTCGGCAAGGGTCCAGACACCCTTACCCTGTTTTTTGTCGTTTTCATAGAGTCCTTCGTAAACATCTCCGTTTTTTAAGCGCAAGATGCCCTGTCCGTGACGTTTTCCGTTCACGAATTCTCCTTCAAAGTCGTGCTTGGAGTGGGAATATTTGACGTGACCGTGTAGTTTACCAAACTGCCACTCGCCTTCACAGCGCGTTCCCTTTGAATTGAACATAATGCCGTAGCCATGCCGCAGATCGTTTTTCCATTCGCCCTCGTAATGGCTACCGTCATCCCAATCCGCTACGCCGTAGCCTTCCCACAAGCCCTCGCGGAAGCCGCCCTCATAACGGTATTTGACGTATTCCCGCTTGCCTTCGCCGGTGAAATAAAACTGACTGCCGGGTGTGGGTGCTTTTTTGTTAAAGAGAAGTTTGCCGTTCAGCCAAAGCCCGCGGAATTTCTTTCCGCTCGCGTCCGTGTAGGTACCCCAGCCGGTGAAATCGCCTTTGATGCGGGTTCCGACGTAGGATTCACCGTTCGGCCAGGTCGTCACGCCTTTTCCGTGTATAAAATCTTTCCGCCATTTGCCTTCGTAAGTGGAATAGTCGCGCCACATTTGGCGGCCGTGCCCCCACTGTAAGTCGCGTTTCCATTGCCCTTCGTAACGCTCGCCAGATGGTTCGGTATAAACACCGTAGCCGGAACGGAAGTCGTTTTCAAAATTTCCTTCGTAATGTTCTTCGTTCGGCCAGTCAAAAACACCCTGCCCGTTTTTCTTTCCGTCGCGAAATTCGCCTACATAGCGTCTGCCGTCACTGTAAGTGACCGTTGCTTGACCCTGCAGCAGGTCATCCACGAACTTGCCCTGATAGCAGGTGCCGTCCGCGGCTGTGTAGGTGCCGCCCCCGCCCCGCAGATCATTGCACCAATAGCCGGTGTAGACTGCGCCGTCGGGGAATCGCATGGTTCCGAATCCGTGACGCTTGCCGTCCGAGTAGCTTCCTTCGTAGGTCCTGCCGTCGGGCCATCTTTCAGAGCCCTTGCCGTTTGGTTGGTCGTTACTAAACTCGCATTCGAGGCGATGCCCGTCGGGATTTTCCAAAATGGTATGTCCGTGAATCGTGCCGAAGTAGTAGTTTGTGACCAGACGGCTGCCGTCGGGGAATTTGATCGTCATCTTGCCGTGGGGGATGCCGTCGCGCCATTCTCCGTCATAAACTACACCGTCGCGGTTCTCCCATCTGACAGAACCGTTGAGGGGACCGCAGTCGTCCGCTGCCGGCCCATTGGCTTTTCTGATACGGGACATGAACTTCTCCTCCTTGCAAAATACTATCTTTATTTTATCATAAAGCCCCGGCAAAGTCAATATGCGGCACCGAAATAATAAAGCATAGTGTTTTCCAAAAAAGACTTTACATCGGCAGTTGGTTGTGATATAATTAATCAGAAGAATTACCGATAGGAGTTTTTGCTATGATAAACGTATCTTTGAAGGACAGGGAAATACTGCGCGAGCTGGCGGCGCGTAAGGCGGCGCTTGCAAACTGTCCGCGCAACGACGAGATCCTTGCGATGTGGGATAAGCAGGCGAAGGGCTTGCGCGACACGCCGACGGTGAGGCTATTGTTTTCGAACTTCACGCGCGAGGTTATTGATCCCCGAATGCGCTGCGAGGGCAAGGAGGCGCGGAAGCTCGAGTGGCAGCTTCTATCCTCGATGGTCGGACGCGAGCTTTTTGATGACGATACTCCCGTTTCGGACAGATTTGACGTAAACATTTTTGTAAAAGGCTCGCCCTTCGGCGCACAGCCCGTCATCACCAGAGCAAAGGACTCGATCGGATTTCATATCGAGCCGCTGACCGAAGATATAGAAGAGGATTTCGACATATTCCTTGGCGGCGGAATTACGGTCGATATGGAGGGCACGAGGGAATGGTGCGCTCTTGCAGACAGCATCTTCGGCGACATTCTCCCCTCGCGCATTATGCAGGCGTCACTCAGGGGCGCGATCACCAATCCGCTGGTAAAGCTGGTCAGCATGGAGACCTACTATATGTCGATGTACGACTGCCCCGAAAAGCTGCACGAGCTGATGGATATGGCAACAAAGGTGTACGAGCGGTACTACGATTATCTGGAAGAGAACAAGCTTCTCCTCCCGACGAACGGATTCTCAAGCGTCGCGCAGGAGTCCTTCGCCTTTACCGACGAGCTCCCCTCCGAGGGTGAGATCACGTCCACCAAGCAGATATGGGGCTTCCTGGAATCGCAGGAAACCACCGCGGTCTCTCCCGCGATGTACGGGGAATTCGTTTATCCCTATTTTGACCGCATGGTCAAGCGCTTCGGCTTGCTTTCCTACGGCTGTTGCGAAAGAGTGGATAATATCTGGGTCGATTATCTATCCAAGTGGGACAACCTGCGCAAGCTTTCGGTGTCGCCCTTCAATAACGAGGAGCAGATCGGCGAGTACCTGCGCGGCAGCCGAGTTGTATATTACAGCAAGCCGAGAGCCGAATTCGTGACCGATCCCGGTCCCCTCGACGAGGACGCGATAAGAAAATGCTTCAAAGGCATCAGCCAAGCCGCGAGCGGCTGTCTGTTCGAGGTAGCGCAAAGAGAAGTGGGCACCATCTTCGGGGACTACAACCGCGGCAAGCGATATGTTCAGCTTGCGAAGGAAACGATTGCGGAGTATTGGAGGCCGTAAAGATATAATAAAAACCCGAAGGCACAGGTCTTCGGGTTTTTGCGTTATGTATGGAAACGGATATATGTATTGTCTTTCAATTCTGCTTGTGTCTTGATACGAATAAACGCTTATCCGAGTGATTCACGTGAATAAACCAATCCTTGGTCATTTTTCGTTCTCCTTGGCAGTGTTGATGGATGAAATCTTCAGCTTACGGCTTCAGATGAAATCAAATCCGCCTCTCCTCTCCCCGCGAAGCGGGATTTCATCGCGAAGCGATTTCATCCACCGAAGGTGGATTTCTTGCGTCCGAAAGGACGGATTTAACTGAAAAAAGCCAAGTCTTGTAACTATCATAGCAAAAAAATATAAAATAGTTAATGAAATCGTGCTACGCACGATGAAATCCGAGCAAGCTCGGATGAAATCTTCGGCGTACCGCCTCAGATGAAATCAAATCCGCCTCTCCTCTCCCCGCAAAGCGGAATTTCATCGCGAAGCGATTTCATCCACCGAAGGTGGATTTCTTCCGCCAACGGCGGATTTAACTGAAAAAAGCCAAGTCTTGTAACTATCATAGCAAAAAATATAAAATAGTCAATGAAATCGTGCTACGCACGATGAAATCCGAGCGGAGCTCGGATGAAATCTTC
>JAZSOQ010000115.1:0-7963 GCA_045537015.1 Eubacteriales bacterium
GACTACATAAACGCGCACTTCAAGGGCATCAGCGCTGCAAAGCCGCAGGGAACCTATATGGTGTTCCTCGATTGCACCGAATGGCTCCGCGACCGCGGCAAGACGCTCGACGAGCTCCTGAAAATGGGCTGGGACGTCGGTGTAGCATGGCAAGACGGCCGTCAGCACGGCGGCACCAACCACATCCGCCTCAACCTCGCCCTGCCTCTTTCAAGAGTCAAGGAAGCGTTTGAGAGAATGGATAAGTATGTTTTTAATTAAATTTTCTGGATCATTTTTGGATAACGGGAGAATTATATAATGCGTTGGAATCCTTGGCACGGATGCCGAAAGCTTAGCGAGGGATGTCGCCATTGTTACGTTTATCGTATTGATTCGCGGATCGATAAGGACGCGAGCGAGGTCAAAAAGAATATTTCCTCTTTCAATTTGCCGATCGCGAAAAACAGAAGCAAAGAATACAAATACCCTGCGGGGACTTTGTTTTACACCTGCTTTACCTCGGATTTCTTTTTGGAAGAGGCAGACGAGTGGAGAGGAGAAGCGTGGAAGATCATCAAGGAGCGCAGCGATTGCCGGTTTTTCATCATAACCAAGCGCATTGACCGTTTTGATATGTGCAAGCCCGACGATTGGGGAGAAGGCTATGACCACGTTACTATCGCGGTGACGACCGAGAATCAGAAAATGGCTGATTACAGACTCCCGATCTACTTGAATTTGCCTATAAAAACCAAAGTGATCGTCTGCGAACCGCTTCTTGAGAGGATCGATCTGTCAAAATATCTGACTCCCGGGATCAAATCGGTCTCGGTAGGCGGTGAATCGGGCGACGACGCGAGAATTTGCGATTACGATTGGGTGCTCGACCTCCGCGAGCAATGCATCCGTGCAGGAGTAGACTTCTCCTACCACCAAACGGGCGCAAAGCTGATGAAGAACGGCAAGCTCTATCGCATCCCCAAGGACAAGCAAGAAGACCAAGCCCACCGCGCGGGAATCGACGTGTCGTTTTAATAGAGGTAAATAAGAAAAATAAAAAGTTAGTTCTTGCGGCGATAATTGAATTTATAAAAAGTTACGTATACGCAATAAAGCGTGATTTTTTGTTGGATAGGAGATATAACAATGAAATCAAAATGGAAAGAAGCCCCCTTATTATTTAAGATCATTACTGCAACATCTATTCTCGCAAGCCTTGCTGTCGTTGTTTTGGCAGTTTTACAGATATTTGATATTTGGAATCAGGCAATCAATGTCTGTATGCCGCTTATGGGCGTAACTATGCTTTGCCAAGCCTATATGCAATGGAATAACAGTCGTAAGGTCGCATATTTCAGTATCGGAACGGCGGCGTTTATATTCATTTGCGCCATAGTGGTTTTCTTTGTAAAATAAATAAAACAGCCCTCGCTCCGAAAGCGAGGGTTCTTTGCAAGACCGATGAGACACCGAAAACGACCGAACAGACAAAAAACAACATTTCTCCGTTTTTGTATGATATAATATTATCAAACCGAAACGGAGGATAATATAGATGCAGGCGATAAAAACGACAGAGCTTGTCAGGCGGTACAAAAACATAACCGCAGTGGATAAGCTGAATTTGGAAATACAGCAGGGCGAACTGTTTTCTCTCCTTGGTGTAAACGGAGCGGGGAAGACCACGACTATCAAGATGCTTTCTTGCTTGACCAAGCCTACGGACGGCGATGCTGTTGTGGGCGGATATAGTGTTACAAAGGAATCCGAAATGGTAAAGCGTCTGATAGGCGTATCACCTCAAGAAACCGCGGTCGCACCAAATCTTTCGGTAAAGGAAAATCTCGAGCTGATCTGCGGTATTCACGGATTCTCAAAAGAAAAGACCGCGGCGAAGATCGATGAGCTTTCGAGTCACTTTGCTTTGGAGAGCGTTCTCAGCAGAAAAGCCGGCAAGCTCTCGGGCGGTTGGCAGCGCCGTGTCAGCATTGCGATGGCATTGATAAGCGAGCCCAAAATTCTCTTTTTGGATGAACCTACGCTCGGGCTTGATGTCATCGCAAGACACGATCTTTGGGACACGATCCGTGCTTTGAAGGGCAAAGTTACGATCATCCTGACGACGCATTATATGGAAGAAGCCGAGGCGCTCTCCGACCGCATAGGTATTATGAAGGACGGAAGACTGCTTGCGGTCGGAACTGTTGGAGAACTGAATGCGATTGCCGGAACGGACGATTTTGAAACGGCGTTTGTCTCTATCGTAAAGGAGGGCGCGCTATGAGAATGCTGACTTTTGCAAAAAGATGCTCAAAGGAGATCCTGCGCGACCCGATCAACCTCGGATTCGGACTTGGATTCCCGCTTGTTCTGCTTTTCCTTCTCAGCACAATTCAGGCAAACATCCCCGTGAGCCTGTTTGAGATAGATACACTGACTCCCGGTATTACCGTGTTCGGTCTGTCATTTATTACACTTTTTTCGGCAACCTTGGTCGCAAAAGACCGCGAAAGTGCGCTCTTGCAAAGACTGTACACAACGCCTCTCACGGGATTTGATTTTATCTTGGGGTATATGCTCCCGCTTCTGCCAATCGCTCTCGGACAGACGGTGATCTGTTATCTCGCCGCGATCCCCTTGGGGCTGACCGTCAGCGTAAATATCGTTTATGCGGTAGTCGGTATGATCCCGATGGCGATATTCAATGTCGCGCTCGGGCTTTTCTGCGGCAGTATTCTCGGTGTCAAGCAAGTCGGCGGTATTTGCGGAGCGTTGCTGACCAATCTCTCCGCGTGGCTTTCGGGCGTGTGGTTCGATCTGAAACTCGTTGGCGGATTTTTCGAAAAGATCGCGAACGCACTTCCCTTTGTTCACGCAGTCGAAATGGAAAAAGCATTGTTCCGCGGAGATCTCGCGCTTGCGGGTGAACATATTTTGCCGATCGCTTTATACAGCCTTGGAGCAACGGCGGTTGCGGTTTTCTGCTTCCTCCGTCAAATGAAGAAACATTAAGGATTTTTGAAAATGAAGTACAAACTCATTATTGATAAAGACGCAGAGGAAGAAATAATCGCGGTCGTCCACGCGCCGTCTATGCTGACCGCGCAGATCGAGGATCTTGTCTGCAATTTTTCGGGCGCGGATCACATTATGGGATACAGGGACGACGAAATGCGCAAGCTCTCTTTCGGTGAGATAGAGTGCATCACCGTTCTTGACAGAAAGGTGATCGCAATTGATACGAATGGCAACAGTTATGCGATAAGGGAAAGACTCCGCGATCTTGAATTGATCTTACCCTCGTATTTTATAAGGATAAATAAGTCCACTCTTGCCAATGAACATAGCATCCGACGGTTTGACGCGGTTTTCAGCGGCGGTATAGACGCTGTTTTCGCCTGCGGCTATCGGGAATACGTTTCAAGGCGCTGCTTTTCGGAGATCAGAAGGAGGTATGAAGGAAAATGAAAAAGTTTTTTGGTGAATTTTTGCGCCGCGGCTTGATCGCTTCAAGCATTGGACCGATCGTTTTGGCGATCATTTATATGATTTTGCGGCAGGCGGCAAAAGTTGAAACTCTGACTGTAGATCAAGTCTGCATAGGAATATTTTCCTTGACCACGCTCGCCTTCATCGCGGGCGGGCTGAACGCGCTTTATCAGATCGAGCGCTTGCCCTTGATGGTGGCAATTCTCATCCACGGAAGTGGTTTGTATCTCAGCTATCTTGGAACTTATCTGCTCAACGATTGGCTTGATTTCGGCATAATACCGATCATTGTTTTCTCGGCAATTTTTGTAGTAGGTTATATTGTAATTTGGGTGATCATCTATTCTATAATCAAAAGGAATACAGAAAAACTCAATAGAATGCTGAATCAAAAACGACAGAGCGAAAAAGGAACTTAAAAGATATTAAAGAATTAATTCAAAGGCGGCAGAAATGTCGCCTTGTTTTTCGGAATGATGTTGAAGTATGCGAAATTTTATGGTATAATAAAGTATAAAATAATAAGTTGCGGCGGTGGAATTGATGAGATCAGACAACGAAAACTCGTGGGACAAGCTCCTGCAAATTAAAACGGTCGGGCGGGACGATACGAACTCGGACGAATACCGCTATCCGTATGAACCCACGCCATACAGCGTCCTTGAACGTTTGTCAAGCAGTGGACTTTTCGACAAGGGCGACGTGATTCTCGATTACGGCTGCGGAAAGGGAAGAGTCGGTTTCTTTCTTTCCTATCGGACAAAAGCCGAGGCAATCGGAATTGAATATGACGAACACATTTATGGGAGTGCGCTCGAAAACCGCAAGACCGCCGTGCCGAGAGCGAAGGCTGACTTTGTGTTGACCCGCGCGGAAGAATACGAAGTTCCGCAGGGGGTCAACCGATGCTATTTCTTCAATCCCTTTTCGGTGGAGATCCTGCAAAAGGCGATAGCAAGGGTCATCGAATCCTGGTACGCCGCTCCACGCGAAATTCTGTTATTCTTCTATTACCCCTCGGACGAATTTATGTGCTATCTTATGACCGTAGACGAACTCGAATTCTACGACGAAATCGAATGCGACGACCTCTTCGACGGCAATGATCCGCGTGAGCGTATAATGGTTTTCGAGTTGCCTTGTTATGAATAAGTCAAAACCGCATTTTTTATCAACTGCGATACTTGGAAAAATGGTATAATATATTGAATAATTCTGACGGGTGAAAAAATGTCAAAGGAACGTATCAATCAGGTTTTAGAGTATATCGAAGATCATCTTACCGATGACAGTTTGCTCGACAACACCACACTTGCCTCAATTGCGGGATATTCAAAATTCCATTTTCTGCGTTTATTTCGTAAAGCAACCAAGCTGACGCCTGCGGATTATATTCGCAAGCGAAGAATAACCGAAATTGTTAAGCATATTGATGCAGATGATACTTTCATTTCCGAGCTCGCATATAAATACGGCTTCAACTCGAAAGAAAACTTTACGCGCGCTTTCAAGAAAGAACACGGGATACTCCCGAGTAAATTTAAGACGACAAATTGCAGCTTGCGGCTTTTTGAGCCATTCAACTTCAATTCGGAGTTCGAATTGCCGTCTGTATCCATACGTTACCATGAAAGCTTTGAACTTGTCGCGTATTCATTCGGCACGGAGTTCGCGCCGCATTGTTGGAATATATACAACACGGAACACCGTTCCTTGAAGCTTTCGGGCGGCAAAACGGTCGAGGACTTCGGTGCTATGCGGTGGAATTCCGCAAAAAAGCAACTCGAATACTATATCGGTATCGACTCCCGAAATGCCGTCGAAAACACCGAGAACACCGTCACTCTAACAATCAACGGCGGACTATACGCAGTTTTCGAGACGGCACCGTCAAGTCAACATCGCTTTGTCGAGACTATTCGAAAAACATGGGACTGGATCGGCAACTATTGGCTTCCTGCAAACGTATATGCAAGGAAGAAGGATTTTGAATTGGAACGCTATGCCGAGTCAAGCAAAACATACTCGGAAACCATCTTTATACCGATTACAAGGGAGAGCAATAAATGAATTATCAAAAGTACATAGATTTTCTCCTTGAAAACGCCCCGCCGAATATTCTTTACAGAGTTAAAAAGGAGATCCTGCACGAACCGATCGATACACCCGAAATGCTCGTCTTGCAATCCAAAATACTTCAACTGCCAAAGGTCAAAAAGGCCTTTGCATGTCAGCGCGAAGACGGATTTTTCGGTTCGGTACTTCACGGAGTTTATTTCGATGGATTTGATTCGACCGTCGAGCTCCTTAAAAAGAACGGCGTTGAACTGACAGATCCTCGCATGATAAAAGCAAGAGAAGCTCTTGCCGATTGGAAGGACTACAAGAAGGATCATTTCTACAAAGCCGGCAATGCTATGGACGAGCACGGGCGCGGAGGTTTTCGCGCAATATGGGCAGAGCAGCTTGTTGAGCTCGGCGCAGATGAATCTTTGCCGCAGATCAGCGAGCAGATAGAGATCGCACTTAACGCATTTCGCGGTGCGCTGAACTATTTTTCGCCCGATGATTTTTCAAAGAAAGCAAACTTCCGCGGTGAGCCCTGCCGATACTATATCATGGGAGCGAGCTTCCCGGCGGCAAATCATATAAGAATTCTTGAGAGGACTCTTTCCTGGCGAACCGAAGCATATCTTGCAATGGTGAAGCGCTCGTTTGCGCATTGTAAAGAGATAATGAAGGACTACACAGACGGCGTTATTTACGTCAACTGCGGCTACTTTGTTGGACCATTCAACTATAATTGGAACGCGCCCAAGACCAAGATCAGCATCCGTGATTTTGATGCTCATCCGATAGATTTTGCGTGGTTTATGAAAGGGCTCGGCTCTGCGTCCGTGACCTATCCCGTCTTTGATGACGGCAATCCATACCTTGTTGAATCGCTGACAGCGATGATCGAGGACGCAAATTTTGTTGATAGCATCAGCGATGAAATGCTTCGTATGTTCAAGAATTACGCATCAATCGCGCCGTCGTGGAGGAAGAATGAGAGCATCTCCTGCGACCTGTATTTCCCGATACTTTTGGCGTTGAGTAAGGCAGGTGCAATATGAAAAAACTAATATGCTGTTGCGGCCATGATTGCTCACGTTGCCTTACATATCTTGCAACCATCAATAATGATGAAAAAATGCGCAAGCAAGCACAAATGTTTTATAAAACTGAAATGGGAATAGATATTCCTATTAAAGATATTCATTGTCTTGGCGGCTGTTCGAAGGATGTATTCTGCTTGTGTCAAGAATGTCCTTTTATAAAATGTTGTGATGAGCATAATGTTGAAATATGTTCCGATTGTCCCGGATTTCCTTGTGAGCTAATTAAAAGCTATCAAGAAAATTACGTTAATAAATGTAATCAGATTAAATATGAGGAATAAATATGAGCTTTGACTATCAGAAATCAATAGATTTTCTTCTCGAAAACGGCAGGGATGTGATTCAGTACCGTTTGCATAAAGATATACTTCACGATCTTACAGCAGCAGAGGAAATAGATCTTCTCGAAAAGGTAATGCAAACGCCCGAATATCAGTTGCTTTTAACTCACGTTAAGCCAAACGGATATATCGGTATCGGTATGCATTCTTGGGATAAATTCAAGTCATCGCACCTTGATGACGGCGAAAATGCCGCGCGGTTGCTTCATAATTACGGAATCCCGAAGGATATGCCCATCGTGCAGAACTTCGTGAAGGCTATGCGCGACGATGCCGTATTGGAGAAGGAGTTTTCTTATTACAATCCCGAAAAGGTACGCTTTGAAACGCGTAGCATCGGAATCAACAGCGGCTCATCGCTTGATGTTACGCTATACGCCATGCAAGCGTTGCTCGGTTACGGCGATGATCCCGAAATGAAGCATTTTGTCGATGCTTCCTATCAAGCCTTCGTCAGCTTGCTCGATTACGAGTCGGCAGATGAGATCACCACCTTCAACCCAAATCTGAAAAGGAAATATAATTATCCCACCATCACTCCCGATACATATTTCCCTTGTCAATATCATCTTGAAACGTTGGCGAATACAAAAAATTGGCGCACCAAAGAAAAGATCGATCGTCTCGCAAAAGCAATCGACCACCACGACAGAATCACAAAGGATTTCGGCGGTTTTGCGGTAAAGATCAACGGCAAACAGGTAGGACCCGGATGGGCGTATATGAATCCATTTTTCCCGCTGTCGTTTCCGCAGAAAGCGCCTAATCACAGAAAGACGTTGACCGCACTTGCAAAGGTTACGGGGGATCGAACACAAGTAGTCAGAGAATCGGTGGAAACATTGCTTGAAATGCTGTCCGAGGATGGTGTGCTTCGTACCACGTTCACCTCGTCTTACGAAAAAAGTCGCTTCAAAGACAATTTCCGTAGCGGACATCCTTATGCGGAGATCGGACTTGAACCCGATCATAGAAAAGATACGGCGATAT
>JAZSOQ010000151.1:0-9040 GCA_045537015.1 Eubacteriales bacterium
CCTTAGTCTGCATTGCTGCGATTTCGGGATATGTTACCGCAAGACGGCATCCACGGTGACCCATCATGGGGTTGAACTCGTGAAGGGATGCGATTATAGCCTTGATATCCTCAACGCTCTTGCCCTGTGCCTTTGCGAGAAGCGCGATGTCCTCCTCAGTGGTGGGAACGAACTCGTGAAGCGGGGGGTCAAGGAATCTGATACATACGGGATTGCCCTCGAGAGCCTCATAGAGCTTCTCGAAGTCGCCCTGCTGGTAGGGAAGGATCTTCTGGAGTGCAACTTCTCTTTCCTCAGCGGTGTCGGAGCAGATCATCTCGCGGAATGCAGCGATTCTGTCTGCCTCGAAGAACATGTGCTCGGTACGGCAAAGACCGATACCCTCAGCGCCGAGCTCGCGTGCCTTCTTAGCGTCAGCGGGAGTGTCAGCGTTGGTTCTTACCTTAAGGGTTCTGAACTCGTCTGCCCAGCCCATGATGATACCGAAGTTGCCGGAGATCTCTGCGTCAACGGTCTTGATGATGCCGTCGTAGATGTTACCGGTGGAACCGTCGATGGAGATGAAGTCGCCCTCAACGAAGGTCTTGCCTGCGAGAGTAAACTTCTTGTTCTCCTCGTCCATTGCGATCTCGCCGCAACCGGATACGCAGCACTTACCCATACCACGAGCAACAACTGCTGCGTGAGAGGTCATACCGCCGCGAACGGTGAGGATACCCTGAGCTGCCTTCATACCGGTGATGTCCTCGGGAGAGGTCTCAAGACGAACGAGAATTACCTTCTTGCCTGCGTTATTCCAAGCATCGGCGTCCTCTGCGGAGAATACTACCTGACCGCATGCAGCGCCGGGGGATGCACCGAGACCGCGGCCCATGGGGGTAGCTGCCTTGAGTGCCTTAGTGTCAAACTGGGGATGGAGAAGAGTGTCAAGGTTTCTGGGGTCGATCATAAGAACGGCCTCTTCCTTGGTCTTGTGACCCTCTGCTACGAGGTCAACTGCGATCTGGAGAGCTGCGGGAGCGGTTCTCTTACCGTTTCTGGTCTGGAGCATATAGAGCTTCTCATTCTCAATGGTGAACTCCATATCCTGCATATCGTGATAGTGATTCTCGAGGATCTCGCAAACCTTTACAAACTGCTCGTAAGCTGCGGGGAACTTCTCTGCCATCTGCTGGATGGGCATAGGAGTACGAACACCTGCAACAACGTCCTCACCCTGTGCGTTGGTAAGGAACTCACCCATCATCTTCTTCTCGCCGGTAGCGGGGTCACGGGTGAATGCTACACCGGTACCACAGTTATCGCCCATGTTACCGAAAGCCATTGCCTGTACGTTTACAGCGGTACCCCAGCTGTAGGGGATATCGTTGTCGCGGCGGTATACGTTAGCTCTGGGGTTATCCCAAGAACGGAATACTGCCTTAACTGCGCCGATGAGCTGCTCCTTAGGATCAGAGGGGAAATCTGCGCCGATCTTAGCCTTGTACTCAGCCTTGAACTGCTCTGCGAGCTCCTTGAGGTCGTCAGCGGTAAGCTCAACGTCCTGCTTTACGCCCTTTTCTTCCTTCATCTTGTCGATGAGCTCTTCGAAATACTTCTTACCGACTTCCATAACGACGTCGGAGTACATCTGGATAAATCTTCTGTAGCAGTCATAAGCCCAGCGAGCGTTGCCCGACTTCTTAGCCATAACTTCTACAACTTCCTCGTTAAGACCGAGGTTGAGGATGGTGTCCATCATACCGGGCATGGATGCGCGTGCGCCGGAACGAACGGAAACGAGAAGGGGATTCTCGAGATCGCCGAACTTCTTGCCGGTGATGCCTTCCATCTTCTCAATGTAAACCATGATCTCTGCCATGATCTCGTCATTGTTCTGACGGCCGTCTTCGTAATACTGTGTGCAAGCTTCAGTCGAAATAGTGAAGCCCTGGGGAACGGGAAGACCGATGTTGGTCATTTCCGCGAGGTTAGCGCCCTTACCGCCAAGGATTTCACGCATGTTTGCGTTACCCTCGGAGAAGAGGTAGCAATACTTCTTTGCCATTGTAATTCCTCCTATATGGAAAATAAAATTTTTATCAAATTCATTGTCTGCGGCAAACCCGCAAAGTCATTATATTATAGCACATTTTTCCTTTAATATCTATAATAATATGGGGATTTATTTTGTAAATTTTTCGTTAACATAGGATATTTGACAAATTTGCCACGAAATTCTACCCAATGTAAGACCCAATATCTTCATTGGTGGATTTGAACAAATCAAAGCTTTAGTATTTATGCAATAGTACGAAATTAATACTGCAATAATTTTTTTGTTGACACACTATTTGCGATATGATATAATGAAAGTACGGAATATGATTCCGAATAAAATCAAAAGGAGATTTCGAAAATGAAGAAACTCAAAAAGATCATTTGACCCTTTTAGTTATGTCACTGCTCGTCAACCCCATGTATCTGACCTTGCAGGTGCACGCCGCAAACGAAGAACTCGCAGCGTCTCGAATCTCCGATTATATAAGCAGCGATTACTGAGTCACTATTGTCAAATCTGCCGGTAATGTTGTTGTAGATGAGAATGACGTTATTATTCATCCGGGTGTAAGTTGCGGTGGAATGGCATATAATGTTATCACTGTAGGCAATTATGATTTAGTTAGCGCTTGCCTATTCAACCAGTCTCAATATTACAACGGAACGACTTTAACAAACAAACCCGATGTTTGTGCCCCCGGTGTATTACTTCTTCACAACAGATTACGTCCGGGCTTATACAAAAATGTAACCGGAACCAGCTTGTCTACCCCCATTATTTCCGCCATTTCCGCATTAATCATTGCATATTACGATGATCCTTTCTTAAAGCCTTTAGAAATTAAATCGATAATTTGCGGTGGCACTTGGTTTCGCAGGAATTCAAGCGATCATCCAGATTTCAAAAAATACGGAACAGGTGTAATTAGCGGTACTCAAATAAAACGCATATTAGAAAACAATTCAACAGTTTGGAATTATTTCGAGCCGAATGAATTGCGGCATGACTATAATTTTACTATAGATGAGTTCACAAACGCTGATTTTGTACTTGTTTTTGAAAAATCGTATTATGAAGACATTGGGTTTGATTTGGGTAATTTAGATATCATCTTGTACGATGACACGGATTGTATCGTTGCATCTGCAAGCTTAACAAACAACGTAGAAGTTTTATTTGAAGCTATTGAAGGTTCCGGTAATTTTACTTTGGTTGTACAACAAACAGAACCAATTAATAATAATACGGATATAACCGAAGATATCTGTATCTTTTATTCTTTGACATGGAAAATGTATGATAGGTAAATTAACATGATTATTGCAACTAAAATAAAAGAAAAAGCAATGGCTTTAATTATCACTATTGCATTGGTATTGTCAATATTGGGATGTAACGATGTTCAAGGTGACACGTCTGTTACTTCTGATATTCAAGAATACGACTATGAATCTGATACCATTGCAGAATCAACCGAAGCCGGTGAAACCGATCCCGAAGCTACAACAAGTGCCGCCCCTTTGACCTGGCGATATGCTTATATGCTCAATACTCCCCCGGAGAACAGACCATACGACAGTAGTATAACCTATGAGGAAGACGTTCTCAACACTTATGTCATGCCGCCTTCGGTCTATGAAGAAGAATTTGACGGATTAATATTTAATGTAGAATTCTATGAAGAAATAGTTCCAATGCATTCGTATATTATTTCAAGAATTACGATAACAAATACAAGAGATACGGATTTTTTCTATTTCGGCAGCCCTTCTGCTACATCCGGTGAGTTCAAAAACGAAAACGGTGACACTTTGGAAATGAGAGAGAATTCATGGATGAACCGGTACAGTGATATTTCATGGATTGAAAAAATATCCCCCGGAGAATCCTTTGTTCACCAGTCCGTGCATTTTGTCAACAGCGACTTTTTTCAACACGGCAATGAATATATTTACACAAATGTTTTTTACGATTATTACAGTCAAAACAAATATAGCATATCATTCCCTATAGAAGTATTAATAGCAGAATAAAATTTGCCACCAACCGAAATCGGTTGGTGGCAAATTTTATTTCGATCACAGTTCTTCCACGCTGTAAACGCCGTCAAACTGCGAAAGCTCGCTTAAAATATTATCGTGCTTCTGCCGCTTTTTGAAGATGAGGGTCAGCACCGCGCTGCAACGCTCGCCGGAGACGGTGCGCTGCTTTGTGAACTCGATGTCGATAACGCGGATGCCCCTGCCCTCGAGGCGTTCAACGAGCCTGTCGAGCATACCGGGCGAGTCGAACTCGACGTAGATATTCATTCTCTTCGCGCTCGACATAATGAAATACTCAAATTTCGAAAGGACGAGAGCGGCGGTCATCACGATAACAACGCCGATAAGAGCCGCCTCAAAATACCCCGCGCCGATCGCAAGGCCGATGATCGCAGAGGTCCAAAGACCCGCAGCGGTCGTCAGTCCCTTGACCTGGCGGCGGCTGGTTACGATGATGGTTCCCGCGCCGAGGAAGCCCATTCCCGAGATGACCTGCGCACCAAGACGGGTGGGGTCGGTTGAAAGACCCGTTTTATAGAGATAAAGGCCGACAAGTGTGGTCAGAGTTGCGCCGATGCAAACCAGAGTATGCGTGCGGAAGCCCGCGCTTCGGCGCTTGCTTTCGCGCTCAAGACCGATGATTCCGCCGCACAGGAGCGCAAGCGCGAATCTCACGGCAACTCCCGCGGGAGTTACGTCGCGAAGCATTTCGATTATTTCAAAGAAATCCATTCTTGCACCTCCTTATAATTCTTCAACTGATATTACGCCGTCGATCGCAGCCAAAGCGGCAATTATCTCAACGTGGGGACGGCGGCGTGTAAGCTTCGATTCTATCACCACGTTCGGCGATTCGTTTGCAAGCTCGCGCACGTTTGTGATCTCGGAATCGAAGATCTTGACATTCAGCCCGCGCAAAACATCGTGAACGACGTGGATGACCGAGGTTTCGGTCAATATGACGTTGATATTCATATTGAGCGAGCGCGAGGTGATGAGCTTTTCCACCTTATCGAGAAGTGTCGTTGACATAATGATCGCGGCAAAGGCGATCAGCGCACATTCATAGAATCCCGCGCCGAGAGCAAGACCCATACAAGCGCAAGCCCAAAGACCGGCGGCGGTCGTCAGACCCTTTACCTCCTGACGGCGGGTGACGATGATCGTTCCCGCGCCGAGGAAGCCGATGCCGTTGATGACCTGCGCGCCGAGACGCGAAACGTCAACGGTGATTCCAAGGACTTCGACGCAATAGCGGCTGATGCACATCGCCATCGTTGCGCCCACACAAACAAGAATATGAGTTCGGAATCCCGCGGGACGGCGCTTGCGACCTCTTTCGAGTCCTATTGCTCCGCCGAATATAACGGCGAACACAAGTTTTATAACAAGTGCTGCGAGGCTTGCGCCTCGCAGACTATCGAGCCATTCCATAAAATGCTCTCCTTTAATCAATTTGCATTATCCACACGTTTTCGGTGGGATCGAGCCCTCCGCCGTTTGCGTATTTGTCCGCACCCGATTCAAAGAGGATGTAAAGCTTACCATCCATTGCGGCAAGGCCTTCGCTCATGGGAAGAGCGGTCACCTGCTTTGCGAGCTGCTTGCCGTCAAGGAAATATACGGGAACATCAACGTTATTCGCCTTGAAAGTCTTATGAGCCTCGGTGCCGATGGGATTGTCATAAAGAAAGATGGTGGATTTGTTGGTTCTGCCGTAGGATTGGCTGAGCGCGATCTTGTTTCCGACAACGGCAAAGCCCTGAATACGCTCGGTCATCGAGAAGATAACGTCGGGCGTCGCGTAGCTGCCCTCGACGATTGCCGAAGCCTTGATGCCGTTTTCCGTGGTGGGATCAAGCTCGTAGCCGACAGTCCACGCACAGTACATAAGATTGTCGCGGGTCTTCATATACTGGTATCTCTGTGTGGGGTAAGAGGTTCCGTACTGGAAATCGCCGACCCAGAGGTAGCCACCGGAAAAGTTACAGAAGGATGCGCGAACGGGAACGGTGAAGTAATCGGCAATGGTCACCTTGCCGCACTGACCTGCGTTCAATACCTCGGTCAGAGGAATACGGAAGAGAGTAGAGCCGTTCGAAATATAAATATCCTTATCGGTAATGGCAACGCCGCCCGCATGCGAAGTATGGGGAGTTCCGTCGGTATTTGTGATATAATACTCGCCGACGTATGCGCCTGTTTTCATATCAACGGCGACAAGAACCGAGCAATCGGATGTGGAAGCATCGTCAAAGTAGCCCGAGATCACAAGCCATCCGCGCTCCTCCCAGATGTCCATACCCTGCGGCACCATTTTTTCGGCAAGTGCAGGAACAAGGAAGCTCTTTTCGGACGAAGCCAGGAAATCGGTATAGGAAGCGTAATCGTTAGCAGAAAGCACGCTTGCGAGGCTGAATTTGAAATCGGATGAGGGACCCGCATATTCGGGGAATTGGGGTTCGGTCACCTCAGGCTCGGTAGCTTCGGGCTCGGTGACATCAAGAACGGGAGTCTCGGTAGTAATTACGGATCCGGTGGTTTCTTCGGGGGTATTCTGATTGCATCCGACAAGAGCGAGCAAGGTGATAAGCGCCAGACACAGACTGATGATTCGGGTGGTTTTCATTATTATTACCTCAAAAAATTATTTTACACTAAACATAAGGTCGCCGTAGGTGGGATAGGGCCAATCGGCGGTATCGGTGAGGGTTTCGGCTTCGTCAACGAAGGTGCGGAGCTTTTCCATCGCCGCAAAAACGCGGGCGCGATATGCGTGCGCGAGAGCGATGATGTCCTTCTCACCGCCAAGTTCCTCAAGTGTCTTATCGAGCAGGTCGGTCTGTTGCATTATCGAATATGCAAGCTCGGAAAGCTTTGCAACGGTGTCAAATTCATAATCAATGTTCGCGATAGCGCAGAATTCGTGCTTTACCCTGCCCGATTCGGCAAGCTTGCCCGAAAAGCGCGAGATAGCGGGAAGAATATCGCGGCGGACCATATCGATCATAGTCAGCGCCTCGATGTGGATGACCTTGCAGTAGTTATCAAGGATAACGTCGCGTCTTGAAGCCGCCTCGACGGGGGTGTAGATCTTGTGCTGCGCGAAGAGCGCGAGATTCTTCTCTGCCGTAAGCTCTGGAACGCAGTCCGGAGTCGAGGGGAAGTTGGGAAGTCCGCGGATCTCGGTTGCCTCCTTCACCCAAGCCTCATCGTAGCCGTTTCCGCTGAAGATGATGCGCTTATGCTCTGAAACCGTGCGGCGGATGAGCGCGTGGAGCGCGGTGTCGAAGTCCTCTGCCGCCTCGAGCTCATCGGCATAAAGGCGAAGCGACTCGGCAACGGCGGTGTTGAGCATAATATTGGTGCACGCGATGCTATCCGACGAACCGAGCATACGGAACTCGAACTTGTTACCCGTGAAGGCAAAGGGCGAGGTACGGTTGCGGTCGGTGTTGTCGCGGGGGAGTTTTGGGAGAGTATGTACGCCAAGACGGAGAGGCTCCTGCGCCTGCGCGTTATAGGGCACGTCCTTTTCGATCGCATCAAGAATTTCCTCAAGCTCGGTGCCGAGGAAGATCGAAACGACCGCGGGCGGTGCCTCGTGCGAGCCGAGACGGTGGTCGTTCGAGGGCGAAGCAACCGAAAGGCGGAGCAGATCGGCATAATCGTCAACTGCCTGAATGACGGCGCAAAGGAAGAGTAAGAACTGCGCGTTTTCTGCGGGTGTATCGCCGGGCTTGAAGAGATTGACACCAGTATTTGTCTGGATCGACCAGTTGTTGTGCTTACCCGAGCCCGATACGTTCGCGAAGGGCTTTTCGTGAAGCAGACAGATCATTCCGTGCTTCTTTGCAACTCTCTGCATGACCTCCATCGTAAGCTGGTTGTGGTCGCAGGCGATGTTGGTCTTTGTAAAGATCGGCGCGAGCTCGTGCTGTGCGGGAGCCGCCTCGTTGTGCTCGGTCTTTGCCGAAACACCGAGCTTCCAAAGCTCGCGGTCTACCTCCTCCATATAGGCGGCGACGCGGGGCTTGATGATTCCGTAATAGTGGTCGCTCAGCTCCTGGCGCTTGGGAGGCTTTGCGCCGAAAAGGGTGCGCCCCGTGTAGATCAGGTCGCATCTCTTCTCGAACATCGCGCGGTCGATGAGGAAGTATTCCTGCTCGGGACCGACGCAAGCCTTCGTCGAGGTGACGTCCTCGTTGCCGAAGAGCTTCAGCACTCGCATCGTCTGGCGGTTGAGTGCCTCCATCGAACGCAGAAGGGGCGTCTTTTTATCAAGGGCCTCGCCGCCGTAGGAGCAGAACGCCGTCGGAATGCAGAGCGTCGCGCCGTTTTCGTGGCGCTTGATGAACGCCGGCGACGTCGGATCCCAGGCGGTGTAGCCGCGGGCCTCGAAAGTCGAGCGCAGCCCGCCGGACGGGAAAGACGAGGCGTCGGCTTCACCGCCGATCAGATTGCGCCCCGAAAATCTGAATACCGCCTGCGCGGGCCCGGCCGGATCGAGGAACGCGTCGTGCTTTTCGGCGGTGCCGCCGGTGAGCGGCTGGAACCAGTGCGTGAAGTGCGTGGCGCCCTTCTTCAGCGCCCACTTCTTCATGCCCTCGGCGACGGAGTCGGCGATGGTCGGGTCGAGAGGCTTCCCTTCGCGCATGGTGGCGATGAGCTTGTCCGCCACGGCCTTGGAGAGATGGACGCGGATCGCCTTTTCCGAAAAGACGTCCTCGCCGTAGAATTTCAGATTGCTGTCGGTCATAAACACCTGCCTTGTCAGTTTTCACGACTCCCACGGCTTGCGTTCGCGCGGCGCAAGATATATCCTGCCATCCGGCGCGAAGGACGTGTCGCTCTGGGGTACTATCTTTGAAAGTTCCGAGAGAAACGCCACATCCACATTCACACGGAAAGCGTCTCCGAGATTCACCTCGGCGATCCCGCCGTCCGGATAGTGGAG
>JAZSOQ010000060.1:0-8245 GCA_045537015.1 Eubacteriales bacterium
TCGCGCGATTATCATTCTGCCGCAGGCAGATCATCATTCGCGCATCGCGCGACTATCATTTCGCCGCAAGGCGAATATATTTTCTTCCTAAGGATTGACTTTCCCCAATTTATATGGTATAATTTATTATTAATGAATTCAAAAACTCAAACGGAGATGAAAAATTATGCTTGATTTAAAGTTTGTCAGAGAAAATCCCGAGATCGTAAAGCAGAATATGCGCAATAAATTCCAGGATCACAAGCTCGGTCTTGTTGATGAGGTCATCGCGCTTGACGCGGAAAACCGCCGAATCATCAGCGAGGCTAACGATCTGCGCGCCGAGAAGAACCGTCTTTCGAAGCAGATCGGTATGCTTATGGCGCAAAAGAAGATCGAAGAAGCCAACGAAACTAAGCAGAAGGTCGCTGAGAGCGCAAAGCGTCTTGCAGAGCTTGAGGCACTCGAGCCCGAATATGAAGAAAAGATCAAAAAGATCATGATGACCATACCCAACATCATCGATCCCAGCGTTCCGATCGGCAAGGACGACAGCGAGAACGTTGAAGTTCAGCGTTACGGCGAGCCCGTGACCCCCGATTTCGAGGTTCCCTACCACGCCGATATTTTCGAGTCCTTCGACGGCATCGACCTTGACGCCGCTCGCCGCGTTGCGGGCAACGGCTTCTACTACCTCATGGGCGACATCGCACGCCTCCATTCCGCAGTTATTTCCTACGCGCGCGATTTCATGATCGACCGCGGATTCACCTATTGCATTCCTCCCTTCATGATCCGCTCCGACGTTGTTACCGGAGTTATGTCCTTTGCGGAGATGGATGCGATGATGTACAAGATCGAGGGCGAGGATCTTTACCTCATCGGAACCTCCGAGCACTCCATGATCGGTAAGTTCATCGACACCATCAACCCCGAGGAATCCCTTCCCTACACTCTCACCAGCTACTCCCCCTGCTTCCGCAAGGAAAAGGGCGCGCACGGCATTGAGGAAAGAGGCGTTTACCGTATCCACCAGTTCGAAAAGCAGGAAATGATCGTTGTCTGCCGTCCCGAGGAGAGCCCGATGTGGTTCGACAAGCTCTGGCAGAACACCGTTGATCTCTTCCGCTCGCTCGACATTCCCGTCCGTACACTCGAGTGCTGCTCGGGCGACCTGGCTGACCTCAAGGTCAAGTCGATCGACGTCGAGGCTTGGTCCCCCAGACAGCAGAAGTACTTCGAGGTTGGCTCCTGCTCGAACCTCGGCGACGCACAGGCACGCCGACTCAAGATCCGTGTAAATTCGAAGGAAAAGGGCAAGTATTTTGCTCACACCCTCAACAACACCGTCGTTGCTCCCCCCAGAATGCTCATCGCCTTCTGCGAGAACAACCTCTGCGCTGACGGCTCGATCAACATCCCCGTAGCACTCCGTCCCTATATGGGCGGCAAGGAAAAGATCGTTCCCAAGAAATAAGTTATTAGTTGCTAGTTGCTAGAAAAAAGGAAGCTTTTCGCCGAGGCGAAAAGCTTCTTTTGTTATCGAGTTTTTAATTGAAATTTGAAAAGTGTATTTTTAGCGTGTCGTTTTTGTATGAAAAGTGTATTTTTAGTTGACATTTTTATATGAAAAGTGTATTTTTCTTTTGCTTTTTCTATTGAAAAGTGTAAGTTTTTGTGTTATAATAAATACAAGCACATTAAAATGCGGGAGGAAACAGGATGTTATACCGTAAGATAGAAGCGTTTATCCGCGAGCATTTGCTCTCCGGGAGCAACAAGGTTTTGCTCATTGAAGGCGCAAGACAGATAGGCAAGACATATATTATTCGTAAAGTCGGCAGCGAGATCTTTGAAAATTTTATCGAGATCAACTTTGTCGAAGACCGACAGGGCGCGAAGATATTTGAAAATATCAATTCCGTTGACGATTTCTATTTTGCACTCAGCACTATTGCCGGAAATAAGATGAAAACGAGGGAAAATACCATTGTTTTCTTCGACGAAATTCAGGAATACCCGCAGTTTATCACTTTGCTGAAATTCTTGAAGCAGGACAACAGATTTGAATACATTGCAAGCGGCTCGCTTCTCGGTGTCACCCTTGCCGAAACCACGTCTATCCCTATCGGCTCGGTACTGCACAAGAAAATGTACCAACTCGATTTTGAGGAATTTCTTATAGCCAACGGTTTTTCTTTTGACGCTATCCAAATTCTTGAAAAGAAATTCAAAGATAAAATATCGCTTGATCCCGGGATGCACGAAAAAATGCTTGATCTTTTCAGGAAATACCTCATTGTCGGAGGTCTTCCGGATTGCGTAAACACTTTTCTCGCAACGAAAAACGTTATGGAGATTCGCGGAATACAATCAGATATCACAAATTTCTACAAAGCCGATGCGAGCAAACGCGACGAAGCCAGGCGGCTGAAGATACGCAGGATATACGAAATGCTCCCCTCCGTTATGCAGAACACGAAGAAACGTATTGTTGTCAAAGATATTGAGGGCATCAAGGGCAAGAGATACAGTAATTATGAGGATGAATTCGATTATCTCATAAACAGCGGAATCGCAAATGAAGTCAAGGCTGTATCAACACCGGTATATCCGCTTTGCCAAACGCAGGGCAAGAATCTTTTGAAGCTCTATATGAACGACGTCGGCCTGCTTTCAAATCTTTTATTCAGACACAATACCAAGCCGATTTTGGATGACGTGCGTTCGGTAAATCTCGGTGCATTGTACGAAACAGCTGTTGCCGGTCAGCTCAAGGCTCTCGGACACGACCTCTATTATTACGATAACCGTACCAAAGGCGAGGTTGATTTTCTGGTTGATGACTATGAAGAACTCAGCGTACTTCCGATTGAGGTAAAAAGCGGAAGAGATTATATGATCCACAGCGCAATAGATAAATTTCTTGATAACAGGGAGTATCCCGTCACTCGCGGAGTTGTCCTCTCGAACGACAGAGAGATCAAGGAAGTGGGCAAGATCACCTATTATCCCATCTACTTTATCATCTTCTTCAAATCGACCGAATCCTTCGGCGGGGATACTTTTCTTAATTAACATTTACCAAAAAGAAGCTTTTCGCCGAGGCGAAAAGCTTCTTTTGTTTTTATGGGTTGCTTTTTTGGGCTGTTACCCTAATGACATTTTCAATTTCAAATATTTCGGCAATGGTTTTATTTTTGTTTGTTCTGTCTATCATATCATTGCATTTTAAGGTAAAAACGATCTCTCCATCGGTTCTTATTATCATTCCGTCCTTCTGAACGGCTTCGACAAACACATATTTATCTCCGTCATTCTTTATTACGATCTTCAGTCCGTCGTCAAGCGTCAAAAACAGCATATTGCCCTTGACCTCGTAGGTTCCCGAATACTTTTGGTGGATCGCCGATTGGCCGATTTTTGAATATGTCACTTCAACGGTTTGTTTCCATCTGTCAAAGTCGATATTCCACTTGACCCTCGGATTTCCGATTGTCTGGAGTGTCTTTGACCAAGACAAAGAGACGGGTCCCCTCGGACGGAGTGCATCGAGCTCTGCCGTCGGGAATAGCTGATTTCTCACGCCATCCGTAACAAAGTAAATATAGGAACTGCATGAATCTTGGAGAGCTTTATGCCCTCTGTCTCCGATCAGATAAGGTGTATCGACGGAAGTCACATTGCTTTTGCTATCTTTAATTCCCATTCTGTCTTCAAGCGCAGACGTATACTGTGCATAATCCCCGTTGCTTCCGCCATCAAGCAAGATTCCATACATATGGCGGTTATAATTTGCGCTGCCTCCTGCCCGACAGTAAAACAAAGTTCCGGTATCGAGGATTCGCAGACGCTCGGAGATCATCTTTTCAATCTGCGTCAACATCTCGTTATACGCCTTGAAGGCAGATTCAAAATCCCGGTACTCGGAAAAATCCCCGTGATATGGTCTAATGGTCATATATCCTACCTTGTGTTCGCTCTCACAGCTCTCGTAACTGTTGAGTCGATTCAACAAGTATTCATGCATCTCCTCAAGCGAATTCCAGGTTCCTTGTATTATACTTGAGTGATAAAGATTTATCTCAACACCCGTGGTATGATCGCTGAAATCGGGCATCACTATTTTGTCATACTCAAAATAGAGTCTCACCGTGTCGTTGATGATGAATGATATCTCATCGAATGTCAGCGGCTGACGAACACCGTCCTTTCGCATCTGCAGAGATTCCTCTACCTGCTCCCATGTGAAGAGATGGAAGATACACTCTCCATTATCTCCAATCTCTTCACGTCCGTATGCGCCGAATTTCTTCTGCATTTCGGACTGCGCGGTCGGTGTTTCCTCGATGACGGGCGGCAGGGTCACCTCGCCTTGTGTCATCTCCTTCGTTTCCTCGGGCGGTTCACCGATAAGATACATACATCCGCAAAGGGCAAGCGCCGCCGCGAGTACGAGCGAAGCGGCAATAATTATTATTTTCGTGTTTTTCATTTTGCACTCTCCTTTCTTGCCCTAATTATACATCGACCTTTTCATCAACTTATCTTCAACTTGTAATCAAGTTGTAAAATCGAAAAAAACTTTGGTTCCTTTTCCGATTTTTGATTCAAAGCGCAATTTTGCACCGTGCGCCTCGGCAATATTCTTGCAAAGTGCAAGACCAAGCCCCGCGCCGCCTTCGGCACGTGAGCGCGATTTGTCGGTGCGGTAGAAGGGCTCGGTGACGTGAAGAAGTTCCTCTTCGCTCATTCCCTTGCCGTTGTCCTCGACCGATGCGGAATCGTGAGAGCATCTGAGAACAACTCGTCCACCCGCCGTGCAAGCCTTTACTGCGTTGTCGGCGAGGTTATCAAACAGCATTGAAAGCAGCAGGAAGTTGCCCGTCACGGTGACCTTTTCGGTGTCGCAGACGAGCTCGACGCCCTTTTCCTTCGCCTTCGGAGCAAGCCTTTCGGCAGTTCCGCAAAGGACTTCGTCAAGCGCGATTTCCGACATTTCTGGCGGATTTTCGCGGACGTAGGCAGTGTCGAGCAATATTTCCGACATTTTCGTCAGTCTCTCCGCCTCCGAAACTATATATCTTGAAGCGACGAGTCTTTCCTCCTCGCTCACCGCCGCGCGCTCAAGATATTCGGCATAACCGCGAATGACGGTCAGCGGGGTTCGCAGCTCGTGCGCCATATTGTCGACGAGCATCTGCTTCTTTTCAGCGTTAGTCTCAAGCGCCGACATCTGACTTTTGATAGTCCCGAGCATCGAATTGAAGCTCTTGCCGAGAAGAGCGAATTCGTCCTTGCCGCTCTCGTCGGCGCTGACGGAAAGGTCGCCCTCCCCGATCTTCGCCGTCGTTTCGCGCAATCTTTCAAGCGGGAGCGAGAGGCTTTTGAGAATAAAGTAAAGCACCGCCGCGAGCAGAGCCGAAACGCCGAGCGCGGTCAGCATATAAGTCAGCGTCAGCGCGCGGAATTCGCGGTCAAGGCTTTCCACGTTCTTTGCGAAGATCATGGTATATCCGCCCACATCCGAGCAGATAACGATATGCCGCACGCCGCCGATCTTCTTATGAAATATAGTTCCGCTTTGCGCCTCTATCTCCTCGGGCAGGCTCGAAAACACGGTCTTTTCGTTGCGCTCAAAGGAGAGAAATACGCCTCTTTCGGAGTAATAATTTCCGTAAGAGGTCATCAGAAGCGACGGGCTCTGCAGCCTGCTTGCCGCGAGCATATCCTCGAGATCGCGCTCAAAGGAGCGGGCAACATAAAACTGCTCCGCCCCCGCGCTCTCCTCCGCCGACCGCACGCTTTTGCTGTAGGTAAAGAGCGTCAGCGAGAGGATACCCGCATTAAGGCAAACGAGGAAGAGGATTAGAGTTAAAATATACGTCTTTTGCCAGAATCTCATTTTCCTGTCTCCAGCCTGTAGCCCGTTTTGTAGACGGTTTTGAGTCGCTCGGAAATGCCGAGCTTTTGACGCAGCTTCTGCACGTGCACATCGACCGTCCGCGTGTCGCCCTCGTAGTCGAAATTCCAGACAAGTTCGATCAGCTTCTCCCTTGAAAGTGCAAGGTTGCGATTTGTGATGAACGCCGAAAGGAGCTCAAACTCCTTCGGCTTGAGGATCACTTCCGCGCCGTCCTTGTAAACGCGGCGTGTGTCAAATTCAACGCGTATGCCGTCAAATTCGAAAGCCTCGCTCTCGCCCTTTGTTCGGCGAAGCACCGCCTTGACTCGCTCGACGAGCTCGAGTATCTCGAATGGCTTGACGATATAGTCATCCGCGCCGAGCTTCAGCCCGCGGAGTCTGTCCTCGACCGAAACACGCGCCGTGACGAATATGACGGGCGTTTTGATCTGCCCGATTATCTCAAATCCCGAAAGCTCGGGGAGCATCACGTCGAGGATGACGAGATCGTGCTCTCCCGAAAGCGCGCGCTCGAGTGCCGCCGCGCCGTCGAACACCTGCTCGCATTTATGCCCGACGAGCGAAAGATTGAGTTTTATGAGGTCGTTTATCGCACGTTCGTCCTCGGCTATAAGAATATTTGCCATTTCCGCTCCTCCACAGTTTTTTCACTTTATTATACCAAAAAGATGTTATCAACTTGTAATCAAACAGCCGCCCGAGGGCGGCTGTTTGATATATGTCAATTATTAATGGTATCTTTAAGAGCCTTGCCTGCTTTGAAAGCGGGAGCCTTGGAAGCTTCGACCTTTACTGCTTCGCCGGTGCGGGGGTTCTTTGCAACTCTTTCGGGACGCTCGCGGACTTCAAATGTACCAAAACCGGTAACCTGAACCTTTTCTCCTGCCTTGAGATTCTCAATAATGGATGCCCAAAGCGCGTCGTAAACTGCCTCTGTATCCTTCTTGCTGACGCCTGCTTTTTCCGCAATAACGCCGATAAATTCTTTCTTGGTCATAATATATATTCCTCCAAAAATTAGTGTCGACAAACAGTTTCATTTATACGTCGATAGTATATGCATTATAGCACAGAATTACTCGTTTGTCAATAAAATATGTGCAGAAAATGTCAAAATAAATGAAGAATATTGACAGATTCGTTATTTTAGACGAAATATTACTTGAGTAATTGTGCAAACTGCACAGCCTTTTCGTAAACGAGCTCAAAATAGCTGTCAAGAGTGAGATCCTTATATCTGTCGTGCGTATTTCTGCCCGGTTTCGAGGCAAGAGTAAGCTCAAATGTCAGCTCGCCCGAATAGTTCACCCTATTAAGTCTGTCTGCAATTCCCTGCCAATCGGCAATGCCATCGAAGGGGAACAGATGGGCATCATCGAGCCATGTGATGACATTCGGGTCGGTCTGACCGAGGTTGTCGTTGAGGTGGGTGCAGATGAGCTTGTCGCCGAAGAGCGCGGGAACGTCCATTGAGCCGTTGTAACACATTTCGTGACCCGTGTCCCAGCAATAGCCGACAGCGGGAGATGAGCCGAGCTCCGCAATGATCTTTTCGAGGTATTCGATGCCCTCAACGTTCTCGAAGGCAAGCATAATACCCGACTTCTCAGCCTCGCGGACAAGTCTGCCGTAACGCTCGATTCCGCGATCGGTGGGGTTGTGGCGATCCATGCCGATTATAGGGTGAACAACAACGATCGGAGCACCCGCCTCGGCGCACTCATGCACGCAATCGATCAGATTATCGATAACCTTATCGCCCGCAGGTCCCCATTCCCAAGGCTTGTGCGCATCGGTGAAGGGCGCGTGGACCGACTGGAAGTAAAGACCGCGGTCGCTGATCTTTTTGGCTGTTTCCTTCATCTTGCCAACGTTCCAACCGGTGAAAATACCGTCAAATCCGGCGTTGCCGAGACTGTCGAGCGTCTGCGCAAAGCTGACATCCTTGAACCCGGGATTGCCGTTTATACAAATTTTTCTTTCCATACGTATATTTCCTCGCTTTCGGGAGATAATTTTACTGTGTTAATTATAGCACTAAATGCACAAAAAATAAAGTCTTTTTTCAAAGTTTATCATACAAAAAGAGAATTTTTCAAAATTCCCGATTTTTTCGCAGAAAATTTCAAAAAAGACTTGACAAACGCGCCATTTTCTGCTATAATATACACCGCACCACAAAGTGCAATTAAATGTGCAGCGTAGCGGCGTCGCCAAGCGGTAAGGCAACGGACTCTGACTCCGTCATTTCCTAGGTTCGAATCCTTGCGCCGCTGCCAAAAAAGAAAGGGCACCCAATGGGGGACCGGGCTTTTTTGGAAGTCGGGGGGCAAGGGGGCT
>JAZSOQ010000109.1:0-4900 GCA_045537015.1 Eubacteriales bacterium
TGTATCGCGCGTGTCGAGGTCGAAGCATAGATCTCGTCAACTCCGAAAAGAGCAAGACGCTTTGCGACAGACTCAGCCTGGCGATGTCCAAGGGGCGTGAGCTGGTCGGGATTGTAGATCGGGTCGCCGTGGCGAACATAGAAAAGTATCATGATTTATCTCCTGTCAATTATTTCAACGTCACAAACGTCGGGGGTGCAGAGCGATAAGGAACATCCGTTAATCTCGGTCTGATAAAGGTATTCATCGAGATCAAATATGCAAAACTCGGAAAAATCGCCGTCTATTCCCTGCCCCGTCAACTTGACGTAGGCTTCCTTTGCCGTCCAGATATTATAAAACGCGGAGACGGTATCGGCATCGAGCGCATCTATCTCGTCGGGGTGAAAAAAGCGACGCGCGATCTTTCGGCAACGCTCATCCTCGTCGGGGCGGTTCTTGTATTCCTGAATGTCAATACCGATCACCTCATCCGAAAAAGCGCAGGCAAAAATATCACCGCTGTGGCTTACAGAGAAATGGATGGAATTATTATTCAAAAAATACGGCTTATCTCTTTCGGTACGCGCGATAGTAAGATCACCGTCGGAAATTCCCGCAAGGCGGCAATAATCCCGTGCAAGCATCTTCACCGCCTCATCGGTGGTCAACTCATCGCACTTTTTCATAAGGAATAAATAAACCATTCTTCCCCTCCGCGCATTATTTTTCATTATATTATACCATATTTTGCACCTCATTTCAAGGCTTTTATAAAAATACCAAACGGGCGCTTGCGCGCCCGTTTGGTTCATTCAAAAGCTTTCTTTAGTTCTTGCCCTGAAGCTCGTTCTCGTACTTCTCGACCATCTTCTTCATCGTGACACCCGTACGACTTCTACTCCGTGCATTGAGCTTTTTGAGCCATTTTTCGGTGCTTTTGCCCGTAAATATCTTAATTTCAAGCTTCGCTGTATCATCATCGGTTAATGTGACGAAGATTTTGTCAATATACTGAGCCACAAATTCGTTTGATATAACGCCCGTGCTTGCATCCCTAACTGCCGCATCGAGCCGTGCTTTTACCTCTGCGATATGCTTGCGGTATTCCTCTTTGGTGAACAACTGTTCCTCAAGCTCCGCAAGTGTTCTTTTTGCTTCTTCTACCTCTCGGTCGCAGGTAGCGGTCATAGATTTGAAATTTGCCGTTGTAATAGCACCCGTCGTAACAAGCTCCAAGAGCTTGTTTTTCTTTTGGTCGGCAAGCTCTATGATGCGCTGCTGTTCTTCCATCTGTTTGGTGGTTTCATCGTCTGCTTCCATTGATCTGAACATTTCCTCATAGCTTTTCAGCAGAGCTTCAATCTCAACCCTCGTTTCGCTGAACACCTCGAACAATACAGGCTTGATCTCGTCCTCGTATATCGGGAAGGACGGGCAGGCATCCGCGCCGTTGTTGATCTTGTTGGAGCATACCCACTTGGAGTTCACCTTGCCATCTTTGCTCTTGGACTCTCTGCGATAATATGCTGTGCCACAATGAGCGCAGTATAATTTTCCCGTAAGCAGATTGGCGTGGTTGCAGATGCCTTGACGGTTCTTTACGTCCTCACTTCTGCGAGCCAATACCTCGTTTGCCTTATCCCATATTTCTTCGGATACGATGGCAGGAACGATCTCACCCGTTTCGTCCTTGAATATTACCCATTCTTCGGGCGGTAGGAATTTCTGCTTCTTGGTGAACATATCCACGATACGCACTTTATTGCCAACGTAATATCCCTTGTACTTTGGGTTGGATATGATACCCGACATTGTGGTGTGGGCAATTTTGTTGCCGTTATAATTACGGTAGCCCTGCTCGTAGAATAGTGTTTCAAGCTGCTTCATACTGTATTCGCCCGTGGCATAAAGGCGGAACAGATCTCGCACCATCGGTGCTTGGCTCTCGTCAATGACAAGGCGTTTATCCTCTTTCTTATAACCGAAGATGCGGCTGTTGCCAAGCACAACGCTTGATTTGATGGCTTGCTGATGCCCGAATTTTACACGCGAGGACAGCTTGCGAAGCTCGTCCTGTGCAATCGATGACATGATCGTGAGACGAAGCTCCGCATCCTCATCGAGGGTATTGATGTTATCGTTTTGGAAGAATACGCCTACACCCATATTCAGAAGCTCTCTTGTGTATTGCAGAGAGTCGAGAGTGTTACGGGCGAATCGGGAGATCTCCTTGGTGATGATGAGATCGAACATTCCTTCTTTTGCATCTGCAATCATTTCGTTGAAATGCTTTCTTTTCTTCGTGGAGATACCCGAAAGTCCTTCGTCAACATAGCCGGGCACGTAAGTCCATTTTTCATTTTTCTGTATGAATTCTTCGTAATACGATATTTGGTTGTCGAGCGAGTTTATCTGTTCATCGGTATCCGAGGATACGCGGGCATAAAATGTTACTCGCAGAGGAATATCGTATATCGATTTTGTTCGCAATAATGTTCTGATATTTAATATATCCATACTATCATCCTTTCTTAAAGTTCGTTATATCATTATCTATCGACTTTATTATATCACATTCGACCTCGTAATGCAATACCCAAATCGAAATTTGCCAAAATCTTTCTTTGGCGTTTATGTATCGGAAGAACCTTGCGGTATCTTCCGAGGTGAGTACGCTCACCTTGCATCCCTTTCGGGAGATCGTTTGGCTTTTCTTATGGCGATCTTTTCGGTCATTCTCTTATATTCCTTTTCGGAAATAGTGCCGTGTTCAAACAGATAGCGGTTGAAATAATTCAGCCAAATATCCTCTGCCATACGCTTTTCGCGTTCTTCATCGGTTAAAACTTTCCCCATTCAATTACCTCGTTCTTTCAAATTTTTTCAAATATATTTTCCTCCTTCCGAGAGAAAAATATACCAATGGAATGGGCGTACCGTTTTGATACGCCCTGTGTGCTTACATACTTTGTTCCCATTCATGCTTCTTACGCTCCTTTCTGCTAATGGGCATTGTGGTGCAATCCTGTGGCTGACGGTAGCTCTCGATGCTTGCAAGGCTGCCGACAAGGTCAAGGACATTGGTTGCGACGGCAAGGAACTGATTGTTCGCCATCCGCGTGAGCGCCAATGCGGCAGATTCGTTACCTGCGTGTGCCGAGCGATTCAAATATTCGAGAGCCTTTTCCATATCGAATATATCCGCTTCAAAGAGATAGATCTGAGCCAAGCGGTAGTCGGCGTACATATTTCCGCGTGCCGACGCGATCTCCAAATGCTCAATAGCTTTGGCAATATCCTTCTTCACGACCTTGCCCTCCATATAATATTTGCCGAGCGTATAGGCGGCAAACTCGCTACCGTTACGCTCGGCTTTGAATAGATGGTCGAAGCCTTCGTTACGAAATTCTCCGAACAGGTCACTCTCAACATAGAGCTTACCAAGGAGAGCGTCGGCATATTTGTTGCCGTTGCCTACCGACTCCGACAGCCACTTTTGAGCTTCATACTCATCCTCTCGGTAGATGATCCCGTAATAAAACATCTTGCCCATACGGTACTGCGCTACGCTGTGACCTGCCTTGGCTGCTTTTTCAAGATAATAATCGCCGATACTTTCGTTATAGAATCGGTTGGTTTCATCCAAATACAGACGGGCGAGGCGGTACATCGCATAGACGTTTCCGTTACGAGCTTCCGCTTGAAGCTGATTCAAAGGATTGTCCGCATCCATATCTTCCTCGTCAAAGGGCATATCGTCATAGAGATTTCGCTCGTCGGCGAAGAAGGAAGTTATCTCATCAAGAGACAGATCACTGCGCTTAACAACGCGCTTGCGATACCCGTACCCGCTATCAAGCCCATGATCCACTTCTTCATCTCGGAAATCATATCCGAGAAAGCCTCCATCCAATTGTCCGTTTCGGTGTTCAGCCGAGAGAAAAATTGCCCTCGCGTCTTCCCATCCTGTGAGAGAATTTCTTTGTTCTCCCTCAGAATATCCTGCACTTTCGGTACGATACTGTTCGCCGAGCTCTTGACATCGCGGCTCAGATTGCCCGACCATTCCTTGATGCTGTCCCACATCAGATTCCAATCCTTCTGTGTCAGAACTCTCGATTCCAAGACCGCAAACTTCTCGAACAGCTCCGGCTGAAAGTCCGTCGTCGCTCTCATAAATTCGAGAAGTGCCTTGAGATCTTCCTTCGGGATCGCGTACACGATTGGCTGGTAAGGAGTCTCCGTCACCGTCTGCATCGCCTGTATCGTGTTCTGTTTCAGCTTCGAAAGAGCCGAAGGGGTTGATTGTTTGTTGTCTGATTGCAAATTCATACTGCATATTCTCCTTTAGAAATTTTGATTCGTGGAGCTTGTTATCCCTCACCTTCATACCGTTTGGGCAGGTGTAAGTGATATATTTTCGGCTATCCGTCCACGTTACCGAATAGCCCTCGGACTCCATAATCGCTATGAAGTCCTCTTTCCTTGCCGCCCGCGTCATTGCATTTTCTATGGTGCAGATGGCTTTGAATTTCCAACTGTCACCCTTGAGCGCGGCGCGATATTCTCTTGTGGAAATTGATTTGCCATCGAAGGTCTGCTTGAATTCGGGAAGCACGGAGAGCGCGTGTTCCTCGCATAAGCGGTCGCTGATACGGCGCATCTTTTCAATCGTATACGGGCCGTAATCAAGCTTAATTCCGCTTGCGTAGCTGACGCTGTTGATGACAAAATGATTGTGGACTCTCTGCCGACCGTCATCGTCATGAGCGTCAAGATGTGTGCCGACAAGCACCTCAAAGCCGGGAAACATTTCCTCGGCAAGCCGCAAACCGATCTTGTGTGCGGTGTCATAATCTTCGATCTCTCCGGGTGCGAAGGACTGTTCGTAATGATAATAATACACGCCGCTTCGCTT
>JAZSOQ010000078.1:0-2224 GCA_045537015.1 Eubacteriales bacterium
TCACGGGCAGTCTTGCAGCGACTGGATCAAGCGCGGGACTTGCGATCGCGGGTGGCGCGGCTGTTGCAGGCTGTTGCGCGCAGATGGTGGGATTTGCCGTCATCTCTTTCCGCGACAACGGCGTGGGCGGTCTGCTCTCGCAGGGCATCGGCACGAGTATGCTTCAGATGCCGAATATTATAAGGAAGCCGATCATCTGGCTGCCGCCGATCATTGCCTCGGCGGTGACGGGTCCGCTTGCAACCTGTGTTTTCAATATGAGAATGTACGGCGCGGCGATCAACTCGGGTATGGGCACGTGCGGTCTTCTCGGCCCTGTCGGCATCATCCTTGGCTGGCTTGACCCCGCGAACGGCTATCCCGATACCGTCGGAGTAATTGATTGGCTCGGCGTTGCGCTAATATGTTTCATTCTCCCCGCTCTCATATCCTACACCGTTTATCTGCCCCTGCGCACGCTCGGGCTTATCAAGGACGGCGATATGAAGCTTGATAAATAAGAAAGGAAAAATACTATGGCAGAAGATTATATCTACGATAATTACGAAGACGAGGGCCCACCCGCGCCGCTGTTTTGGCGAATTCTCGGCAAAGTTCTGAAATTCACGGGATATGCCATCATCGTACTGATAAACGGCATTTTGCTTTGGCGTCTCTTTTTCTCGACGAACGAGCCGAACGCGATCAAAACGATAGCCTCGAACCCCGAGCTCTCTGCGGCTTGGGCAGAGTACGGACCCGAGGGCTTCGCGTTTTATCAGGCGGAGCAGGACAACATCGCCACCGACGAGGATTGGCACAAGCAGTTCCCCGAGAATGATTCCATATACTATACCAACCAATTTGCGCAATTTTTCCTGACCGACGTTGTATTCTTCCCGAAGGCGGGGCAGACGCAGGTGGTTTTTCGATACAACCGAAGCATTCTTGAGCATCTTGCCACCGACTTCGAGCTTGACGGCACACCCGGCAAGAAGGACGACCTTTTTGACGTTTCGCTGATGGTTTACTACAAGGACGGCGACGATACCAAGGCGATGCGTCTTTCCTCGCACGAAACCGAGATGGACACGACCTCGCTTTACACCTTCCGCCAGTTTTATTTTGACTCGATGCCTGAATTTGACGGTATCATCAAGATGAATGTGGAAATATACTATAAGGGCGAAGTCGATTACAATGCGGATCCCTATTCCATGATCGAGATCTACGACAAGCTGCTCGAAATGCAGGAGTATCAGCTCGACAAGAAGGATATTGCCGCGCTTGAGAGTAGCAAATAAGGAGTAAATATGCATATTTATATCAATATCGGTACGAATGAAAAGGAAATAGATACCGAAAAGAAAAAGAAAAAGCTCACACCCGAGCAGAAGGAAAAGATCAAAAAGGCGATCAAATGGAGCTACGGCAAGCTCCGCGTGGCTTCGGGAAGACTTTATTCGACCATCGAAGACAAGATCTTTGACGGCAGATGCTTCTTTTCCGAAATTAAAGAAGAAATTATGGAAGACGTTGCGGCTGTCCGCGAGCGCGACCCCGCGGCGAAAAGCGACATTGAGGTAATGCTCCTTTATTCGGGCGTGCACGCGATGCTCGCATACCGCGTGGCGCACAAGCTTTACGTGGGCGAAAAATTCCTCTCCGCAAGAGCGGTCTCACAGCTTGCGAGATTCCTTACGGGCATCGAGATCCACCCAGGCGCGCAGATCGGCAAGCGACTGATGATCGACCACGGCTCGGGCGTCGTTATCGGCGAGACCTGCATCATCGGCAACGATTGTACGCTTTATCAGGGCGTAACCCTCGGCGGTACGGGCAAGGACACGGGCAAGCGACACCCCACACTTGGCAACAACGTCATGGTCGGCGCGGGCGCAAAGGTGCTCGGCCCCTTCAAGATCGGCGACGGCGCGAAGATCGCGGCAGGAGCGGTAGTGCTCAAGGAGATCCCCGCAGGCGCGACTGCCGTCGGCATCCCCGCAAAGGTAGTACGCCGTGACGGCGAGAAAGTAGCCGAACAGCTCGACCAGATCCACATCCCCGACCCTGTTTCGCAGCAGCTGAGCGAGCTTGAGGCGAAGATTGCAGAGCTGAAGCTTGAGCTCGAAGAGCTCAAGCAAGTGAAAAGTGAAGAGTGAAAAGTGAAAAGTTATGGTGAATTTCCTCGCTACGCTCGGAAATTTCCATTAAAATAAAAGACAACATTAGCGGTAAGTTTTGG
>JAZSOQ010000095.1:0-6250 GCA_045537015.1 Eubacteriales bacterium
TGCTGCTTCGTCAAGGTAGTATTGTAAACTTTTCTCAAGCGAAAACTTTACAATCTCCACCTTGACGAGGGCTTACCTACGATTCCTACTGGCTTACCTATCCTCTGACACAAATGACTTACCGATGCGCTGATTTTTCAATTCATGTGTTCTTTCTGTCCACTGTCCACTAACCACTGTCCACTGAAAAATGGGAAGCTCACGCTTCCCATTTTTCATAATTACTGTGCAATTTCTTCCATAACAAACGCTTCGAGTATATCTCCGAGCTTGAGGTCATTGAACTTCTCAAGTCCAACACCGCACTCGTAGCCCTGCGCGACTTCGCTGACGTCGTCCTTGAAGCGGCGGAGAGATGCGATCTTGTCTTCATATACAACGATACCGTCACGTACTACGCGGATCTGCGACTTACGGGTGATCTTACCGTCAAGCACATAAGAACCTGCGATAAAGCCGACGTTCGGAACGTGGATGACCTGACGGACCTCGATATGACCGAGAAGCTTCTCCTGGAATTTGGGAGCAAGCATACCCTTCATAGCCGCGGTGATCTCGTTGATGCAGTCATAGATGATACGGTAGGTGCGGATATCAACGCCCTGACGCTCTGCGGAATCAAGCGCGGTACGGTCGGGACGGGTGTTGAAGCCGACGATGATGGCGTTCGATGCTGCCGCGAACATAACGTCGCCCTCGGTGATACCTCCGGCTGCGGCGTGAATGACGCGAACACGAACTTCCTCGTTGGTGATCTTCTCAAGCGACTGCTTTACTGCCTCTGCAGAGCCCGCAACGTCTGCCTTGACGATGACGTTCAGCTCCTTGACGCCTTCCTGGATCTGCGCGAAGAGGTCGTTGAGGTTGGTTCTTGCGTTTGCCTTGAACTCCTCTTCCTTTGCCTGAGCACGTCTCTGCTCCGCAAGCTCTCTTGCCATTCTCTCGTCAATGACTGCGTTGACCTCGTCACCTGCCTGAGGAACGTCCGCAAGACCTGTGATCTCAACGGGCATCGAGGGGGGAGCGACCTTTACGGTTCTGCCGGTGTGGTCGGTCATTGCTCTGACACGTCCTACCGCAGTTCCGGCAATGACGATGTCGCCTGCGCGAAGTGTACCGTTCTGAATGAGGACGGTTGCAACGGGTCCGCGGCCCTTGTCGAGCTTCGACTCGATGACGATACCCTTTGCACGGCGGTTGGGGTTAGCCTTGTATTCTTCCATTTCGGCGATGAGAAGGATGGCCTCGAGAAGATCGTCGATACCTTCGTGCTTGAGAGCCGAAACGGGGATGCACATTACGTCGCCGCCCCATTCCTCGGGAACGAGCTCGTACTGTGTGAGCGCTGTCTTGATGTTATCGGGATTTGCGGTGGGCTTATCCATCTTGTTGATGGCAACGATGATCTGAACGCCCGCTGCCTTTGCGTGGTTGATAGCCTCAACGGTCTGGGGCATGATACCGTCATCCGCCGCTACAACGAGGATGGCAATATCGGTTGCCTGTGCGCCGCGGGCACGCATTGCGGTGAACGCCTCGTGGCCGGGGGTGTCAAGGAAGGTGATCTCCTTGCCGTTGATCTTGACGCGGTACGCACCGATGTGCTGAGTGATACCGCCCGCCTCGCCTGCGGTTACGCGGGTATTTCTGATCGCGTCGAGAAGTGAGGTCTTACCGTGGTCAACGTGACCCATTACGCAAACAACAGGAGCACGCTCGACGAGGTTTTCGGGAGAATCCTCCTCTTCCTCGAAGAGTCTGTCCTCGATGCTGACGACGACTTCCTTGGTGATCTCTGCGCCGAGCTCATCTGCGATGAGGAACGCGGTGTCAAAGTCGATGGTCTGGTTGAGGGTCACCATCATGCCCATGAGCATGAGTCGCTTGATGACCTCACCTGCGGAGACCTTGATGCGCGATGCGAATTCGCCGACGGTGATCTCCTCGGGGATCTCTGCCTTTACGGGAGCCTTCTTTACGGGCGCGGGAGCGGGTGCGGGAGTGAAGCCGCCCTTCTTGCCGTTCTTGCCGCCCTTATTGTTATTGTTGTTGTTATTTCTGTCGTTCTTATTATTCTGACGGTTATCCTTGCCGCCCTTATTATCCTTGCGGTTATCGTTCTTACCGCCCTGATTCTGACCCTTCTGACCCTGTCTGTTTCCGCCTTCCTTTTCGGAATTCTGAGCGGCGGGGGACTTCTTTACCTTTTGGCTTCCGCCGCGCTCCTCGCGGATATTCTCGGGAACGATGCCGTCAAGGGTGTCATCGTACTTCGAAAGGTCAACGGCGCCGCTGCCTCTGGTGTCAACAACGCGAGTTGCTGCCTTGGGGCTGACGGTTACGACCTCGCGCTCGCCCTCGGGGCGCGCGGAAGCACGCATATCGATAGCGGTTCTGCCCGACTTCTTTTCCTGGGGCTTCTCCTGCTTCTTTTCCTGCTTTTCCTGCTTCGACTTTTCATTCGAAGCGCTCATACGGGACTCAAAACGCTCGCCCGCACTGCGCGCGACGTTCTGCTTTTCCTGCGGCTTCTGCTCGGCGGGCTTCTTTTCCTCGACCTTGGGCTCGGGCTTTTTCTCCTCTGCCTTGGGTGCGGGCTTCTGCTCAACGGGCTTTGCCTCGGGCTTCTTTTCTTCTGCCTTTTTCTCGGGCTTCGCAGACTTTGCCTCCGCCTTTACCTCGGGCTTTTCGGCCTTGGGCTTTGCTTCGGGCTTCGTCTCTGCGGCTTTTTTCCGCAAAGAGGGTATGCCTGTCACGCCGTCGATATAGTCCTCGATATTTACGATCTGATGCGATTTTGTGAGAGTCTCCCAAATCACGTCAAGCTCGAAGGTTTCGAGAGCTTTTTGTGTTTTGGCGTCAAGTCCTGCCGCCGCCATAACATCGGTGAGTTCCTTTGTCTTGAGCGAGAGGTCCTTCGCCAACTGATTCACTTTATACTGAGAGCCGACTGCCATATTATCTGTCATCCTCCTTAACGGACACGAAATTCTGATATGTTTTAGTTTTCTGCGGAAGCTTCTTCCGCTTTTTTCTCGACCGCCGATGCCATCTGTGCGTCATTTATCGCCATAGCCGCAACGAGCGATTTGCCCGTCGCCGCTCCGATCTCGGCGGACGTGAGATCTGTTTTGATTATTTTTACACCGTAAAAGCTTGCACGGTCGAAGAGTCTTTTCTCGGTTGCCGCCGAATTATCCGAGGCGGTCACCACGAGAACTGCCCGTCCTGCCTTGAGTGCCTCGCAGACATTGACTGTTCCGCAAACGGCGCGGCGTGCGCGGATGCACAGGCCAAGCATTCCGAGAAGCCTTTCCTTTGGGCTGTTTCCCATCACTTTTCCTCCGCGAGTGCCGCTTCGAGCGCGTCCCATACCTCTTCGGGGATCGCAACACCGAGGTTTGCCTCGGCACGGCGGCTCTTGCGCAGCTTTTTAAGACACGCGGGGTTTTTGCAGATATATGCGCCTCTGCCCGACTTTTTGCCGGTCATGTCAAGGGTTATCTCGCCCTCGGGGGTGCGAAGGATGCGGATAAGCTCGATCTTCGGCTTATGCTCGTTGCATCCGAGGCACTGGCGCATCGGTATCTTTCTTTGCGGCAGGGGATTGTTCTGTTTTTTTGCCATCTTTAATAATTACGCGGGCTTGATGTCGATCTTGCAGCCGGTGAGTCTTGCTGCAAGGCGGGCGTTCTGACCCTCGCGTCCGATCGCGAGCGAGAGCTGATCTGCCTTTACGACAACGTGCGCGGTCTTCTCGCCGAGCATAGTCACCGACTCGACGGTTGCGGGTGCGAGAGCCGCTGCGATGTACTCTGCGGGATCCTCGCTGTACTTGATGATGTCGACCTTCTCGCCGTCAAGCTCATTAAGGATCGTATTGATACGCATACCCTTTGCGCCGACGCAGGAGCCGACGGGGTCAACGCTTTCGTCCTCCGAGAATACCGCGATCTTGGTTCTGGAGCCGGGCTCACGCGCGATGCCCTTGATCGAAACAACGCCTTCCTGGATCTCGGGAACCTCGAGCTCGAACATACGGCGGACGAGTCCGGGATGTGCTCTCGAAATCGTGATCAGCGGGCCTCTTGCCTCGCGGTTTACCTCGCAGATGTAGATCTTGATCTTCTGACCGATGAAGAATTCCTCGCCGGGGATCTGCTCGGAGCGGCGCAGACGAGCGTTGCCGTTGCCGGTGAAGATGATGACGTCGCCGGTCTCCTCGTCGATCTTGGATACGGTTGCTGTGATGATCTCCTCGCGCTTAGCCTCATAAGCCTCCTGCGCGATCTTTCTTTCAGCCTCACGGATCGCCTGAATGATTACCGAGCGAGCCGCACCTGCCGAAAGGCGGCGGAAGTTCTTGGGCTTGAGCTCGAACTCAAGGATCTTGCCGACGGTGCTTCTCTTGTTGCGGAGCTTTGCTTCCTCAAGAGAGATCTCGGTCTCGGGATCCTCGACTTCAGCCACGATCGTCTTCTGCTGGAAAACGCGGACATCCTTTTTATTTTCGTCAATGCTTACGCGAACGTTGGTGTTGTTGCCGTATTCCTTCTTATAAGCCGCAACAAGTGCCGCCTCGATCTTTTCGATCATATACTCCTTGGATATGCCTCGCTTCTGTTCAAGCTCGTCAAGTGCGGCGAAAAATTCCGAATTCATTTTAGTTTAGTCCTTTCTGAATATGTGTGGGGGAATTTATATACTGTCAAATACTATCAAAATCAAACAAAGTTTTTATCTTCGAGATCGCGTCATAGGGGATCGCGAGCGTTTTTTCTCCTATATCAAGGAGAACGGGCTTTGCGGGATCGCACTCGCCGCCCTCGAATCCGAGAAGAACGCCGTCATACTTGCGGCTTCCCTCAAGAGGTGCGAAAAGCTTGACCTCGACTCTCTCGCCCTCGCAGGCAACGATGTGCCAGGGAAGAGTGATGTCGCGCTCGATTCCGGGGGAGGACACCTGAAGATAATAGGAGGTGTCGATGGGGTCGGTCTCGTCGAGAATGGGATCGACTGCGCGATTGACGCGCTCGCAGTCTTCAATGCCGATGCCGCCCTCGCGGTCGGTGTCGATGGTGATGCGGAGTATTCTGTCCGCGCCTTCCTTGACGAATTCAAGGTCCCAGATCTCACAGCCGCACTCATGGACGGTGCTTTCGATCAGGGGGTAGACTCTCGCGGCAACTCCCGTAAGCTCTTTCTTCATTTTTTCTTTTTCTCTTTTTTCTTCTGTTTTTTCAGATCTTTAAGATTCTTCTTTTCCCGCTTGACCCATTTGAGGGTCGCCTTTGCCGCCTTCTCTTCCCTTTTAAGATTCTTCTTAAAATTCTTGAGTTCGCGTTTGAGACGTTTTTTGTTCTCGATATGCTCGGCGATCAGCTCGGGGAGCGTGACCAGTGGGCGCAGTGGCTTTTGCGGCTTCTGCGGCGGCTGGACCGGATGCGGCGCGAGAGGCTCAAGCGGTTCGATCGGCTTTTGCGGTTTTTGTGCCTTTTGAGGTTTCATTTATACCTCCGAAGCAAAAATGTTTATTCGAGAAAATGAGAGAGGACTTGGCGCCCTCTCTCAGTCTCTCTAATACGTACACATATATTATATCACAATAAAATCAAAAATGCAATACCTTTTGGGAATTTTTATCTTGCTTTTTCAAATATTTTCAAGTTTTTTTGCAAGATTACAGCAAGTGTATTGACTTTTGCTGACTGACCGACTATAATTTATAACACGGGGGTGAGAATTATGATTTCATACGAGCCTTTTTTCAAAACTTTGAAAGAAAAGGGATTGACGACTTACAAGCTTATCAACACCTACGGACTCAGCAGCAGTCTTATCGACCGTCTTAAACATAACAAACCGATCACAACCGTAACAATCAACGACCTCTGCAAGATTCTCGATTGCGGAGTTGATGGGATTCTTGAATATCAAAGAGATCGGGATGAATAACCGTGAAGGGGTTGCTTCATTGACAAAAGAGTGAAGCAGCCCTATAAATATATCAGCTACATAAATAATGAGAACCTTTTGGAAGATTTTCTCGCTTACGCTCGAAAAACAGTATCTTATCAAAACGCCTCATTCGGCGCTCCCCGCGCCACCTTCCCCCACCGGGGAAGGCATAGTTCGCCTTACGGCGAACAGTCGATTCTGACTCGTCGGCTTACGCCTCCGTTTTTCTACGAAAAACCGTCAGACTCGACGAAGTATAGCAGTAACCGCTAACTATTCAGCGAAGATGATT
>JAZSOQ010000131.1:0-9468 GCA_045537015.1 Eubacteriales bacterium
CTTCTGCTTTGAATTCTTTGCTGTAGCTCGACATTTCCTTGTCCTTCTTTCTTCTTTTTCTTTTTATTATACCATATCTTAGGGGATTTGTCGACTCTACTTATATTATATCACATCAGTTTACTGCAAAACTGAAATAAACAAAAGGAATCGGATATTTTGAAGTAATCTTCTTAATATCCGATTTCTTTTTATTAAATTATATGCCGGCACAATGGAATGTAAATAGCCAAATCAAATTATCATTCGCGTCTTTCTGTTCACTGTCCACTGTCCACTGTCCACTTATTTCTGTCCACTGTCCACTAACCACTGTTCACTTTTTTCCCCTCCGCTTTCGGTAAAATACCCAACTCCCCTCTCCCATTCAGCGCAAAAGATTGTCGCATATTTTATGACAAAAATCACCAAAAGTCTTGATTATCCTTCCTATTTGTGATATAATATGGACTTGTGAAAATCAATATTTCAAAGAAAGAAGATAATCAAAATGACATCAACCATTTTTATCACGCTGTCTGTCGCGCTCCTTTCGGGTCTTCTTCTCTCGCGTGTTGCGAAGAAGGTCGGACTCCCCGCAGTAACCGCATATCTCGTTGCGGGCGTTCTCATCGGTCCCTACCTCCTCGGCCAGTTCGGTATCGGCTTTGACCACGAGGCAAACTCCCCCGAAAAGTACAAGATCCTTTGCGATCTCGCGCTCGGCTTCATCGCATTTGCGATCGGTAACGAGTTCCGCCTTGAGCAGCTGAAGAAGATCGGTAAGAAGGCTACGATCGTTGGTATCGGTCAGGCTATCGTGACCACCGTTATCGTAGACGCAGGTCTTATTGCGCTTTCCTTCATCCTTCCCGAGGGATGTCTTCCCATCCCCGCGGCTATCATCCTTGGCGCCGTTGCAACCGCAACCGCTCCCGCCGCAACCCTTATGGTCGTCCGTCAGTACAAGGCGAAGGGTCCCGTAACCGACATTCTTCTCCCCGTTGTCGCACTCGATGACGCTGTGGGACTTGTCATCTTCGCGATTTCCTTCGGAGTTGCGGGCGCTATCAATACCGGCACAATCGACCCCATCTCTATGATCCTCAATCCCATCATCGAGGTCGTTCTCTCGCTCGTACTCGGTACCGTTATGGGCTATCTCTTCTCCTTCACCGAGAGATTCTTCTTCTCCCGCTCGAAGCGTATGGCGGTTTCGGTCACATTCGTTATGCTCACAGTTGCGATCTCCTCGCTCAAGTTCGAGATCGGACATATACATATCGCCTTCTCGAGCCTTCTTGCTTGCATGATGCTCGGAACCATCTTCTGCAACATCTGTGACTTCTCCGAGGAGCTTATGGAGAGAGCCGACAGATGGACCGCGCCCCTTCTCATCCTCTTCTTCGTCATCAGCGGCGCAGAGCTCAACCTCGGCGTTTTCACCAACTGGGTATTCGTCGTTATCGGCGTGGCTTACATTGTATTCCGTTGCATCGGTAAGTATTACGGCGCGCGCTTCAGCGCAAAGATCTCGGGCTGTGACGAAAACATCGTAAAATACCTCGGCATCACCCTCTTCCCGCAGGCGGGCGTTGCACTCGGTATGGCAAGCCAGGCGCTCACCTTCGGCGGTGACATTGGCGTACTTGCGCAGAGCATCACCCTCTTTGCAGTTCTCATTTACGAGCTTGTAGGTCCCGCACTCACCAAGATCGCGCTCACCAAGGCAGGCGACATCAAGGCAGAAGGCAAGACCAATGCGCGTGAGGAAGCGAAGAAGCTTATGGAGCAGAAATAAGCGGCTTACGCCGCAGTGGCTAGTTGCTAGTGACTAGTGGCTAGTTAAAGGTAAAGATCCCGCGCGACGCGCGGGATCTTTTCGATTTAATTAGAATGAAAGTCAACAGCAGCGAGAAAGTTTTTGAAGTTTCTTAAGGAACTTTTTCAAAAAGTTCCTTAAGTCGAGCTCCGCAGAGCTCGAAACTCCCTTGCGCTTCAAACGGGCGGCGCCCCTGCCGACCGTTTGGAAGGAGTAAAACCTCCCCTCGCGGGAGGTTTTCGCTCCTTCACCCCTGCTTGCAAGTGCGAACATAGCTTTCTATTCTTTGTGCATATTGATATATCTGCGATTATTGAAAAATTTATCAGTAATCCGAAAGCCGAGCGCGGGGTGCGCTCGGCTTTGGTGATTAATTTAATTTACAGTCATTTCTTCGCCGGCATATTCGGGGTCCCAATCGGGTTGGGGAATACCGGGCCAGACCTGATTCCAATATGCCTCATATTCGGGAAGATACTGCCAATGATATACTCCGTGTTTTCCGGAATTGGTTTTTGATTCTCCGTCGGAGCAAATGACGGGAATAAGATTTTCTGCGTTTCCGGCACGGGTTTTATTAACCTCTTCCCATTCAACTACCGTTCCCTTGTAATACACTTTCGGGCAATACTTATCATGAAAAGTATACAGGGAGAATGCAACTAAATTATTACCGAACGTAAGTGTTTTTAAGCTCTTACAAAAATGGAACGCCATTGATTCAACAACTTCAATGCTGTCGGGCAGAACCACACTCTCGAGTTCCATACAACCGTCGAAAGCATGTCGGTCAATGATCTTAACTCCCTCGGGAATTACAACAGATTTAACAGAACGCGCAGATCCGTATGCAAACACTCCGATTATAGCAACGCTTCCGTCATCGGGAATAACCGTAGTCGGTGTTGCAACAACAAGAGCTTTTGTTCTCAGATCAACAATGCAGTTGCCCTTATCCGAGTAATAGGGATTTTCGGGAGACACCTCGACCTTCGAGAAATTCGCTCCGTTATCGCCGGGGAAAGGCAGCTCGTGGATAATCTCCACGCTCGCGCCGTAATATACGCTTTCAATATTCGGGCACTGGCGGATGCATTCAAGGTCTACAAACTCAACGGTATCCGAGATCACGAGATGCTTGAGATATTTGCTGTTGAAATCGTGATCCGCAGGGATATATTCGGCGTCCCAATAGCCTTTGTTATACATTCTCGTAACAGGCATACCGTTATAGGTCGATGCGATATACACAACCTCGTCGGTGCAGGTTCCGTAGCTGACGAAGGACACAGTCTTTCCGTCTTCATTGACCTCGTAAATGAGGCCTTTGCTTCCGTCATGCTCGGGCGGCTCAGTTTCAACAACTTCGGGCAGAGGTTCGGTTTCTTCAACCCCCGGATTTGCTCCCGCGCCGAAGCCGCCGAATGGGTTCGTGTTCTTCGACACGAAGCTTATGACGGGAATGATCGCGCCGAGAAGCAGCGCGCAAGCCGCAAGAACAGCTACCTGCTTGATCCAGATCACGTGCTTTTTGCTTGACGGCATTCCCGCCGTGACAGCGTCGGTCTTGACGCGCGACATGGTATCCGAGATCATCGCGTCGTCGATATACTCGATCGCCTCAAGCAGACACCTTTTTTGATTCATATTAAGGCTCATTTGGTAATACCCTCCTTTTTGAGTTCCGCGGCTATCTTTTTCCGCGTTCTGTGAAGTGATACCTTGATCTTGCTCTCGCCGTAGCCCGTCTGCACCGCTATCTGTGCAAGGCTGAGCCCAAGCCAATAGCGCAAAATAAAGATATCCTTGTTTGTTCTTCCGACGGTTGCGAGCACGGAATTTATGATCTCACCGGCGCGCCGTGCCTCGAAACCCGAGGCGAGATCGCTTCCGTCCTCAACGAGATCGAGGAATTCCTCCCCGACTATCGCAATTTTTCCGCCGCGTTTCCAAGCGTTTTCGTTCCTTGATATTTCACGGGCGCGGTTGCGCACCATTTTGCAGATATAGGCACGAAGATCACGCGGATTTTCGGGCGGAACAGCGTTCCAAAGCGCGAGCATGACGTCGCTGACGCATTCCTCGGCATCCTCACGGAAGGTGAGAATGCTCAGGGCGATATAATGGCAAAGAGGTCCGTATTTCTTCTCGACCTCCGCCAAAGCTCGCTCATCCCGCGCAAAGAACAATTCGATAATTTTTTCATCTTTCATAAGAGCGCTCCTTTCGATTGTCCTTTCATTAAACAAGAAGCGGTTTATGGAAAAAGGTTACATCGAATGGCAAAGTTTTTTGAATTTTGTCAGAGTGCACAAAGAAGGAGGGAGAGATTTGTGCAGGATGACATAATTATTGTAGCATATATTGGGGAAAAATGCAAGTCTCGCTGCGCTCGAATGATGATCCGCCTGCGGCGGAATGATAGTCGCGCAGAGCGCGAATGATAGTTCGCCTTCGGCGAAATGAAGGTGAATTTCCGCTTTGCGGAAATTTTCCTATTTATTTCACGTTCGCCTTTGGCGAACATATCGTGCCGGGAGGTATATCGTGTGCTAACATATCGTATGAGCGGAGCGAATATATCGTGTTTACTCATTGAAAAAGCCGAGCGCGGGGTGCGCTCGGCTTTGACGAGTTTAATGATTATATCAAGTTCCTGCTTTTGTTACAGTTCCTCTGAACTCCATATTTGGAGTGGGTGCAAATTTGGTGTCGGTGCAGTAGATCATAATATTATCACTCATATAATTCCAGTAATAATCCTTTTCCACCGCTTCCCATTGCTCGCGTGTTCCGGCATAGTTAATATTGATAGACTTGCCGTTTCTGTAACCCGAGAACGCATCACTATCGATTTTTTCAAGAGCAGTACCAAGATAAACGGTTCCGAGCGCGGGGCAGGCTGAGAGTGCAGATCGACCTATAGAAACAAGATTCTCACTGCCCTTGAGCTCTTTCAGATTTGGCGACCACCAAAGCGCAGCTTGAGGAAGATAGGTAAAACCGTTAAGGTCAAAGCTCTCAAGCTCGTTGCAGTGGCTGAAGGCATGGTATCCCATTCTCTCCAGACTCTTCGGCAAAACTATGCTTTTGATCTTGTAGCAACTTTCAAAAGCACCATAATTTATGGACTTGATTCCTTCGGGGATCTCAATGCTTTCAAACTGAATACCGTAAAATGCATTTTCGCCAATGATCTCAACACTTCCATCATCGGGGATTGTGCTTGTGATAACGCCTTTAACAAGTGTTTTTGTCGTTACGTCGATAAGACAGTCGTTCTTAACGATATATTTCTTGCTATCGGGGGAAACCTCAATGCTTGTAAGCTTGGAATCGGTGCTGTGATCAAAACGTATTTTCTTCACGTTCGCGCCGATATATATGCTTTCAAGATTCGGCATTTCGGTTAGAACGCCCCACTCGATCTCCTCGACCGTGTCGGAGACCACCAGACGCTTGACGGTCTTGTTATCATAACCGTGATCGGCGGGCACGCGATCAAGATCCCAAAGCGGCTGATTTCTCATCTCTGTGACCGGCAAACCGTTGTAATGTGACGCTACGACCACAACCTCGTCGGTGCAATTATGGAAGCTGATGAGTGAGGCGGTCTTGCCATCCTCATTGACGACGTACTGAAGCCCGCGGCTGCCGTCATACTGTGGCGGGAGCTCGACCTCGACGCCGCTGTTCTCCGCGCCGACGGTGGGCGGGATATATTCTCCGCGTTCGATAACTATTGTCGCTGTGGGAACTGCGACCGCAAGGAGAACGAGGCACGCGGCGATGGCAACGGCTATTTTGATGCCTCTGTTCATTTTGGCAAAACGGTTTTTGGTGACACTCTTTTTCGCCTCGTATTTGCCGAGGACTTCCGAGATCAGGTCATCGTCAAGATGCCCCGATGCCTCGAAAATGAGCTTATCGTTCTTATTCTTACTCATAACGTAAAACCTTCCTTTCTCAATTCTTCTTCAAGCTTTTTCTTTGTTCGCGAAAGTGTCATTTTGACCTTGCCGAGGGTGAAGCCCGTCTTTTTCGCTATCGCCTCGTGCCTCATTCCGAGGAAATATCGCATAATGAAGAGCTCTCTTTGCTCCTCCTCGGTCCTCCGGAGAAAATCGCTGATCAGCTTGCCCATTCGCTTCGCCTCGAATTCGGATAGGAGGTCTGTGCCGTCATCGACGAAGAAGAGGCACTCGTCGCCGACGATCTTCACCTCGCCGCGGCCGCGGGCGTTCGAGTCGCGAAGTATTGCAAGCGCGCGGTTTCGCGCCGCCTTTGCAATATAGGCGCGCAGATTCTCGGGGATCTCGGGAGGAATGGCGTTCCAGAGGGAGAGAAGAACGTCGTTCACACATTCCTCGCGGTCCTCGTGGCTGGCAAGAATGTTTGAGGCAACGTGGTAGCACAAGCCGCCGTATTTCTTCTCGACAGCCCTTATGGCGTTCTCGTCTCGAGCCAAGAACATTTCGATTATTTTCTTGTCGTCCATGTGGATCTCCTCCTTTCACCCTATAAGAATCCGATTTTCAGAAAAAGTAACAAGAATCCGAAAACTTTTTGATTTTTGACGAACTGCACAAATATGGAAGGAGAGATTTGTGCAGGATGACATAATTATTGTAGCATATATTGGTGGAAAATGCAAGTCTCGCTGCGCTCGAATGATGATCCGCCTGCGGCGGAATGATAGTCGCGCAGAGCGCGAATGATAGTTCGCCTGCGGCGAAATGATGGTGAATTTCCGCTTTGCGGAAATTTTCCTATTAATTTCACGTTCGCCTTTGGCGAACATATCGTGCCGGGAGGTATATCGTGTGCTAACATATCGTATGAGCGGAGCGAATATATCGTGTTTACACATTAAAAAAGCCGAGCGCGGGGTGCGCTCGGCTTTATATTTTATTTACCTGTTAATTTGATGACTCCGTCGGTGCAGTTGACTGTGATGAGCCAGCTGTTGCTCTTCCAGTTTTCTGCCTTTTCGATGGCGTTCCATTCCGCCATTGTTCCTGCGAAATTGATCACGGCCTCACCGTTCCTGTAAAGAAACGCGAAGGCGTATTCGTCTATCTTTTCAAGCGCCGGAGTGAGATTGATTGTCAACGAGGTACAGCCTTGAAATGCCAAGGTATCGATATACGTGATCTTTTCACTGCCTTTGATCTCTTTCAGGGAAGAACAAGCCTGAAACATAGTTGGCGGTATTTCCGTATAACCGTTAAGATCAACACTTTCGAGATTTATACAATTATGGAAGGTGCTTCCCCATATTTTTTCAAGAGTACTCGGCAGGCGGAGATTCACAAGTCCGTAACAATAAGCAAATGCAGTCGGTTCAATTATTTTTATACCCTCCGGCAGATAATCCGCGCTGAAGTGCTCGGCATTATAGAATGCGCCCACGCTGATAGATTCAATGCTTCCGTTATCCGGAATAATCGATGTGTTGCATCCCCAAACGAGGCGTTTGTCGCGAAGATCAACAAGACAGTTTCCTTCTCCGGAATAATTTTTGTTTTCGGGAGAAACCTTGATACTAACCACCTTTGAGGGAAAAGCAGGCAACGGAACTTGAAATGCTTCAACCGATGCGCCGATATAAACACGCTCAAGATCGGGGCATTCATCGATTATCGCGCCGAGGACGCGCTTTACGGTATCCGAAATGGTTATGCTCTTGGCATATTTGCTGCCATAAGCAAAGTCGTTGTAATGATGATCCTCATCGTAATACGGCTGATTTCTCATCTCGACGACGGGCAAGCCCTCGTAATAGGACGCGATGACGATATCTTCATCCGTGCAGCTTCCGAAGCCTACGAAAGATGCCGTCTTTCCGTCCTCGTTGATAACGTACTGAAGACCGCGGCTGCCGTCATACTGGGGCGGGAGCTCGAGCTCAACGCCGCTGTTCTCCGCGCCGACGGTGGGCGGGGTGTATTCGCCACGTTCGATAACTATTGTCGCTGTGGGAACTGCCGCCGCAAGGAGCACAAGGCACGCGGCGATGGCAACGGCTATCTTCAGCATTCTGTTGCGCTTTGCGAATTTTTCGGCAACTCGGGTGGCGGGGGTAGCTTTGTAATACTTCTCTGCTCCCGCGATGTATTTTTCATCGATATAGTCAAGAGAATCGAGAAGTCTTTCGTCTTTCGTCTTTTTCATACTATAAAACCTTCCTTTCTTAATTCGTCTTTCAGCTTCCCCTTCATCCGCGAGAGTGTCATTTTCACCTTGCCCTCGGAAAATCCCGTCAGCTTGCAGATCCGGGGATAGCTTTCGTTGAAGTAGAAGCGCATCACAAAGAGATCTCTTTCGGTTTCGGAGGAGCGCTCGAGGAAGGAGTTGATGACCCTGCCCGCGCGGCTTGCCTCAAACTCGGCGGCGAGATCGCTCCCGTCATCAAGGATAGCAAGGAATTCCTCGCCGACTATCTGCACCTCTCCGCCGCGCTTTTGCGCCAAGGATGCCCTTCTGCGGCTTTTGGCGAGATTGCGGACGATTCCCGAAAGATAGGCAAAAAGGCTTCGCGGCGACTCGGGCGGGATCGTGTTCCAAAGTGCGAGCAGAGCGTCGTTCAGACATTCCTCTCTGTCCTCGCGGCTTTGCAGATATGTGCCCGCAAGTCGGTTGCAATGCTCGCCGTATTTCGCCTGCGTTTCGCTTATCGCGCGCTCGTCGCGGTCGTTGAATAATTCGATTATCTGTTCATCCTTCATCGGTCTTTCTCCTTCCGGCGTTTCGCAATGCTGGCACTTTGAGAGTATTTCAATAGAGATGAAATTTGCTTCAGCAAATTTCTACCTCAACCTTTCGTTGAAAGCGAAAGATTTCACTCGCGCAAGGCGCGAATTTCACCTTGCGACAGCAAGATTTCACATTTCGCCAAAGGCGAAATATTTCACCGCAATGCTGTCAACGCTCAAGTTGACAGCATTGCCGCATTTCGGGGCCCTTCACTAATAAAGTTGCGGTTTAGGTCACAACCGTAACAGATTTTCGATAATTATTTCCCAAAAGACGAATTTTTGTCATTTCACACAAACATGGAAGGTTCTTTTTGTGCATATCGACATATTAATTGTAGCATATTCCGCAGAGAAAATCAATAAAAACATCGGATTTGTTAAGGAAACAATAAATCAAACATTAAAGAACTCTATAATATTAAATAAGCAATTGATACTTCTAAATAGAGTTGAGTTAAAAAGTATTCAAGTATGTTTTGGAAGATTTTCTCGCTTACGCTCGAAAAACAGTATCTTATTAAAACACCTCATTCGGCGCTCCCCGCGCCACCTTCCCCCACTGGGGAAGGCTGATAGATTGGTCGATAACTTTTAGCTTTTCAGCGAGCATCGGATATTGCTATAATTTTGTTTTGGCAAACTGGAATATTTTTATTATAATTATTTTGCACTCGTAATGAAGTTTTTGCTAAATATTTCAATAAAATATTCCTATTTAACCAACTTTATTATATATCCCAAGCATTGTTCGCTGAAATGCGATGAGTAAACGACTAACCAATCAGCCTTCCCCGGTGGGGGAAGGTGGCACGCGGGAGCGTGACGAATGAGGCGTTTTAATAAGATACTGTTTTTCGAGCGTAAGCGAGAAAATCTTCCAAAAGTTGATCAATGATATTTTTCATCTTA
>JAZSOQ010000052.1:0-20093 GCA_045537015.1 Eubacteriales bacterium
CGCGGTCATGCTGTTTTACCAGACGGGCGAGCTGTTCCAGTCGATCGCGGTCGGTAAGAGCCGCAAGAATATCGCCGAGCTGATGGACATCCGCCCCGATTCTGCGAACGTGCTGCGCGAGGGCGAGGTCATCGAGGTCGATCCCGCCGAGGTTGCAGTGGGTGAGATCATCGTCGTTCGTCCCGGTGAAAAAGTGCCGATCGACGGCGTTGTGACCGAGGGCGAAAGCTCGCTTGACACCTCTGCATTGACGGGCGAGAGCGTACCGCGCGAGATCGCGGCGGGCGGTGCCGTCATCAGCGGTTGCGTCAATCTGACGGGACTTCTCCGTATCCGCACCGAAAAGGAGTTTGGCGAATCGACGGTCTCGCGCATTCTCGAGCTCGTTGAAAACGCAAGCTCGCGCAAATCGAGATCGGAAAAATTCATTTCGCGCTTCGCGCGCGTTTATACCCCCGCTGTCTGCGGCGCGGCGCTCGCGCTTGCCGTGATCCCGCCCGTCTGCGGGCTCGGCGAATGGCACGAATGGCTCTACCGCGCGCTGACCTTCCTTGTCATCAGCTGCCCCTGCGCGCTGGTCATCAGCATTCCGCTGACCTTTTTCGCCGGAATCGGCGGTGCAAGCCGCGAAGGAGTGCTTGTCAAGGGCTCAAATTACCTTGAAGCGCTTGCCGAAGTCAAAATTGTCGCCCTCGACAAAACCGGCACGCTGACACGCGGTTCTTTTGAGGTCACGGAAATTATCGAAAATCGAATCGATAAGGAAAAACTCATCGAATTTGCCGCGCACGCGGAGGCATCTTCGACGCATCCGATCGCAAAAAGCATCGTCGCGTCGTTTGGCGGCGAGATCGAGCTCTCGCGCGTGACGAATCTGCGCGAGGAGGGCGGTCTCGGAGTCACCTGCGAGATCGACTGCGTGCCCGTTGCAGTCGGAAACCGCAAGCTTGTTGCGGACGCACCCGAATGTTCGGGAGCATCGACGGCGGTTTACGTGTCTGTGGGCTCCGAATTTGCGGGAATTCTGCTCGTCGCGGACGCGATCAAGGAAGAATCACGCGAGGCTATCGCGGAGCTGGGGAGGATCGGCATTGAAAAATGCGTGATGCTGACGGGCGACGGCGAGGCTATCGCGGAGGAGGTCAGCCGCTCCCTTGGGATCTCCGAATACCGCGCGTCTCTCTTGCCCGCGGATAAGCTCGGCGAGGTCGAGGGACTTCTTTCGGACAAAAAGAAAGTCGCCTTTGTCGGCGACGGGATCAACGACGCGCCCGTGCTTGCGCGCGCGGACGTCGGAATCGCGATGGGCGCGATGGGCTCGGATGCCGCGATCGAGGCGGCGGACGTTGTGCTGATGAAGGACGACCCGCGCGACGTCGCAAAAGCCATCGCCATCTCGCGCAAATGTATTTCGATCGTAAAACAGAACATAATCTTCTCGCTCGCCGTCAAATTCGGCTGCCTTGCGCTCGTCGCCCTGGGACTCGCCAACATGTGGCTCGGCATCTTCGCCGACGTCGGAGTCATGGTCATTGCGGTGCTCAACGCAATCAGAGCGATGAGGAGATAAGATAAACCCGCTGCATTGCCCAACTTCTCATAAAGAAGTTGGGCAGTTTTATTCGCCTGCGGCGAGTGATATTGCTTCGCAGTGATATTCGGCTATTGCCGAGTGGTATTCGCTTCGCGAGTTTTATGGCGAATAAAATATCACTGTGAGGCGAAGCCGAACAATATCACTACACTGCGCAGCCGTATAATATCACTCCGACGAAGTCGGAATATAACTATTGCGTCCTCCGCAAATCCATGATATACAGTTAAAACTTTATAACATCGAAAAGCCATCGCGATATTGTATCACGATGACTTTTATCATCCTTATGAGAAGGCCGCTTTTTGAAGCGGGTTTTGCCTTAAGAATTCTTGCTTGGAGGCAAGGGCTGCGGATTCGATTTCACGCCTCCGTTTGTGCAGATAATAAGCCCCATCGTCGAGGAGCTTGCGCGTGAGTAGGAACACCAATAGTGCTCCTTTTCAATGGCATTCCATTCCTCCTTCGTGCCGTTGAAGTGAATACTGTTGCCGCAGTCGAGAAAGGCATAGTTACCGATCTTCTTGAGCGACAAGCCAAGGGTGATATTCAATTTGGAACAGCTATCGAAAGCTTCCTCGCCGATCTCGGTGATATTTTCGCTTCCTTTCAGCTCTTCGAGACGGCTGCATCGCTGAAAAACAGCCTTGGGCAGAACGGTAAAGCCGTTAAGATCGACACTTTTAATGCCGGTGCAATGTGTAAAAGCACTTTCTCCCAAGCTTTGCAGATTGCTCGGAAGAACTATTTTGGCAAGTGTCATGCATCCTTCAAAAGCACTTTCTTCGATAACCTTCACGCTTTCGGGGAGGTTGATCGATGCAAGAGTTCTGATAAAAGCAAACGCGTGCTTGCCGATGACCTCGACGCTTCCGTCGTCGGGAATAACGCTGCCGCCGCATCCGCGCACGAGGGTCTTCGTTTCTTTTTCAATGATGCAGTTGCCGCTGCTGTAATATATTGCGTTTTCGGGCGACACCTCCAAAGAGGTGAAATTTTTGTGCGTTTTATATCCTGTATACCATCCGATACCGGGGTCGCGCACAGCTTTGCCGTAATAAACACTTTCAATGTTGGCGCAAGAAGAAATGATCGCACCGGCAACCACCTCGACCGTGTCGGAAATGACAAGATGCTTCAGGTATGGGCTGCCGTAATCGGTCAGGCTCTTGATCTGCGGATCTTCGGTGTCGGCAAGAGCCCAAAGCTCGCCGAGGATCATCTCTGTCACGGGCAGACCGCCGTAATTACTTGCAATATGCACAGTTTCCTCTTTGCAATCACCGAATCCGATGAATCGCGCGCTTTTTCCGTCCTCGGCGACCTCGTAAAGCAGACCTTGCGTGCCGTCGCTTTCAAGTTGCGGGGCAGTCGTTTCTTCAATTACTTCCGTGGATTCGGGAATAAAAGTGGTGTCTGCGAGTGTCGTATCCGCGGGTGTTGTGTCTTCGGTTTGGGTATTTTTCGGCAAAAACCAAATGGCGGGGATCAGGCAAAGGACGAGCACTGCCGCGGCAATGGCGGGCAAAGGATTGCCCTTCTGCTTCTTAATATGCTTTTTGTAGAGTGCGGGATCAACGTTGCCTCCCGCGCACCTTGCGACCGTCGCGGCTATATACGCGGGCAGATCGCGCGGCTTATCCTCGGCGAGGTGATGCCAAAGCTCGATCAGAGCCTCGTTTACGCATTCTTCCGCCTCTTCGGTCGTTGGCGTATTGTCTTTTGCTATCGCAAGGCAAAAGTCGCCGTATTTTTTCATCACCTCGCGCAGAGCTTCCTCATCGCGCTCGGCGAAAAGCTTGATCATTCTTTTGTCGGTCATGGTCACACCTCCATCCTATAAGACGGAAAAATCACAGTCCGGGTAACGGATCCACAAGATAATTTTATCATATCACGGTTATTTTGTCAAGAAAAGGACCGATCACGCGGATCGGTCCCTTGGATCAGATATTAATTTTTACCCGGCCATTGCGGAACGGGGACAAATTCGCCGTCGGTGCAGACGATCTTTTTGAGGACGCAGTTTGCATCGGTGTAAGTATGCCACTTTGCATCCTTTTCGATTGCGTTCCACTCTTCGATCGTGCCTTCGTAGGTTATAACGGCAGTGCAAGCATAAAATGCGCCGTAGCCGATCTTTTTGAGTGCTTTGCCGAAGGTGATGCTCTCAAGACCCTTGCAGAAATCGAATCCGTCGTCTGCGATCTCAACGATATTCTCGCTGCCCTTTACCTCTTTGAGCGCTGTGCAGCTGCTAAACGTCATGCGCGGGATCTGAGTGAAGCCGTTAAGGTCAACGCTTACAAGATTCTGGCATCCGACGAATACGCCTGTGCCCATCTTCTGCAGATTTGCGGGCAGGGTAATGCTTTCAATAGAGGTCCAGCTGAAGGCATCGCTCTCGATCGTGGTTACGCAATCGGGGATCACGATAGAGGTGAGTCCGGCAGCACCCGAAAAAGCATGGCCTCCGATGATCTCAACGCTTCCGTCATCGGGGATTTCGCTTGTCTTGCATCCGATGATGAGGGTCTTGGTCGCTTTTTCGATAATGCAGTTTTCGCCGCTCATATAGACCTCGTTATCGGGGGAAACTTCGATCTTTTCTATCTTTTCTCCTTCACCGCTCGAGAATAGCCATGTGCGGAGATTGCCGACCTTTGCTCCGATATAAACGCTTTCAATATTGGGACAGCACTTCATAATAGTATCGTCGAACTTTTCAACGGTGTCGGATATGATAAGATGCTTGACGTCCTTGCTTCCGTATGAGCTCATTGCATTCATACGAACGTTGTCACCGCTGTTTCTGTGATCCCAATAGGGCCCCATTATCATCTCAACGACAGGCTTACCGTCATAGTTGCTTGCGATCACGACAGTCTCCTCGGTGCAGGCACCGAAGCTTACGAAGCGGGCAGTCTCGCCGTCTTCTCTTATCTCATAGATCAGACCCTTGCTTCCGTCATGCTCGGGCGGGGTCTGAACTTCGGAATTCGTATCCTCAGCACGGACGGACGTGGGGGTGTAGCTTCCGTGTTCTCTTTCGATCAGCAAAGAGGGGAGCGCGAGTGCGATGATCAAAAGGCACGCGGCGGCTGCCGATGCTACGGTGACGAAACGGTTCATTTTTTTGGTGAAAACGGGCTTCTTTGCGGGCTTTTCGGCGTAATACTCCATCGCCTCGCCGATGTAGCGCGGGTCGATGTGGTCGAAAGCCGTCATCAGCTTTTCATTTTTCTTTTTCAAAGCAGTATTCCTTCCTTTCTCAGTTCTTCTTCAAGTCTGCGGCGCATTCTCATGAGGAGCATTTTGATCTTGCCCTCGGAAAAGCCCGTGCGGGCGGAGATCTCCTTGATGCTCTCCATCAGATAATAGCGCATAACGAAGACGGCGCGGTCGCTCTTTTCCTGCGATTCGAGGAAGCGGTTTACCACCTCGCCCGCGAGGGTCGATTCGTACTTTTCGGAAAGAGTTGTGCCGTCGGGGAGGTCGGATAGAAGCTCGTCGCTGACGATCAGGACGTTTCCGCCCCGCTTGCCCGCCGACTCCGCACGGAGCTTATCTATCGCGCGACTCCGGATTATCGCGGCGATATATGCCCGCAGGTCGCCGGGGGTCTCGGGCGGAATGCGGTTCCACAGCTCCAAAAGAACGTCGTTGAAGCACTCTTCCGCGTCCTCGCGCCTTGAAAGAAAGTTTTCGGCAATGTGCATTATCAGCTTGCCGTATTTTTTCGTCACCTCGCGAAGACACGCCTCGTCACGGGCAAAAAAGAGATCGATTATTCTTTTGTCATCCATCTTCATACCCCCTTCATCCTATAAGACGAAATAATGTCCCCGCAGGTAACGGAATTCTGCAAATTAATTGTATCATATCGCGAAATTTTTGTCAAGGAAGAAAAACAGCGGCAAAAACCGCTGTTTTAGATCAATTATAAAGCTCCGGATGTGCCGCGCGGTAGGTTTCGTGAATTTTTTTGATATTCTCGGGGGTGAGGTACTCCTGTTCGTATGCCTCGGCAAGGCTCATGGGCTTGTATTCACCCAGGAAAAAGGTCATCTTTTGCTCGGTGGGATAGATAAATTCAAAGCCCGCGACGGTTTCGCTCGTTTTCTTTGGCTCGAACACGATGTCGCTGCGGTCGATTATCGACGCGTTGCCCTGATTGCCATGGCCGTAACATCGGATGGAGTACACCGTATCCTTGGCATGACCGCAGTATTTGATATAGTCTTCTACAAGGGTATAAAGCTCCCAACCCTCGAGCTTGACGGGCGAAAACTCGGTCGTGTAGGTGAACGGCGCGCTCTTGCTCCATTCGATCGCGACGAGGTCTTCCTCGCTGATGATACCGAGCTCATACGCCTTGTTCAGACTGTAAAAATCGCCTTCCTTATATATACGCATCCGCTGACCGTTGTGGAAAGAGAAGGTATAACCTGCGATGACCTCATTCCTGAGAGCATCGGTATACATCCACGGGCCGTCGATCATAACGGCATACACGTTGCCGAATTTGCCGTAGCAACGGACGGCATAGGTCGAATTGATCTCGTATTCAAGGTCGCTTGAATTTGCGATATACTCCCAAACGATCTCGCGCTGCTCGTCCTCGGTAAGTGTGATGGGCGATTCGCGGTAGGGCTCTCCGATCTTCAGCCTTGTGGGCGGGTCGATCGCCTCTCTTCCGCTGAGGAGAGAATCGCGGTATGCAAGATGCCGCTCGTGCGCGAATGCGACATCGGCTTTGGTTACGGTACCTTTCTCGTAAGCCTCGGCGAGGGGCGTGACCTTGCCGTTTTCACAGACAAAAACATCGGATTCCGCGCCGTCAAGGATGAATTTATATCCTGCTACCTCAAAAACCGTCAGTGTATCATAAGAATCTTGCGTTGCAAGGAAGATCTTTGAGCCCTTTTTGCCAAAATACTGATAAGTTTTGAAATTTTCCTCATTGAAGAAGCGGTGCGGGTCGTAGCCCATTATTGTATACGCGGCGCTGTCGGCATTTTTTGCTGCATCGGCGGGAGTCTGCTTTGCCGCAATATACATTTCGTAATAATACGAATACCTCTTCTCGTAATTCCAAGCCTCATAAGCCTCGTTTATCTTTTTCATTTCATCCTCGGTAAGCTTTTCAAGCTCCGGGGTGAACTCGAGCGCGACGTAAGGATCCGAGTTGAGAGGAACATAGTACTCGACGTAATGATCGTAAAACGCCTTCCACTCTTCCGCGATCATAATGCCCTCGACGCCCTCGGTTTCGGGTTTATAAAGTCCTTGAGGGTCGAAAAACAGCACCGCGCCGCTATAGAAGTTGAATTCATAGCCGCAAAGCGTGAAGATCTTCTTTTCGCTGTAATTCTGACGATTCCAGACGATGACGGTGTCGCCGAATTTGCCGAAATAATAAGCGACGTCCTTTTCTCTGCGCATAGCTTTGCCGAGAGTATCCACTCCCGTGTATTTCGGGGAGTGCTCAAACATCCCGTGCATCCACGCAAGATCGGCTTCGGTGAGGACATATTCGCCCTCTCGCAAAACCGCATCGGGCTTATATGAAAGATATGTGTTTTCGTAACAATCATACAGGGCGTCGATATATTCGGTGGGGAAAAGATTAAACGCCGCCATTTGCTGTTGGTCGTAGACCTCATCGTCCGTCAGGAACAGCATAGTGCCGTAGGGAAGCGTAAAGGCGTGGCTTCCCAAACCAAACGAATTGTCAAACTCAGCGGTGATGCGGTAAAAGACGAAGTACCTGCCGTATCTGCCGAAATAGAAATCGCCGGACGGTTGTCTTTTCATCGCCTCTTCGGGCGTTGCGGCGAGATCTTTGCCGAACTCGGCGCGCCAGACCTTGTTCATAGCGGCAAGCTCTTCCTCGGTTATGACGTGATCGGGAGCGATCTCGGTGTCGTAAACGAAATCGGCAAGGGTCAACTCGCCCGCGGGGGCTTCATCGCAAGCGGCGAAAAAACAAATAAGCGCGAGCAGAAGCGAAATGATCGCATTTTTTCGTAGTTTCATAGCGGTGTGCCTCCTTTTTTAGCCAATTGTAAAACTGCGTTTTACAATTGAAGACCCGCGCGGCGGGGATACGCGCGCTTATCGCCGTCGCCAAAATCGGAGATTTTGACGGCTCCCCTCGGCGGTGTTTTTTCGGTCGGCAAAGCCGCCGAAAAAACGAATTTTATTATAATTCCGCGACTATTACAATTGACTATTATTCTCTATTATTAAAGACGGTTTTTCTGCGGTAAAAGTTTCACTTTTTTTGAAATTTCTCCGATTTTATTATATCATATAGGAGAACTGATGTCAAGTGCATCGAAAAATATACAGGATCCGATATAAAGCGGGCGGGATGAAGGATCCCGCCCTGAAAATATTCGTATCAATCTGCGATCGGGGTTTTACCCCACTGAATTTCCGCAACGTCTTCTTTGCTTATAATTTCCCTCGCGTAAGCTTCTGCAAGGCGATAGAAAACGCCGTCCTTGTAAATATACATAGGCTGGCTGTTCGGGAATGTAAATCTGTAACCGGCAACGTTCTCGGTCGCGATCATCTGCATATACATACTCGGTCCGTCAATCATTACGGCATACGCGCCTCCGTCAAACTTGCCGTAGCATCTTATGCCGAAGGTGTATTTCAGGTCATTATCGTTTTCGATATACTCCCAAACTATTTCGCGTTTTTCGGCATCGGTCAGTTCGATGGGTGAAGAATTTTCGGGGTTATCCGCAATCTTTAACTCATCGGGTATCGGCTCTTCCTTGCGTCCGCCGTCGAAATAATAGTAGTAATAAGCCAGATGTCTCTCGTGTACCTTGGCAACCTCCTGCTTGCTGACAATTCCCTGTTCATAAGCTGCCAAAAGCTCTATAACAACACCGTCCGAATATACAAGAGGAAGCGAATCATATCCACCAAGAACAAATCTGTAACCCGCAATTTCGGTCGTGGTGAAAGCTGTCGCAGTATCCTCTTCCGTTGCTATGAATATCTTTCCGCCTATCTTGCCGTAATAATGATATTCTTCAAAGTTCGATGCTCTGAAAAACCTGTGCGGGTGATAGCCTATGCTGCTGTAGGTGGATTTATAAGCCTTATCATAGTCTTTGGTAGATTCATACTTCTTCTCAACATACCACTTTTCGTAAGCCTCGTTGACACTCTTCATTTCATCTTCTTCGAGCGTTTCAATATCGGGCGTGAAAGAAAGGATGTCATATTCGTAAGTGATAAGTGGGAGATAATGCTCGGTGAAAGCCTCGTGAAAGGCTTTGGCTTCTTCCGTGGTAAGCAGGTCGGCGGGCACGTTGGCGTTTTCATACCATCTGTTGCCATTTATGAACCATACTCTGCCCTCATAAAAGTCAAAATCATACCCTCGCAGACTGAAGTTGCATTTTCCCGCCATAGTCTCTAAGATTATAAAAGTATTGCCGTACTTTCCGAAATAATAATGTGTCCATGGGGTTCTTCTCATAGCCCTTTCCACATCGGAGAAACGACGGAAATTTTTGCTCTTCCCGGGATAAGTTGCGTTCCACGCATTATTTATCCGCTCAAGGTCTTCCTCGGTTATAACATAATCGTAACCCGTCGGCTTGATCTCATTAATATCGCCGCTTTCAAGATCGATCTTGACCCAAACACGTCCGCTGTCTATTCCAAGCTCGGGGAAAGTGCCGCAGAAATCGCCTATCATTTTTCCGCAAGCAATGATCTGCTCCGCAGGATAAAAAGCCGTTATGTCTGAGTTGCTATATACCTCGCGATCATTCTTGCCATTGAGACCGCAATAACGCAAAATGCTTGATTCATGGGTTTCATAATTACTTGGCTCGGCAGCAAACGGTGAACGATAATTAACCTCGCGCAATTTGAAAGGATAGTAATATATTCCGTTATTCATAAGCCAATAGCTTGCGATCCCGCTTATAATGATTTTTGATCTTCCGCTTTTAACATCAACGGCGATAAGATCATCGCCTTGACTACCGCTTGCAAGAAAATACAGCTTTCCGTCAAGGTAAGACGGATTTATTGTTTTTTCGTATTTGGCAATCTCACCGTTCCAAAGTATTCGTTCGTTTCCGGTTTCGATATTATATGATTTGATCACCGATTTTTCCGTGATAGTGTCGACGGAAACTTCGGAAGAGGTTTTGATCGTTATGATCTCTCCGTCCGCGATCATAAAGAGCTCTTCTTCTGCTTCGAACGCTTTGACGATCTCTTCTTCGCCGCCCGAGAGCGGAATTCTGCATAACTGACCCCGCGAATTTATGATATTGAGCGACCTGAAGTAGTAATAATAATCTCCGTAAACATAGCCTTTTCCGACGGTATATTGATATGAGATCTTGCACAGATCGACCGATTGCATCGTTAAAAGATCAAGCGCCGCGACGTAGCAGTAGCGCCCGTCAGTCGGAAGGGAAGTATCCTCATAAATATAGTAAAGCTTGCCGTCTGCAATCTGGGAAAGGCATTTAACGAGTCGGGTAGGAATACCTTCTGCCTTACCGCTGAGATCGCGGTACTCACCCGTTTCGGGCAGATAGCGTGTGAGGCATCCTGTATCAAGGAAATAGACCTCATCACCAAAGACCTGATAGCCCGTTCTTATAACCTTCGAGGAATCGGTGCTCTCCGAGATCGTGACCGAGCCGGGGTTCAGATCAATAATACCCATAATATATGATACGATCGGGAACACCGCGCCGACAAGGAGGGCGCAGGCGGCGAGGAGGGCGGCATATTTTATCGAGCGAATGACTGCCTTTTTCCTCGGCATAGGCGCGGAGGGCTCGGGGACGGTGATATCGGCGAGCACGTCGGCAAGGACTTCCTCGTCGATATAGCAGAGAGCCTCGAGCAGGCGTCTGTTTTGGGGCTTTATATTGCTTCTCATACCGTGAAACCTCCTTTTTTCAGCTCTTCGGCGAGCTTTTTTCTTGTGCGCAGAAGCGACATTTTGATGCGGCTCTCGCCGTAACCGGTCAGCTCCGTGATCTGATTGATCTCAAGACCCATCCAATAGCGCAGGACGAAGATCTTTTTGTCGCTCCCCTTCAATTTTTGCAGGCTGTCGCTGATGAGCTTGCCCGCGCGCTTTGCCTCGAACTGATCAGCGAGGTCGGTGCCGTCATCGAGCATTGAAAGGAATTCGTCCCCCACTATCTGCACCCTGCCGCCGCGCTTCCAGGCATTCTGCCCGCGCGAGATCTCGTGGGCACGGTTTCGAACCGATTTGCCTATGTATGCGCGAAGATCGCGCGGGCAATCGGGCGGTATGCTTTGCCAAAGCGCGAGCATAACGTCGCTGACACATTCTTCAGCATCCTCGCGGATGGCAAGAATGTTCGATGCGATGTATCTGCAAAGCGCGCCGTATTTCTTTTCGGTCTGCGCGAGCGCTTCCTCATCACGTGCAAAGAAGAGTTCTATTATTCTTTTGTCATCCATTTTTGTTATCTCCTTTCACTAAACAAGAAGCGTTTTGCGCCGCCCGCGTCACCGATTTTCCGAATTTTCGGCTTTCTGCATAATTTTTCACGGTATTTTTTGTGCAAATTGTTGTTCCGATATTATATTATCATATTTTTGAGAGGATGTCAAGGGGGGTGGCGACCTCTGCGGAGGTCGCGCGATATGCTCGCTTTGCGAGCGTGATATATCTTCGATGGGATATGCCTTGCGGCACGATATATTTCGCCGCGGCGAAATGTTTCGGTGAATTTCCGCGGAGCGGAAATTTTCCTATTAATATCACGTTCGCCTTCGGCGAACATATCGTATCGCAAAGCGATATATAGTGTGTCAACATATCGTATGAGCGCAGCGAATATATCGTGTTTACACATTTAATTTTGCTTTTGCATATTGTTATTGTTTTTCGTTCAAAAATGCCCCTCCCGCTTGCGGGAGGGGTTGGGGTGGGCAGTCGGGCGATACGGAAAAAGCAGGACCGCCTTTTCGGGGGATCCTGCTTTGAGGGAAAATATTGAGTTTAAGGCTTTGCGATGCCGTCGGAGCAATTAATGAACTCAACGGGTATCTTTTCGTGCCAGTCGGGGTCATTCATAAGTGTATTCCAGCCCAAGCCTTTTTTGATTGCGTTCCACTGTTCTACGGTTCCCGCAAAATTGATGGTTTTCAAATTGAAGTTCGCATAAAACGCTTGCTGACCGATTTCAGTCAAACCTACACCAAGATTGATCGACGCAAGCGATCGGCACGCCGAAAATGCGTGATCTCCTATAACCGTAATATTTTCCATGCCGATTATTTCCGTGAGATTGTTAGCATTAACAAACGCTCCGGTCGGTATCTCCGTGTAACCGTTCAGGTCAACGCTTTTCAGATTTTCACAAACCGTAAATGCGTGGGCTTGCAAGTTTTTCAGATTTTTGGGCAAAACAACACTTTCCAAGCAACTGTGAGTAAACGCTTCGCTTTCTATCACCTCGATGCTTTCGGGTATAGCGACGAATTTATAGGGATAATAAGCAAACGCCATCGAGCCGATCGTAGTTACGCTGCCGTCATCGGGAATCACAGCTTCTCCGTATGCGAGGATAAGAGTTCTGCTTTGAGTTTCAATAAGGCAATTTCCTTTTTCGAAAAAGTATCTGTTATCGGGAGATACTTCAATTTTTTTAAGATTGTATGCCATATCGGGGGCTAAGCCAAACAAGGGGCGCATAAAGCTGACATTAGATCCAATATAAATACTTTCAAGATTCGGGCAGAGATCGACAATGCCCTGATATATCGATTCTACCGTATCCGACACTGTAATGCTCTTTGCATACGCGTTTCCGCAATACTGCGGATCCATTCCGCATAGAAAGGCTTCGTTCCTCATCTGTGTGACGGGAAGCCCCTTAAACGTCGAAGCGATAACGATATTCTCCTCGGTGCAGAACCCAAATCCAATGAAAGACGCGCTCACGCCGTCGGCATTTATCTGATATTCAAGTCCTTCACTTCCGTCGCTTATGCGCTCGGTCGGTGCTCCCGTTTCCACTGCGCCTTCGCTTTCATTATTCAAATTTTCGGGCTCGGTTTCAAAATTCTCGCTCTGTCCGCCGGAGGGGGAGATTCCGTCGCCAAAATCACTTACTGTCGGCGCTATATTTCCAACGATCATCGATATCACGGGAATTATTGCACCCATAAGAACCGCGCACGCGACGAGGGCGGCGGCTTGCTTCCAGGCGGTGAAGAATTTTGTCTTCTTCGGTTGCTCTGCCTCCCTCTTCGGCGCGGCAGGCGGGCGGATCTTATCGGCTGTCTCGGCTATGAGATCGCTGTCGATATGATCGATAGCGTCGAGGATCCTTGTATCCTTGAAAAACTCGTTTTTCATACCATTATACCTTCCTTTTTCAGATACTCCGCAAGCTTTTTGCGGGTGCGGAAGAGCTTCATTTTGATCCTGCTCTCGCCGCTGTGCATTTGTTTTGCGATGTCGGAGGGACTCATGTCGAAGAAATAGCGCATTATGAAGATCCGGCGGTCGCCCTCGCCGAGTCCGCGCAGGAATTTGCTTATCAGCTCGCCCGCGCGGCGCGATTCATATAGTTCGGAAAGGTCGGTGCCGTCGTCGAGCATTGAAAGCAGCTCCTCGTTGACGATCTTGACCTGCCCGCCGCGCTTCCAGGCGTTGTTCGCGCGCGATTTTTTCATTGCCTGATGCCGCGTGGTTTCCGATATGAACGCCGAAAGGCTTTTCGGCTCCGTGGGCGGGATGGCATTCCAGAGTGCGAGATAGACGTCATTGACGCACTCTTCCCTATCCTCGCGCAGTGCGAGGAAATTCGAGGCGATATAATAGATCAGGTCGCCGTACTTTTTATCGACCTCCTCAAGCGCACGTCCGTCGCGCAAGAGAAAAAGCTCGATGATCTTTTCGTCCTTCATTGTCTGCCTCCTTTCGATCATTTCTTGTCCCTTCACTTAATAAGTACCCTTCCGCACCGCCCGGTCACGCTTTTTTCGAAAAAAGGAAAATATTTTTTGCTTCCTTTTATATAATAGCATTATTATTGGGCTTTGTCAATGTGTGGCGGGATAAAGGAAGAGCGACGTCTGCGGACGGCGCGCGATATGCCTTCGGCACGATATGTTGACACACGATATATCGGCTTTGCCGATACGATATGTTCCGCAAGCGGAACGTGTTTTAATAGGAAAATTTCCGCTCAGCGGAAATTAACCTTAACATTCCGCTGCAGCGGAATATATCGCGCGGAGCATATCGTATCCGTAGGATATATAACGCCGAAGGCATATCACGCGACCTCCGCGGAGGTAGCAACTTTGCAAACTTTTCGTGAACTTTCCGATAAAAGATCATCATTTTTCCCGAAATAGCAAAAAATTTATGCAATACCTCTTGACAAAAAGCGGTATTAATATTATAATATACGATGTCATTGTGTGTGAGCGTATTTGGCAGCATTATCTATCGTAGCTGCCGTTGGCATTAAACCAAACGCTTCCGAATAATCACTCAAGGAGGTGCCACAAATGTTCAGAACCTATCAGCCCAAAAAGCGTCAGCGCAAGAAGGAGCATGGCTTCAGAAAGAGAATGAGAACTCGTGACGGCAGAGAAGTACTCAAGAGACGTCGCGCAAAAGGCAGAAAGCGCCTTACCTATTAATTAAAGTTTTCAATTTACGCTAATCTCTAGCCGTAAGAGAGTCGAACAAAATCGGTTTTGACGGACAGATTTTCCCGACAACTGCAGTTCTTCCCTTGTTAATATTCATATATTAACTGCGGAAAGAACTTTGTTCTCGAAAAAATCTGATCCGTCAAAACTGCTTCGCACCTCACGGCGAATTAATTTTTGATGGATTTTGGTGGGATTTTGCGAAGCAAGGTATTAACCTTGCGAGTAAAATCACGCCGAAAGACGCGAAAATTAATTGCCGTGAGGCGATTAGGTTCGACTCTCTTACGGCTACCCGAAATAACCGGCGAGTGCCGACATTTAATCTGTCTGCCACGCCGGTTATTTCGACGAATTACCCTTTTTCAAATCATTTTTTCAACGGAAGCACAAGGACAATGAAAAACACACCCATCAAAGAAAATCACCTTTATCAAAAGGCTTATGCGAAGGGCAAGTCGGCGCCGGGTAAATACGTTGCCGTCTATACTCTTTCCGACCGCCAGAACCACCGCTATGTGAAGGCTGACCCCTGCCACCGTCCGCTCAATCGCCTGGGACTTACCACGGGCAAAAAGATCGGCGGAGCCGTAGTCCGCAGCCGCGCGCGCAGACTTATGCGCGAGGCTTACAGACAGATCGAGGACGAGGGACATCTCTTGCACGGCAATCTCATCGTGATCGCCGCGCGTGCCAAAATAGCGGATGCATCGATGCAGGACGTCAAAAAGGACCTGACTTGGTGCTTAAAACGCGTCGGACTCATCGAAAAGCCTGCACCCAAAGATGAAATTCAATGAAATATCTGTGTATCGCTCTTATTAAATTCTACAGAAAATATCTTTCAAGACTGAAATCGAATCCCACTTGTCGGTTCACGCCGACTTGCTCTGCCTATGCCCTTGAGGCATACAGAAAACGCGGCTTTATCGTAGGAACCATACTGACGGTATGGCGGATCCTCCGTTGCAATCCCTTTTGCGCCGGCGGATACGACCCCGTGCCCGAGCACGGTCTGCGAAATCGGGATAAGGTCCCGAGAGGTATCAGTCTCTGTAACGATGACTGCGACGACGGACAAGATTCCGCCGAATAACACGAGAGGAAATTCCGCGGTCCGCGCGGAAGAAAAAGACAAATGTTTGATACCATCCTCGGTTGGATAGGATCATTCCTTGGCTGGCTTGACTCTATCACGGGAAACTATGTCTGGGCGCTCTTCATCTTCGCCATCATAGTTGAGATCATTCTTCTTCCCTTCACCATCAAGCAACAGCAAAACTCCATTAAACAAGCAAAATTACGTCCGAAGGAAATGGCGATCCGCAATAAGTACAAGGGTCGCAACGACCGCGCAACACAGCTCAAGGTCTCCGAGGAGATCCAGGCTATGTATCAGAAAGAGAATTTCAGCCCCTTCCAGGGATGTCTGCAACTCTTCATCCAGTTGCCCGTCATTATGGCACTTTATCAGGTTGTTATCAACCCCCTCCAGCACGTGCTCCACGTAAGCGAAAATGCTATCATAGCAATGCAGACCTACGTGACCGCGGCTGTTGAAGAGGGCGGTCTCGGACTTACCGTAAACTCGCAGAGAGGAACCATCGAGCTCATTTCCATCATCAAGGAAAAGGGCATGGAATTCTTCTCCGGCATCATCGGCTACGTTGACAGCGTTGGTTCTGTCAAGGGATTTGGCATTTCGGGTCAGGAAACCTACGACGCTTTTGCCGCTATTGCCGACAAAATGCCCGATTTCACCGTTTTCGGCATCAACCTTGCCGAAACTCCCAGCATCGACACCCCCAGCCTCCTTTGGCTCATTCCCGTTCTTACCTTCCTTGCCTACTTCGGCTCGATGAAGATCAACCGCAAGTTCACCTATCAGCCCACCACCGGCAATGCCGAGCAGGATGCGCAGACAGGTTGCTCGAACAAGACCATGGACATCATGATGCCCATGATGAGCGTTTGGATCTCCTTCATCGTTCCTTCGGCTATCGGTGTTTACTGGATCTTCAAGAGCATCCTCGGCACCATAAAGCAGATCATTATGTCGAAGGCAATGCCTGTTCCCACCTTCACGGAGGAGGACTACAAGGCTGCCGAGAAGGAATACGGCGGAAAGCCCGAAAAGAAGAAGCAGAAGGGCAATGCTGACCCCGAAGCAACGAAGTACAATCCCGCCTCGCTCTTCCATCAGGATGACGAGGATTACGTCCCTCCCGTAAAGGAAGAGGAGGAAAAGCCCGAGATCAAGACCGACGACAGCGGCGCGATCTCCAAAGCTCCCCTCAAGGACGACCGCAAGCACGATAATAAAGACAACTAATCTAAAGAGGAAATTATGAAGAAAGAAGTAACCGTAAAGGCAAAATCGGTTGAAGAAGCACTCACTCTTGCCGCCGCAGAGCTCGGCGCACCCGAGAGCGAGATCAAGTACACCGTTATTGCCGAGGCTAAGCGCGGATTCCTCGGACTCGGCTCTGCCGATGCTGAGATCAGCGCATACTATATTCCCCGCGGCGAGCAGGCTGCGATCGACTTCATCAACACCGTTATCGCCGATATGCAACTGACCGCACAGATCGAGACCCGCGACGGCAAGGACGGCGAGCTCATCATCGACGTTTCCGGCGAGGGCTCCGGGATCCTTATCGGACACCACGGCGATACCCTTGACGCTCTGCAGTATCTTCTCAACCTTGCGGCAAACCGCCGCGACGAGGGCGAGAAGCGCGACTACCTCAAAGTCACCCTTGACATTGAGGGCTACCGCGCAAAGAGAGAGGAAACCCTCCGCGCACTTGCACGCAAGCAGGCAGACAAGGTTCTCAAGTACAAGAGAAGCGTTATGCTTGAGCCCATGAACCCCTACGAGAGACGCATCATCCACTCCGAGGTTCAGACCATCAAGGGCGTAAGCACCAACTCCATCGGCAGCGAAAACAACCGCAAGATCGTTATCTATCTCGATAACTCTGCTGACGCTGAATAATAAACAAGCCGCCGATCTATCGGCGGCTTTTTATTAAGTGAAAAGTGTAAAGTGGAAAGTGAAAAGTTAAGGTGGATTTCCTCGCCAAGACTCGGAAATTTTCTTTTTAATAAATACTTTTCGAGCAAAGCGAGAAAAGTTTCCTTAACTTTACACTTTCCACTTTACACTTTTCACTTACATTTTATTACGAGGTACAAATTATGCCTTTCAGAGCAGATTTCAGCACGATCGCCGCAATTTCGACCCCGCAAGGCAAAGGCGGTGTGGCGCTCGTTCGTATATCGGGTCCCGAGGCGAATGCCGTCGGCGACAGAATTTTTAAGAGAATAAACGGTAAGATACCCTCCGAAAGTGCTTCCCGAACCGCGCTTTTCGGCGAGATCGTTGACCCGGACAGCGGAAGGCGCATCGACACGGGGCTTTACACGCGCTTTGCCGCGCCGAATTCCTTCACGGGCGAGGACACTGTTGAGATCTGCTGTCACGGCGGAATTCTCGTCACCCGCGCCGTCCTTTCCGCCGCGCTTGCGGCGGGTGCAAGACGTGCAGAGGCTGGAGAGTTTACTCGCCGAGCCTTTGCCGCGGGCAAGCTCTCACTCCCCGAGGCAGAGGCTCTCGGTATGCTCCTCGACGCGGGCACCGAGGCACAGCTTAAACTCTCTCGCGGAGGTATGAGCGGTGCGCTTTCTTCGGCTTGCGACACCCTGCGCCGCGAGATCACCACGCTTCTTGAAGATATTTACGCCCGCGTGGACTTTCCCGAGGAAGACCTCGGCTCGATCTCGGACGACGAGGTGCTCCGGCGGCTTTCGGCTCTGATTGCATCGGCAAAGAAGCTCGCCGCGACCTATTCGACGGGCAGAGCGGTCGCAGAGGGCATCCCCACCGTCATCTGCGGACGCACAAATGCGGGCAAAAGCACACTTTATAACCTCCTCGTCGGCTCGGACGAGGCTATCGTCACCGACATCGAGGGCACCACGCGCGATATTCTGACCGCGACGGTCTCCTACGGCGACGTCACACTTCTTCTCTCCGACACCGCGGGTCTGCGTGAAACATCCGAGGAGGTCGAGCGGATCGGCATTCGCCGCGCGGAGGAAAAGATCGACTCGGCGGAGCTTGTTCTCTTTCTGATCGACTCATCGAGAGCACCTTCCGAGGACGATATTGCACTCGCGGAAAAGCTCTCGTCGCACGGCGGAAAGGTTATTGCCATCCTTACAAAATCCGACCTTGAGCGCAATGAAGAGGCAGTCGCTCTCGCCTCGCGCTTTGAGCTTTGCGTAACTCTTTCCGTCAAGAGCGGCAAGGGATGCGAGGAGCTTGAGAGCCTTATCAACCGCCTCTTTATCGACGGCGAGCTTGACACCGAGCGCGACGCCGTTATCTCATCCGCGCGCCAGCATGACGCGCTCCTGCGAGTAATTGATGCACTTACAGAAGCTTTGTCTTCTCTCAATGACGGTTTCCCGCCCGACGTTGCGGGAGTTTGCCTCGAGGACGCCGCCGCAAGGCTATGCGAACTCGACGGACGCGGGCACGGAGCGGTTGGCGCGGATATTGCGGATGGGATATTTTCGCGGTTCTGCGTTGGTAAGTGATTCTGTCGCGCTTCGCGCGAATGATAGTCCGCCTTCGGCAGAATGAGTATTTGCCTTCGGCAAATGTCGACTCTGCCTCGGCGGCTAAACACCGCCGTTTTCCAATGGAAAACCGTCAGAGCCGCTGCTTCGCCGAATGATGATTTGCCTTCGGCAAAATGAAGGTGAATTTCCGCAAGCGGAAATTTTCGATCAAATAAAAGACAACAGCAGCGGAAAGTTTTGATCGAACTTTTTCAAAAGTTCGCGAATTCTTAAGGCGGAGCCTTAAGTCGCCGTCCGCAGACGGCGAAACTCTCCCCTGCGCTTCGAACCGACTGCGTCCCGCAGGCGGTTCGGAAGGAGTAAAACCTCCCCTTGCGGGAGGTTTTCGCTCCTTCACCCTATAAAAATAACTACCGCAATATTTATCTTGATTTCGCCCCGAAAGCGTAAGTTTTCGGGGTGTTTTTTCATTTTTTGTCCTTGCGGGTATTGATTTCTTTTGCAAGATATAGTATAATTAAATTAACTAAACGGAGGTTTATCCGATGAATAGATTTATATCTGTTTTATTAGTTCTCATATTATTAACCGTCACTTTGACCTCCTGTCTTGGGAGTGTCGGCAGCAACTCGAAGGTCGAGGAAACCGAGGTATCCTTCCCTCCGGAGCTTGATCCCGATAAGGAAGATCTTCCGTCATTTGACGATATGCTAAAAATAGAATACGGTATGACTTACGAGGAAGTATACGCCATAGCCGGACTGCCGCAGAGAAAGCAGGACAATATGAGAATTCCCGTACTACCCAAAAGACAAAGTTATATTGAAGGAACGTGGTACTTTTACAACACCGCAGAGGGAATCGAATTTTTGGTAGCTTTTCTGGCATTATCCGATTCCGATCATAAAGAAACAGTAAGATTGGTCACATATTTCCCGCCCGAAGAATCCACCACCCAATAAACAGCAATATTTGTCTCACACGCACCCCGAAAGCATCAGTTTTCGGGGCGTTTTTATATCTGTACGGCAGTTTTACAAAAAATCTCATTGACATTTATAAAAAAATATGATATTATTATTATGAATATTTGTGCAGGGGAGTGGAATTATGATAGTATATCACGGAAGCGACACGATTGTTGATCGCCCTGTAATTATTAGTGCTAAACGCCCTCTCGATTTTGGCGGCGGATTTTACG
>JAZSOQ010000126.1:0-8933 GCA_045537015.1 Eubacteriales bacterium
GAAGGGGGACCGCGGAAGCGGTGAAAGGAGAGCGCGCAATGTTATTTTAGCACTCTTCTTAACAAGAATAGTAAAATATGTCTTAATGACTAAGCCCCTTAGATTCTATTCTTTCCTTTTGAAAACATACAGATGCGGCGCGGCGCCGCCGTAAAAGTAATCGCCGGACTTGTGCTGAACGAAAAGATATTCTTCGCCCGCAAATTCCTTTATTAAGTACGCCTCTGCGGTCGCTTCCTTATCGTTAAGTACGAAGCCTTTTGTATATCGCAGCAAAAGTTTTATATTCCTTTTTCCGTGACGGACGCTTTTTTCACATAATCCGCGCGGCGAAAAGAGCAGTTTCTTGGTATAGCATTCCTCGTCCGCGGTAAAGCGTTTGTTTGGCTCGAATTGCTCCGCGTTCGGAACGTAATCGCAAACCTCCCATTCACCAACAACCGCATCGTCCGCCTCAAAATCCCGATCGGTATCATCCTTATTCTTTCGTATATCAAATTCGGTATACGGTTTATTGTCAACCTGCCGATAAAGCAGCGGCACTCCGGGCTCGCCTTTTTCGACGCACCTATCATACAAATAATCAAGGAGCATATAGTTTTCTTCCTTATATATAATGATCCTGTAATTATTCGGTATTGCAAAATTATATCTCGGCGCGATCCTGTAAAGCACGCCCTTTGTCCAGAAATAACGCCACGCGGGTGCACCGCCGGGGAGAAAATAAAGCTCGCGGTCGGTTTCGACCTCGATCATATCGCTCAAAGACCCAAAAATATCCGAGAGTTCACCGATCCGCCCGCACAACTCCCATTTGCCTATGACATTTTCATCATTTTCAAATGGCATACTGAAAATATCCTTGATTTTCGGATAAAAGCGATCGGACGCGCTGACGATGGTATCTATCGCGGCAATATTATTGTTTAGCTTGTTTACCTTGGCGGAAAGCTCATTCTTTTTGGCAAATAATTTCTGCTGCGCGTCCTCGGCGGACATCGAGAAGATCTCTTTTATCTCGTCAAGCGAGAAGCCCATTTCTTTGTAAAACGTGATCTTTTTGAATCTTTCAACGGCATCAAGCGAGTAATAGCGATATCCGCTTTCGGCATCGACACGGTCGGCGCATAGCACGCCCTCGCTGTCGTAATATCGAAGAGTATGCGTTGTCGTTCCGCAAATTTTTGCGAGTTCGCTGATCTTTATCAATTTTTCTTCTCCTTGCATACCTTTTCAATCAGTTTTGAGGACTCGAGATCGTCAACGGAGACGGGAACACTCACCCCACCCCAACACTCACACGACAGGCGGTACGACTTTTTATTTGAAACACCCGAAATGCCGTTTTCGACAAGAGTGACGCGCTCGTCCTTGCCTATTGCGTATTCATTTTCAGCCACCGTTCCGTTTATGAGGTCGATACTCACCGACTTGACTGAAATACCATCCTCAAGGAAATCAAATGAAGTAACAAAATAGTACGCCGAGCGCAATTTCTGATCTTTACCTCTAACAACTTTACCTTCAAGATCAAAACCCGCAACAGAATTTTTAACTGCGGTATTGATCTTGTGTTCTTCAAGCAGATGCAACAACGCCTTATCAACTTCCTCGTCCTTCGCGCGCGTTGAACGCGAAATGACAAGGATTACTATCGAAATCCCAAGCAAGCCAAACCCAATGGGACCGCCGCCCCATACTACCGTACCCACGATCGCTCCGATCACTGCAATGACAATGCATATCAAATCAAGCACGGAAAAGCTCTTTTGCGAAAAATATTTTGCCACATTATTCTTCATAGTTATTACCACCTTTTATAGATTTTATAAGAGTATGCCCACACGCTCTGCACACGATGTCGTCGGTCATATTTGTCGTTCCGCATATAGAGCATATATAAGTTTTATCTTGACTTTTCGGAAGAATGACAGTATATCTGCTTCCATACAAATGAAAAACACGGTCATTTTTTTGATAACGGTCGATCGGCTGAAGACTGCCGACCCTCGCTTCAAGCGCTTTTCTGCGTATCTGCCTTCCGTCGGGCAGCTTAACAGTCAGATAAATGGTATTTTTTCTGTACGCCCCCTCAATCGTAGGCCAGGCAGAGGATTCGTTATCTATCGTGGTAATCAAACTGACATCCGTAACCACTCCGAAATACGTCCTATCAAGCAGTTTGAACGGAACGCCCGTCAGCGCAAAAGGTATGAGCATAATGAGAAAATACCCCGAAATTCTAAAAACATCATTGGTGTTATTGAATATCCGTTCGCCCCATATTATCAGAACGCTTCCGAACAAAACTAACAAAACCAAGCAAGGAATAATTCTCTTCAATGCTTGCTTAAGCGAAAATCTGCGCAGATCATTTGGCAGTATAAAACCTTTTCCCATAGTCATTGCTCCCATATAAGATGTTACATATATTATAACATTAGAGTCAACTCTAATGTCAAGAGGTTTTGGAAATATTTTTGATAAAGGGACAAGATTATTCCGAATCGGATCGGATAATTCTTGTCCCTTGGTCAATATTTGGCGAATAATACTTTAATACAAAGGCAAACCGCCAGTCAATTCATCCGCGACCTCGGCGGGCAGGGGCTCGAGGGCGAGGCAGGTTTTGGTGTGTTCGCCGTGGAATTCCGTCAGTCCCCAATCGGTAATGACGGAGGCAATGATCCCGCGCTTTTCCGCTTCTGCGGCGATGCAGAGCAGTTCTTCCTCCGAATCCACGTATACGCACACCTTCGTGCAACCGCTGACGAACCAATCCGAGAGCGGAGTGGGTGCTTTGTCGATATTCTTGAGCGTCATTCCGCCCTGCGTCATTTCAATATCGCCGAGGCGGTCTTCCTTTTTCAGCGCCGCAAGGATGGCATCGACGCAAGCGTGCCCCGCCTGCGCCGCGATCTTGCCCTTTCGCATTTTGAGATCACGCCGCATGACGATCATCATTTTTGTTCCCATCATCAGTCCTCCAGCTTGACACCGCGATCCATCAGATGACGGCGAATGAGATCGGTGTCGACAGTATCGGTCGCGGTGCGTGTTTGAAGCATAACCGCAGCCGCCGCGCCCGCTGCCTGTCCCATTGCCATGCATATCCTCATCACGCGGTATGACGAATGGGCAATGTGCGTGCCCGAAATGCACCGCCCCGCAGTGATCAGATTATTGCATCCTATCGGGCACATCGCCGAAAACGGAATATCATAAAGCGGCGGCGTTACGGGACGTTTTTCGGCGTGTACCGACTGTCCCGCGCCCGATGGATTGTGAATATCAAGGCAGAAATTCGCCTTGTGAACGACCGAGTCCCTGTATGTTCTGCCTTCCATCAAGTCCTGTTCGGTTATCTGATAACGCCCCAAAACTCTGCGCGATTCTCTGACGCCGAGAGTCGATGCGCTTCCCTTGATGCGGATATCGGAAAATCCCGGAATATTATTCTTGAGGAAATCCACGATCTTACCGATCTGTCGGCGAAGCGAAGCCTCTGCCTTGAAAACATCCGATGGATCCAGGGGATCGATGCGGTTTTCCTGCGTGGCGTTGACCATGCGCTCGCTGTTTCTGCCGGTGCTGTAAAGGCGGACAATATTGACGTTTTCGGGAAGCTCGCCGGTCCTGCACGCCTTGTGGCAAAGGTCGAGATACTCCCTTCCGTCTCCGAGATCGGTATAGTCCTCCTCGTGGCGGCAAAGCAGGGGCTGATTCGGATCGACTCCTTCGATCACGAACATCAAAGTGACCGGCTGAACAAGGCCGTCCCCTTCCCTGCCCATTTCAAAACCGCATCCGCACAGCACAGAAAGATCTCCGTCGCCCGTCGCATCTATGAACACTTCCGCGGAAAACGAAATATTACCGAATTTTCCTGCGGTATCTATCTTTTCTATCTTCTCGCCGACCTTTTGGGCGCCTATAACGCAAGTCTGCAGATACACGTCAACTCCCGCCTCGTCAAGAAGCGCGGTCAACGCAATTTTCGCCTTCTCAAAATCGGGAACAGCTCCCCGCTTCGCGCAGATTGCGTCCTCGATCTCCTCCGCAACAGTGCCGGGGCAGACCTTTCCAAGCAGAGGGCCAACGTAACCTAAAGTCAGATTGCCTCCGACACATCCGTAGCGTTCGATCAAAGCGGTCTTCAAACCCGAACGAGCCGCCTCCAAAGCCGCGCCGATCCCCGCAGGCCCCGCGCCCGCAATAACAACATCGTATTTGTTCATTTCCATTGTATTATACCTGTTATTTTTTTGGTGTAATAACCATTCCCGTCAGATATTCCTTGTAGGTCTTATCGGTGATATACTCCTCGTGATTTATCATCGGATTCTCGATGATTCCCGAGCCGTTCTCCTCGGTTACGGTGAGGAGGGCGTTTACGGTGTCATTGTGGAAATTTATGCGGGGAGTTCTGACTACGGAATTGAACTTGCCGTTGACCTTGAACGCCGTCTCGACGCCGCCGCGGCTGGTATACCACATAATGTAGGAGTTAGTATAGATATTTCGCGAACTCGACTGCATCGAAAACGCCGTGCAGAACTGGTCGCTGTAGCAGATGTCATAGTAATTATCATTCCATCTGTCCATAAACGCAACGCTGGTAAGGAAGTTTGCATCCTCCGCATTCTCGCCGCCATAAGTATAAAGCGGGTGGAGATTTCGGAAAATATTTCCGCCGCTGTCCGCCTGAATACCCACGTGCACGCCCGCAATACGCATATTCGTGAGCGTGTTGTCGTGTCCCTCAAGAAGCACGCCGACAGAGGTCTTTGAATGATTTCCAACGATGTTTACGTTGAAAATGTCAGCGTCGGACGAACGGTTGTTTGCGCCCCACTTGATGTGGATGCCGATCTCGGTATTCTTTATCGAAACGTGATGGATCGAGGTCTCACGCCCCGAGTCGATAGAAATACCGTTTGCGCGTCCGTTTCCGTCAATGATACCGCCCTCGAAATAATAGTTCGAGCCGGGAATATAGATGGTGTTAAAGGGCTCCGCCGCGCCAATACGAACTACCGCTTCCTTCTCCGTCCACGAATCCATAGCCTTGAGCTTTGCAAAAGTAGCAAGCTTGAGCGAAACCGCGTGCGCCGGATTCGCCGGAGTGCAGATCGGCTTCGAGAGAAGATATTCCCCGTCGGGGAAGAATATCGTTCTTTGAGGATTCGACAAAATAAGCTCCTGCAGAGCATCGGAAACATCCTCGCCCGTGTTCGGCTGAACATAGTCAGTGACCACGACGTACATATTTTTCATTATTTCTTCCATATTATATATCCTTTCTTTTACGCCTTGAGGCGGCAATCGGGTATTGGATGATCCGCCGGGTTGTCGACCACAAAACGCATTATCTCCTCAAAGCTCATCCACTCTACTCTGTCGGAATAGTGCGCATTGATGCGGCTCGCGATTTCGTCAAGAATACGAAGTCCGGTGCAAAGGCCGTTTGACATCAGGCTTTGCCAATGTGACAGAATGATGGGATAGCCGCCGCCCGAAAGCACGCGGACAAATTCGCCCTCTTTGCCGTCCGCCGTGATGATCTCATCGGCAACGCGGCTGACGTATTCGTCGCTCACATCGGGGCAGTTGATCGTCTGCCAGGTGCAATCCTTAAGCGTACCGGGAATGGCAACGAGCGTTCTTCCCTCCTCCGAAAGTGCAATCCAAGGCTTCGCCTTCGGTACGTTACGAAGTTGGCGCAGGAAAAACCACGCTTCCCTCGATCCGCACGTTTCATAAACAGCCCGCGAGATCGACGCCTCGTATTCGTCCTCAACCTCAATTCCGAAATCCCACGGAGAGGTGACACCGATCGGAGAAAATCCGGCATCCCTTAAAATCGCAAGTGCTTTGGAGATATACGGAATCAGCGTTGTTCTGTCCTGCGTGGAAGCCCAATCGCGCTCATTCATCGGAAGAGCTTCGCCGGTAGTCAGATCTACCGCCTTGTGGTGCGTCAGCATCTCGGGACCGACAGTAAAATACGGCAACACGCGCGCTTTGACGGTATCAAGCCACTCGTCAAGCGCCTCTCTGCCGACGCCATCCAGACCGTTTACAATATCTCCTTTGTTTCCCGGCATCGGAATAACGGAGAATTTTCCTTTGATTCCGTGCTTTTCCACGATGTCGCAAAAGCGATCGAGAAACTCATTCGGAAAAGTCGGAATAAGCGGTCTGCCGTCGGTAGTAGTTTGGCGACCGGCGTGCTCATAATATACCGAAATGATTGGCGCGGGATCGTCAACGATCAAGCTCACGGGAATTTTCATTTAATTTCTCCTCCATCGGGTGAAGTATTATTTATATTTTATCATAAGATCGATGGAAAGTCAAGGATATATGCGGTTTATTGAGAAAAACCACGGCTCGAGATGAACCGTGGCTTCTGGCTTTTTATGTTATCTGCTCGACAAATTGGAATTTAGCAATTTGATTGTCGTAGACAATCTGCAACAAAGTAGCAAGTATTCGTTAGAAAACAAATCGCTAACGAGGAAAACACGCAGTGTTTTTCGAGTCTACAAAACCACATATTGGATTTGATGACTCTTCTTATTTAGTTTTCCTCAGGTAAATATTAGCAGAAGTTACAATACCGTTAGTTACATTCATTTCTACAAATTTCTCTACAGCAAAGCCCACTTCTTCTACTTCCTTGACATAACCATTTTTATCTTTTGCACGTGCTGGAAGAGTCGGAACAAACACCTCTAAATTATTACCGTCTTTTGCATTTCTAACTTGACGCAATTGAGGTGTAGTATAGTCTTCTCCTGTTATTTGAACCCATTCTTCTATTGAGTTTACAATTCCACTGTAAACCCCTTCTTTACGATATGATTCTCGAAGAAGTAACATCGGAGCACCCTCATTTAGTGAATGGTAAGCATTTCTCAAATAGCTTTTTCTATCGTTATCTGTAACCAACATATGCAAACCCATACAATCAAGTGCCGCATCATAACTTCCCTTTGCACACTCAGCTACCATATCAAGCACTTCGCATTTTGCATTTGGATATTCTGCTAATAATTTATTACTCTTTTCAATTGCTGAGGGAGAAATGTCGACTCCATAATATACGCATCCAAGCTTGGACAATATAACTCCACAAGCACCTTCGCCACAAGCATATTCGATTACCTTCTTACTTTTAAGATCATTTTCTTCAACCCAGTTTTTCAATAAATTGTAAAGATTTTTATCTTCAGGAGAATTGCCCCATCTCTCTGCTCCAGCAGAATATGCGGCTTGGTAACGTTTTTCGTAAGCTGCGTAATACTGTTCTTTCATTTTGTTAACCCTCCTCAAAATCACGGTAGTAACATTCTTAGTTCATACTCTTCGACCCATTCAAGTTAATTGATTGGTTAGATTATACCATAAAAACGTCGAAAAGTAAATAGGACGGCTCAATCCTTTACAAATTAAACCGCCCTATCTATATTGAACCTTTCCGACTTTGGAACCTTGCCGATTTTGTTCCCCCTCGGGGGATGACAGAGTGGATGACTGCATAGCAGTCGGGGGGAGTGGGCGGGGCGTTGGGGATGGTAAGGTAATATAAAAGCGCGCTGGGCTCGAACGAAGTTTGGCGGAAAAGAGGAAGAAGACAAAAGGTAGAAATTTGCCGAGGGAAATTTCATTTTGATTGAAAATAATATCCCCTCCCGCGCGCGGGAGGGGTTGGGGAGGGTAGTCAGCACAACGCGAAATATTTCAGCCGAGACGTGATCAAGGGCGAAATATAATTAAATGGAAAATTTCGCTCTCTTGAACCTTTATTTTTTCTTGTTTCTCATACCCTTATACAGCTCGCGATAGGAATCTAATAATCGCTCAATGTTCTCGTCAGTTAGTTCAAATTCGCCGGAAAGATTTTCTGCCATTATTTCTAAAAACTCGTTTGCGGATCCTTCACAGTCAAGTTGATATCGAATTTGATCAGCCACATACTTTCTCATACCGTCCGGAACCGAGTCACCTGGCAGCACGTTATGCGTTTCCCTTTTAACCTTTGGTATATATGAAAACAGTTCATCGATCGAACATTCAAATAGTTCAGCCATCAACGGCAGAAGAGAAATATCCGGGGGCACATTTAGCTGTTTCCCATTTGGATATTGCCTGATACGAAAGCCCCAATTTTTCTGCAAGTTCAACTTGACTCAACCCACTTTTCTTTCTGTACTTTGAAATGTTTTCTGCCAAAATTTCGTTAATTCTATCCATTCGAAATATCTCCTTACGATTCGTTAGGTATATTATATCACAACTAAAGCATAAAAACAACATACCAAGTGTCGAATTACTTCAACCGTGGGTTGAATAACGGTAATTCTCCCTCAGATGACGGTGAGAGAAGAGTGGGCAGAGATACAGGATGAGCTGCATAGCATAAATCTGCTGAGCTCAGAAAAACAAATCACGCCGAAGGCGTGTATATCATCAATGCGAAGCATTGTATATCATCTACACGAAGTGTTGTATATCATCAAGCCGCAAAAATACACGCAGATTGTGATGATATACGCCTGCAGCGATGATATACACGCTTACGCGTGATGATATGCCAAGCCTGCGGCTTGGATAGAAAAAAGCAAGTCTTTCGACTTGCTTTTTTCTGCCTTAAACGTGATAAAAGGTGTCTAACATTTCTACCAACAAATGTTGAAATATTTTTATAGGATTAATACCATATTAAAATACGGTACACTCTCTCCATTAACGGGTTGATTTTCTTCTCCTATTACATAAAAGCCCAGCTTCTTATAAAATTCGAACGCCGATTTATTTCGTTGTTGAACATCGAGTTTTATTCTTCTCACTTGAGTGTTTCGGGCAATCAAATCGGCAAACACTTCTTTTCCATATCCCTTATTTCGCTCTTGTGGCAATAATACAAT
>JAZSOQ010000056.1:0-23755 GCA_045537015.1 Eubacteriales bacterium
ACGGTGTAGGTGTAAACGCCAACCTTGTCAAAGGTGAGGGTTCCGAATGTGAAGTTCTTGCCTACGTTGGTAGCTTCAATTTCCTTACCGTCGGAATCCTTAAGGATAAAGGTGAATTCGCCATCCTTGAGGTCTCTGCCGACCAGTTCTTTGGTTCCACTGATAGTAGCGGTTGCTTTATCAGAGGAATAATTGTTGGTGAACTTGATAGCATCGCCGCCGCTTACGGAAGCAACGAGCTGACCCTTGTCGTCATCGGTAACGGTAACGGTTACGGTGTAGCTGTGTGCATCGTATGTAATGCCGCCGAGAGAACCCTTTTCCTCGGTTACAGTGTAAGTGTAGGTGCCTACCTTGTCAAAGGGAGGTGTTTCAAACTCAAACTTACCGTTCTTGTTGATGGCTTTGATTTCATTACCTGCAGAATCTTTGAGAATGAATGTGAATTCGCCGTCCTTGAGATCTCTGCCGATGAGTTCCTTGGTGCCGCCGATGGTAGCGGTTACTTCCTTTGCGGAGTAAGTATTGGTGAACTTGAAGTTGTTACCGGTTACGGTTGTAACGAGTCTGCCCTCGCCGTTGTCTTTTACTTCAACGGTGACTGTGTAAACGTCGTTAGCATAAGTGATACCTTCGATGGTCTGACCGCCGTTTACCTCGTGTACTGTGTAAGTGTAGGTGCCGGGAGCGGTGTAGGTGATAGCCTCAAATGCGAAGCTGCCGTCTGCGCTATTGAACTTCGATCCGAGAACCTTGGGGTTCGCGCTGTCGGTGGTTTCGGTAAGAATAAACTCAAACTTGCCTGCCTCGAGAGCCTTGTTTTCAAGGACCTTGACGCCCGAGATAACTACGCTGTCGCTGCTTGTAAAGGTGTATCGGTTATTGAATGTGATAGCATCCTTGGGAACGTTGCCGCCGTCATAAAGGTGAATGGTTGCAACAAGGTTACCCGTCTTGTTATCTTCAATAACAACTTTGATCCTATAGACCGAGCTGTCGTAAACGATGCCGTTGACGGTGGTTCCGCCGTGGTACTCGTTGACGAGGTAGTAATATGTGCCTGCCTTATCAAAGTTCAGTGTCTTGAATGCAAATGTGCCGTTTGCCTTGTTGCGTACTCTTTCGATGAGAGAACCTGTGGTCCAATTTGCATCGGATGCATAAAGGCTGAAGCTGAACTGACCTTCCGCAATGTTCTTGTCTGTGAGGGTGCCGGCAATATCCTGCTTGAAGCTCTTGTTACCAGCAATATCTCCGGTCGTGGGAGCGGGGGTATATTCGTTGGTGAACTTGATCTCGTTTGCGGTGCCGTTGCCTGCAATGTGGATGGTGGTAGAATCAACAAAGAGCTGACCCTTGAGATCGTCCTTGACCGCGATCTTGACAATATACTTGGTTGTATCGTACTTGATTCCGGGAATAGCGGAATCATTTACTTCGGTTACAACATAGTAGTAATCGCCAACCTTGGTATATTCGATCTCGGGGAAGCTGAAGGAGCCGTCAAGACGGTTTTCAACTGTGTGGGACTGTGCACCTGCGGCGATATTGCCGTTCAGGTCGGAAGCCGTGAGAGTGAACTTGAATTCTGCGTTGAGAAGATCTCTGCCGGTGAGGACCTTGTTACCGCTTATGGTGTGCTTAACCGATTTTGCATTATAGGTGTTCTTGAATACGATGTAGCTTTCTGCGGCGGATTCAACAATGTAGCTTGCGGTGAGTACGCCGTTTATGTCGGTGACGGTGACAATAACTCTGTATCTGTTCTGGTCATATGTAACACCGCCGAGGTCGCCCTTGATCTCGTTTACGTCGAACTTGTATGTTCCGACCTTGGTGAAGGTAAGGGTGGAGAAGGGAACGTCGCCGTTTGCGGTATTCTTTACGGTTTCGGTGTAATTGCCGAAGCTGCCGTCCGCGTCAACGATGGTGAAGCTGAATTCGCCATCTTTGAGATCTCTGCCGGTGAGGTTCTTTCTTACATCGAGGTTAAGAGTTGCAGATGTGGGTGCATAGGTGTTTGTGAAGGTTGCTGCGGTAGTGTTTGTGCCGGTGTCGGCAAATTTAGCTACGAGTACGCCTTCGGTTGTATCGGCTGTTACACTTACCTTGATGGTCACTTCTTTCGAGTCATAGGTCCAGCCTGCGGGGATAGTTGCGGGAACGATCTCCTTGAGGGTGTAGGTGTGCTCGCCTACTTCCTTGAAAGTGATGTTAAGTCTGGTAAATCCTCTGTCTGTGGTGGGCTCAGAGGTAGCAACGAGGGTCGTTCCCTCATAAAGCTCAAATTTGTAGCCTGAAAGGAGAGCGAGAGAGCTTCCGCTTTCATTGGTGATAAGCTTGGTAATATCAATGGATGCGGTGGTTTCCTTGAGGTCATATACGTTCTTGAAGTTCGCGGTTACGTTCCACGATCCGCCGCTGAAGGCAACCGTTACGGTGTCTCTTTCGGGCTTGACTTCAGTGATCTCAAGCTTGCCGTCCATATCAGCATCGCCGACTGTTACGGCAAATGCGTGAACTGTACGGTCATAGTTCATACCGATCACAGAACCTTCCTTTTCGGTGATTCTGTAATAGTAGGTTCCTGCTTTATCATAAGTTGCGTTTGCAAATACGTCTGTAAATGCGGCGGTCTTAGAAGCATCGGTTCCCTTAACGGAAGCGGTGCTGAGATCGGTCCAGGTGGTACCGTCGATGTTGAGCTTCTGAAGAACGAATGTGAATTCGTCATCTGCCTTCCAATCTCTTCCTTCAAGAGTCTTGGATACGTTTACGGTAATGTTAACGGGATCAACCTTGGTGGGATTGTAATCATTAATTACTGTAACAACGTCAATAACATCTCTTTGTACGATGAGTGCGCCGTCGCCGAGGACGTTGTTTTCATAGTAATTAGGTGTAAAGCCTGCGGTGGGATTAAGCTCGACCACAGTAGCCTTTGTTCCCTCGGGAAGGCCGTAGATCTCAAACTGCTCGTCGTGCTTGAGCGAGAAGGTGACCTTGCCGTCCGCGCCGACAGTGACTGCCGTAACGGTCGCGTCGCCGGAATGCTTTGCCGCGAAGGTGGAGCCGATGATGCCGACGCCTTCAAGAGTTACTTCAAAATTGAAGCTCTTGTCTGCGGGGATCTGATAGCTTGTGCCGAGGTCGTGCTCGACCTCCTTTGCAACGGTAAGGTTGCCCTTGCCGCGCGCGGTATTAACGAATGCGGCTCTTGCAAGGGATTTGTCAACGACGGTGAGGTCGATGTCATTCTGCTTGCAGATGTAGTAAGCGGTTTCAGCTTCGGTTACGGTGAAGACGTCGCCTTCTTTCATGCCGGTGATGTAGAACTTTTCACCGTCCTTGATGCTGAAGGAAGCCTTGCCGCCCGAGAAGGTGATGATTCCTTCGGTTACAACGCCGCCTGCGGTGACGTGATAGCTCTTGTAGGTAGCGCCGTCAGTCGCATTTGTCTTGTTGGTTACGGTGAAGTTGAAGGAGGTGGGAGCACCTGCATCGGTGTTCACTTCTTCAACGGTCTTGCCGATCTGGATACCCGTGGCGGGGGTGAGGACCAGTCGGCCGTTATTGCCGAGAACTGCGCCGACAACGTAAGAGTAGCGGTTGTCAACGAAGGGATGGTAGGAGTAATTGATAGATCCCGTTAAGTTGTTTGTCTTGAGGACTTCTGTGTTTTCAACGTAGTTGTGTGCAGTGCCTGCCTTAACGTACCAAACGCCGTCCTTCTGAACGAGGTGGCTTGCGCTCGAAAGAGCATAGGGCATGATCTGCTCGTATACCGTGTTCTTCGAGAGGTTTGCGCCGTTCTTCTGGTAAACGGTCACAGCACGGTAATATGTGCCTGTGGATGAGGGAGTACCGCCTGTGTAGAGTGTTCCGTTCGTATCGGAATAAATGGGGGAATCCGTGAGATAGTAATATCTTTCGTTTTCCTTGGAGGGGGTAAAGTAAGAGTAAGTATTATTAGTGCCGTATGCGGTGACGTCAGTGCCGTGGTCGAATCTGTTGGTAAAGAATTCGTATTCACCGTTCTTGACGTGCTCTGCGAGATATTCGGCATCGTTGACGAGAGTTTTTACGGTGACCTCGTTGATCTCGTCATCAAGCCCTGCCTCGTAAACAAGGCGGATGGGGGAGCGATCGCCGGTGATGGTCATATTGGTGGGGTTGCCGTGTTCGTCGAGCGATACGTTATATGTATATGTGGGGATGAGAGCAGCGGGAACTGCGAACGCTACCGATTCAAATCCCGTTGCGATCTCCTCACGGACGCGAACGGTTGCATAAAGCATATCGTGCTCGTCGATGTTGTGAGAAACATCGGTATCGCCGAAGAAGCCGTAGGAGCGGTTGATGTGGGTCGCTGCTGCGGGGATATCGGCAATGCCCTCGTGCCAGAAACCGACGAAGTTGCCGTCAGCATCAGAGAACCAGCCGATATAGTTGCTGAAGGTGTTCGAGGTCGCGTCATAAGCAAGCTGACCGTTGGCAATCGCAAGCGCGACAAGTGTAAGAGCGGTGTTCTCATCAATGCCGAGACGTGTCTCGACCGAGTCGATGAAGGCATAGCAAACGTCATTGGGGTCTGTTGCGATATTGCCGTTCGAGTGGTGCTCGATGAGGTGCTTCGCAAAGGAGCGGCCTGTGTGGAGCTGATTGTTGATAAGAAGTCCCTTGACGTCCTTGACTTCCATATACTTGCCGAGCTTGTCAACGAAGCTTACGTAACCCGAAAGGTGCTCGCTGCCCTCAACAAGAGTGGGATAGAACTTGGACTTGAGCTGGATCTGGTTTACGATCTCGTCAAAGGCGTTGAGGATCTCGTTGTTGTTTGTTCCGGTTACTTCGATATATTTATCCGTGTAGTTTTGCTCCAGTTCGTCTGCTATATCTGTTCTGGTGACGTGGTATTCCGTTTCAACAGGGAAAAATAAAACGTAGTCCACGGAGGTTCCTACAAGAAGCTGCGTGTTGTTTGCTGAATTCTTGTATTGCTCCCAATAGTCATTGATAGCAGTTGTGGAGTTGGCGGGGTCAAGGACGCTTTTTGCAATAGCGTTATCCGAAACTCCGAGACCGATGGTGTAAAGAAGTACATCGTCGGAGTTATATGCCTCTTTGAGTTTATGCTTTGCATAAGCAAGAGAAAGTTGAGTCACGAAGCCGAGACCTGCGGTGGGGTTGCTTCCGTCACCGAACTCGTAATTGCCCGGATTTTGGAAATTGCTTGTTCCGCGGGTAGGTGCGCCGTCCGACATAAGGACAAAAACGGGAATTCGGGAAAGCTCACCGAGAACGGGGTCTGTTACGGTGGTATTGCCTTCCTGTGCAAGGAAAGTGTTAACGGCGTTTATGATACCGCTCTGGGTATATGTTGCGCCGGTTACATTAACACTTCTTGATGTTGGGCGGTTGGTGGTTCCTTCAACATAAGCGGTTGTTGAAACGGAAATCGAACTGCCGCTATTGTTTGCGGAAATGAACTTGGAATTCGAAGAAGAGTATCTGCCGAGAGGAAGAAGAGTGGTGGCGGAAGCGGAGTAAGCGATAACGCTGACGCGATTATGCTTTCCTTCGCCGAGAAGCTTGGCGATACTTGAGTTTGTTGCATCGACCATCTCTGTGATCGCAGCGCTACCCATCGAACCCGAAACGTCAAGCAGGAAAACTGTATCGGTCGGGGCATATTCCATACCCTCAATAGTCATATTCGAAGCCATTGCGGAGAGGGCGACGAGGAAGTCGTCCGTATTCTTCATACTGATACCGTTTGCGGTGAATGCGGAGGCATCGGTGAATACCGATTTATCCGTCCATACGCCGCCGGCGTATTCTGTGGTCGTTTCGTTGAAATACTTGCCCCAATCGTTCATTGTCGAGGGGTCTGCCGTTTTGGTTTCGCCCATTGCGCTGAATGGGGTAGGTACGGCACTTCCTGCATTGAGTATCGAGAAGGGGTAAAGCCCAACGATCATCAGCAGAGAAAGTATGAAACAAAGCGGTCGTTTGATGAATGTTTTGCTCATGGTTTATATCTCCTTGAAAAAATGATTTCTATATAATAATTATTTTTTGTGCTTTTTCAATGACGGACATCGGCAGATGCCGAAAAGGTCTTCGGCTTTTTCAAAATGCGCGCATTGGCTGCAATCGCATTCGGTGTCTCCGTGACCTTGGTAATGCCTGCAGGCGTCCTGCATCTGTGTGACTATCGGGTGTCCGCAGTCGGTGTATTGCGGTTTGGCTGTCAGGTCGGGGTAGATTACGTCGGGCTCGCCGCGTAAACGGTCGATCTCCTCGTAGAAGCCGTATCTCAGCTCAAATTTTCTTCCTTTTATATTAATGATCTTATAAAGGTCGCCTTCTTTATTCGTTTGTCTTCCGGGTGGGGACAAAGTTTTTGAAAATACTGTGGTCAGCATGGTTGCTCCTTTCGGGACAAGTGGTCTTGAACATAAAAATTATACCATAAAAACAATTTTTTCGGTACTACCGAAGGAAATTTTTTTCGGACATAATTCATTTACATATCTTGTACTTTTTTTGCGAAAAAAGTACAGCTTAAAGTATCGCCGCGAAATCCTTTCTGTCCATTCCGGTCTTTTCGGAGACGATCTTTATCGTTTGTTTTACTCCGGAAAGTGACATATTGGCGCGCTGTGCGATTTCGGCATACTGCATTCCGAACGCGGCAAGCTTGGCGACCTCGCGCTCCTTTGGCGTAAGGGTGTGGATGATCGTTCTTCCGCGCACGTTTGATCCAAGGTAGGACCAACCCGCAACATATACTCCGTAAAGCTCACGAACACTTTTCCACGCCTCGGGATCGACGCGGCTGAGCCTTTGCTCGATAAGGGAATCGAGAAGACGGCAGTATTCCGCCAGAAGACCGTAAAGTCTGTCGGGCAGAGCAAGCTCTATCGCGCGGTCAAGGTGTCTTATTGCATGATCTCGCTTTCCGCTGTTGTGGTAAACGGTGGCGCAGATCATTCGCAGATAGATCTCGGTAATGATAGAATTGTCAGCCATAGCCTGCGAGATCATCGGCTCGATCGTCGCGGGCAGTATCGACATCAATGTGAGTCCCTGCAGCCCCTCAAGCTCAAGCTGCTTGGTTGCAACTGCATAAGCAGCGGCATAGAGATATTTTGCATAAAACACTTTTGCCGCGGGCAAAGAATCTCTGTGAAGCGGCTCAAAACAGCCGATTTTGAACCATTCGGGGAAGGATTCGACGTCATAAAGCATACAGTCAACGGCTGTGATGGAAAAAGAAACAATATCTCTGTCCATATCATCCTTTGTGGGTGCGCTTGCGATGTGTATCTTTGCCTTGCGCCACATCTCAAGGTCGCCGCGCCAGATAGCGCAGAGAGCAAGTCTCATACCCGCCGAGATGGTGGAGTAAAAGCCCGAATGATGGTTCAAAAGGTAGTTTGCGCTTTCGTAGACCTTGTCGATCTCGCCGCGCGAATATGCGATCTCCGCCGCAAAGAGCACCTGCGCCTCGTAGTTATCCGCAAGCGCGGCAATGCTTTCCTCGGCGCTTCCCGGGCGGCTGTAAAGGTCGCTCATGTATAGGAAGGGAGTTTTTCTCGGGAAGGGAACATTATCTGTGCCCGTGCTGTCCTTTGTCGGATAAGGCGCATCTGCGGGGATCATCAGTCTGTTGCCGAAACGAACCGCGCCGGCTATTCTGTCCTGCGAGCAAAGGATCTGCACTCGCCTTGCCGAAACGCCCCATTTTTCTGCGGCTTCTTTTACAGTGATAAAATTCATTTCTCCTCCTGTTCGCGATCGCGAATAGATGTATAATCTTCGACTGTTCGCGTTTGCGAACAGTATTGTTCCACAAACTATTCGCAAATGCGAATAGCAAGGATAATTATACACCTTTTTCTCCTGTTTTGCAATAGTTTCTTAAAAAAACACATATATTTTATTTAGTTTATATATATAACTTTTTCATTGTTCGTCGGTTATTTGGCAAATCCTATTGCAAATCGGCGTTTTTTGTGATATAATGGAATCGAATCAAAATCTCCGACGGAGGAAGAAAATGAAAAAGAAAAATTATGAAACTCTTGGCGTGATGCTTGATATGTCGCGCAACGCCGTTATGAGCGTCGAGTCGCTCAAGACTTATTTCGGTTATCTCAAAAAGATGGGATACAATTGCGTAATGCTCTATACCGAGGATACCTATGAGGTCGACGGCGAGCCCTATCTCGGCTACATGCGCGGAAGATATTCCAAGGCAGAGCTCATCGAGCTTGACGAATACGCAGCGGGTCTCGGCATCGAGCTGATTCCCTGCATTCAGACCCTTGCCCACCTTCAGGGCTTCGTTCCGTGGAAGCAGGTTCCGATCGATAACGAGGACGCAATGCTCGTTGACGATCCCAGAACCTACGAGTTCATCGAGAACGTGATCAAGTCCTGCCGCGAGTGCTTCAAGAGCAGCCGTCTCCACATTGGTATGGACGAGGCTTGGACTCTCGGACGCGGAAAGTTTATGGATCTTCACGGCTATGAGCACCCCACCTCGATCATCAAGCGCCATCTTGCAAACGTATGCGAGATCGTCCGCAAATATGATTTCGAGCCGATGATGTGGTCGGATATGTTCTTCCGCTCGATCAATCCCGGCAACGCTTACTACACCCCCAAGCGCGAGATGCCCAAGGAGGTCATCGAGGCTGTGCCCGAGGACGTTATCCCCGTTTATTGGGACTACTACCGCGACAACGAGGAAGCATATGACAATATGCTCTACAACCACGAGCAGCTTTCAAACAAGACCTGGTTCGCGGGCGGCGCTTGGACCTGGAGAGGCTTCCTGCCGATGAATGGATTCTCCATTTTGTCGATGCACTACGCTATCGACGCTTGCCGCAAGCACAAGGTAAAGAATATCTTCGTAACTATGTGGGGCGACGACGGACATGAGTGCTCGCGTTACGCAATTATGCCCACTCTCTATAACCTTGCCGAGTACATCAAGGGCAACGACGACGAGGAAAAGATCCGCCGCGGCTTCCGCCGTATCTTCGGCGCGGATTACGATGCGTTTATGTCACTTGACAAGCTCAATGGCATCGTCAGCAAGGCAAGCAGAAACGACGCGACCGCAAAGCTCGTTCTCTTCAATGACTATTTCAACGGTTTCAACGATATCAGACTTCTTCCCAATCAGAAGGAGTATATCGAGTCTGTTGCCGACGAGTGGCACGGCTACGCGAGAAAGTACCGCCGTTGGGCATATATGTTCGACAGCGCGGCAAAGCTTGCTGATGCGCTTGCAGTTAAGTACGACCTCGGAATCCGCACCCGTGCCGCATATCTTGCGGGCGATAAGGATGAACTCCGTAGTCTTGCAAAGAAGGACTATGTAAAGGTCTATAAGCTTATCGAAAAGTTCGCTCTCGCGTTTGAGAAGCAGTGGAATATCGAGAATAAGCCCACCGGCTTCGACGTTCAGGATATCCGTCTCGGCGGTTTGCTCCGCAGGACCGACTCCTGCCGCCGTCGTCTGCTTGACTACACCGGCGGCAAGATAGACGAGATCCCCGAGCTTGCGTTTGAGCTTCTCGAAGGCGTAGTTCCCTCGGGCTCGAATAACTGCTACGGCAAGATGTGCACCGTAAACAGACTTACTCATAAGATTCTTTAATTAAAACACTACGCCCCGACCTCGGATGAGGTCGGGGCGAATGTTTTTCGAAAAAGTTGGCAAATGCGAATGAATAATATTGCGAGAGTTTGATATTATTTTTTGCACAAAACAATAGAACGTGTCATCCTGAGCGAAGCGTCAGCGTAGTCGAAGGACCTCGCGCAGCGGGTCAATTACGGAATTTGCTTTGAACAGTATCAATGTGATAGAAAATAAATCACATTGATATAATTCACAGCAGATTATTCAGTCAGCCCGGCTTCGCCGAGATCCTTCGACTCCGCTGACGCTTCGCTCAGGATGACAACGTAGTATTATTTGGGGGTTAGTTTGATATTAGCGACTCGTAATTCAGTATAAACAGTAGCTGTGTAATTCTGAAATTACACAGTAACTTGCCTTTAAGTATTGAATATGGTTTTTTCGAGAATAATGACTCCCTCGGGATGCAGACCTTTTCCAAGCTCATGTGTATGCATTTCTTTTATAGTCCAGCCGTTCTCAAGATATTCGTTAATCTTATTCGCACTTTCTTGCCAGCAGAACTGAAAATACAGAACTTTTTGCTTTTTTACGGTCTTTTTTATACCAAGTAATTCGTCTACCGTTGTTTCAAAATATGATGCGATTGCGGGAAGCAGCGTGATGTCGGGATAAGACGATGAGTTTTCCCAACGGCTGATCGCTTGCGGCGAAACTCCGAATACTTCGGCGGCCTGCTCCTGTGTTATTTGCTTGTCCTTTCGTAAAGCCTTGAATATTTCCGAAAATGTAGCCATAATAATCCTCCATTTTTGTTTGGATATATTATATCATTTTTCTCTGATAATTTGAAATCGGAAAATGAGAATCTGGGTCAAGCGTTGGTTGAATTTTAAAATACCAATTCAAACAAATTTCCCTTATGATCGCCGTAAATACAGCGGTCGCCGTAAAAATCGATCAACTCGGCTTCGTCGGTGTATCCGGCATCGAAAAAGTCGAAGTGAAGGATCTGACGCTTTTCTTCGGTGTCAATTATGCGAAGTGCGGGGTGGATCTTTTCGCCGAAGCCTTCGACGGAATAGATCTTTCCGTTATAGCAGACTGCGCCCTGAACGTAATTGTGATAGGGCGTGTCGAAGTATTCCTTGATCATACCGGTTGTGAGGGTGACCTCGCGAACGCCCGAAGCGCCGATTTCGCCGTCTGAAGCTTTAGGCAGATCGAATGAGAAATATCTCGTCCGGTTCTCGCCATCGCGCATAACGAAGGCATAGAGAAGAGAATTTTGCGTATCAACGACAAAATTGCCGTAAGGGCGTTTGTCCTCAACGTCGCCTGCCGATCGCCAAAGAGCGCGATCATCGGTAAAGCCTATTTTGATAAGCTGAACGAGCGTTGTCGAAAAAGTGTTACCCTCGCGTAAGAGGCGGTAAACGCAGCAGATGCCGACGCGCTTGTCCTCGGTTTTGGCGTAATTGTTGTAGACATTGCTGTAAAGCAGGGGAAATTCATCCTCGGGCGAGAAGAATTCGTTGCCGAAGATGACGGAATTGCTGTGCGGTACGATCAGCTCGGACTTATCAAGCGTGAATTCCGCAATAGGCGCAGGCTCTGCACAGAGGGCGGAAAGATCGTAGACCGTGCATCCGCCCCTTGAAGAAAAGCGGAATAAATAATTCTTATAAATGGCGCCGTCCTGACCGCCGATGATTTTTGATAGAGTTTTAATTTTCATTTTTATGTCCTTTCTTGCAGAGATCAAAATTCAATCTCCATTCCGTCATACGCCACGATCATTCCGTACTCTGCCGCTTCTGCGGTGAGTTCGTCGTGGGTGCGGTCGACGAGGTGGCCGATGTGGCTGAGGGCGAATTTTGTGTTTTCGTCGGCGTTGCCGTTTTCGCGGAGCATATTTGCCGTTTCGATGCACCAATCAAGGTCCATATGCGATTTTGTTATCTGCGCGCCGCGCTTCAGTGTGCAGTCCATTGAAACAAAGTCGAAGACGATTCCCGAATTCTTTATCCACTCGATTGCGTCGGAGTGGAAAAGCCCCGTGTCGTGCGCCCAGAGGATGCTTTTGCCGTCTTTTTCGATGACGAACATCATCGGCTCGAGTGCTGATACATGGCGTGCGCGGAGGGGAGTGACTTTATAGTCAAGGATGTTGACGGGTTTGTAATATTCAAGCGTATGTACCTCTGCGAGAGTCCAAGCCTTCGGGTCGCGCGTGCCCGCGGCGAAATCTGCTTTATGCTTTTCAACGGTGGCGCGGACGTTTTTGCCCGACGCCTCGCTGAGATAGAAATTCACGGGCTCGGTCATACCGCGCACGCGGCTGAAAAGGTCGCTTGTGAAAAAGTGGTCATGGTGATTGTGTGTGACGAGCACGTGCTTTACCTTTCGCATATCAAGCCCCGCGAATGCACAATGATGAAAGGTATCGACCGAGAGATCGATGGCAAGTCGACCGTCAAGCAGAGCCATCGAGCGCGTTCTTATATTTTTGCCGCCGTTTTCTCGCGCGTGACGGCAGATGCGGCAGTCGCAGAATACCTCGGGTAGACCGTAGCCCGCGCCGGTTCCGTAATATTTAAGCTTCATTTTCTTTCCCTCTTTCTTCAAAATATTCTGCCGCATAACGGCAATTCAGTATCTTTTCGACGATCTGTCCCTTTGAAAAATAATAGTGATTTGCCGCTTCATAGCCGATTGCGGCGTTTTTGTTCATCTGCGCGAGCATAAGACGCGCGATCTGTTCTTCATCTTCTGCGATCGTTTGGGCATCGGCGAAGCGGCCTTCGTCGCGGGCGCGGATGAATCTGATCTGGTTGAGTGAGGACTTGAAAATGCAATACGCCGCGCGAGCCATAACGGCGACCTCGCTTTCGTCGCCTTCATCGATCAAGGCAAGACCTTTTTCCCATCCGTCGCAAAGCTTGCGGAACTGATCCTCGAAAATATCGACGGGATAGATCGAGCGCCACGCTTCAAGATCATCGTAGGCAAAGCCCGTCATGGTTGCAGGGTAGCCCGAGGGAGTCGGGAAGAGGAGATTCGAGGGCCCCGCGTTCTGCGGACCTTTGTAGAGCGTGCTCATATGGAAGGGGAATTCACGAAAAGCCTCGGCGAAGAACTTTTCGGCTTCGTAAGTCGGGGAATTGGCGTCCGCATTCTCATAGAAGTATTTTGCGGCGGTTGCAATATTGTTGCAGGGGTAGCCGCCGAGCGTCCAGCTTAAGAGAAGATGCTCGACACCTTCATCGCGCAAGGCGCGGATGTGATCGTCTATCAAGGGCGAAACGGGGATAGCGGGGACGGTCGATGCCTCCCAAGTGGTGCTGATCTGCACCTTTGCGCCAACCTCGTGGCCGCTTTTCTTGGCGACAGTCCATTCTCTTTTTGCACGTTCACCGGGACCTGGAATACTTATCGAATAGTCAAGCACACGCCCCTCGACGCCGCCAATGCAGAAGGGCACGTCAAGCTCGCTCTGCGAGAGAAGTATGACGTCCTTTGAAAGACGGCGGATGATATCCTCGTTGAATCCGCGCCACGCCCAGCTCCAGGCGAATACTTTTATGTCGCGTGAAACGCTGTGTGCGCCTTCGGCTATGGTATTTATGAGCTCGGAGATGACCTCGGGCACGCTTCGTTTTGAGCATCGCGGGCAGAGGCATTCGACGTTATTGTCCCCCGAGTGCGAATAGCAGTTGGTCAGATTTTCCGAGCGTGTGATCGTGAAGAAACCGCCAATGAGAGGAACCTCGCGGCAGATCTTTTCGATAGAATCGCGGATATAGTTCCGCACATTTTCGGTTGAGGTGCAGAGCGACGCGCCGTCGCCTCTGATATGACCGCGTATATCGGGGTGCTTTTCGAAGAAGGAAAGCGGCATAAAACGCGGTTCGTTTATGTAAAGATAGAGCTTGATCCCGTATTTGTCAAGCCTCTCGGTCAGCTCGCGCATACGTGCAAGACGCTCCTTGTGACCGTTTGAAAGTGAGGGCTCAAATGGGAATTCCACGAGTCCCGAAAGCACGCCCTGCGTCCAGATTCCGTTGACACCGAGATCGCGGTAAGCCGCAAGCTGTTCATCGGGCAGATAGACCTCGCTCGGCACGTCAAAGGCGTGCTGATAAAGCCCCGAGAAGGCGTAGATCATTCTGGTTTTGAATACCTCTTTGCCCTCGCGGTTTATTTTCGGTACGCTGTATTCGAATTCAAACGCCCGCTTGCCCGAAACGTCAACGGTTTGCATCAAAGCTTTGATATTCGCCGTTTGCTTCTTTTCCGCGTCTGTCAGCTCACGCCAGCGGACGGGTTCGCAGATCGGCTTATCGCGGAGTTTTTCTGCGAGGAAGTCCTCTTCTTTGAGAATGAGCGCAAGCTCGCCCTCGGTCATTCCGAGAAGCGCGAGAAGCTGCGAATATGGCAGGATATGCCACATACGGCGGATGATAGTGATGTAACCGCGCTCGAGCCAGATATTGCCGGGTGCATAGTCGGGAAGACCCATATCCTGCGCCGCACGGACGACGTTTTCTTCGGTCGTGCCGAGGATTTCAGCAATTTTGTTTGCGGGAACATATTCGTAAGCTCTGAAAATGAAAGCCTGAGCTTTGGTAGGGAAGTGCGGAAACGCAAGGGCTTCTTTGCCTTCTTTCGGTAATGAAAAGATCATAATTCCACCGCCTTATCAAAAGAGATCGATCTCTGAATATTCAATATATTTTTCGATAGCTTCCTTCTGTCTGCCGTAAAGTCCGCCCGAAGCCTTGACGATCTGAGCAATGCGGTCGGCTTCGCGCTTGGCGAGATCGTAAAGCAATTCAGTGCAGGAATCAGTCACTTGTTTCAAAATGTCTTTTGCTTCGTCAATAGAACCTTCTTTTACAAGCCTTTTGGCGATTGATTCGCCCTGGATGGCAAGATTCTCGAAGATTTGCTCAAGGTCTGCAAGCTCACGTCTGACGTCTTCGGCGAAGTGTTCTTCATCGACCGCGACGAGAAGACCGAGGCGCTTTACCTGCCACCAGAGCGAGTTTTTGTCGAACTTTTTCTCCGCCGTCTGCATTTTTTCGGGCAGAGAGATCATATAAACGGGAATATACGCCGAAAGGCAAGCCTGCGCGGGAGCGTAGCGGGCTATGACTCCGAGGTCTTCGTCATAGCGTGCGAGAAGGGAAGCCGACGTCTCGCTGTTGCCCCAATCGCAGAAATGCATGCAAAGCGACACGAAGATCGCGCTTGTTGCGCCGAATCGGGGCGCGATGAGCTCGTCCTCGTGGTGATCGCGCAGAATTGCGGCGAGGGTGGAGAAGCTATGTATCTTATTCTGTGCAAGCAGCTTGTTCGATCTGCGGTATCTCTGCGTTCCACCCGAAAGGTTCGGCACGTGACCTGTGTAAGCCTTGGCAAAGTCGAACTCCTCCCCCGGCGAGAGCCAACGCCTTTCGCGGGCGATCTTTTCAAGATTTTCGGATGCCATATCGAAATCTTTCCCGATCGAGTAGCAATTCGATACGCCTTGCATATCCTTGATTTCACGGGCAACCCATTCTCTGCCTGCGGTTTCAAGCACCCAGCATTCACTGCGGTCAGCGAGGATGAAGGAGTTTTCATAATATCTTGCTATGAGCTTACTTGCGCTTGCTTTCTGACCGTACTGCTTCAGAATCTCGGTGATGACCTTGATCGCCTCACGAGCCGTTGCGGCGCGCTCAAGAGCGAGGCGGAGAAGATCCATTCCGAGAAGACCGTCCTCGGTCTCCGCTTCCATACGCGACCACTCTGCTTCGTTGCCGATGATGAGTCCCTTTTCGTTGTATCCCATCTCGAATCCCCAGATCCAATAAGGGCGCGAACCGACGACGGCGTAAGTTTTTCTGACCTGCGGAATGTCGAGGTAGGTCGTGTGAAGGATTGCCCCATCGGGATATTCCTTTGCATCATAGAAGCAAAGAGGCTGCGGCTCGCCCGTGGGTCTGTCGCTGTTTTTGGCTAAAATATTCTGTCCGTATTCGGAACAACGCGAGTTGATTACTATTGTGTCACATGAAAACATATCAAAATACCGCCTTTCTGTCATTATTTTAACATAAAAATGCATAGGTGTCAACAACGGTTATTTTTCGATCGAATTTTTGAACTCCTGCGGGGTCATTCCCGTGTGTTTTTTGTAAAGCCTGAAGAAGTTTGAGTAGTTCCTGAATCCCGCCGAAAAGCACGCCTCCGAGATGGGATCTCCGCGGCGGATGAGGTCGTTGACGAGGTGGATGCGGCGCAGGGCGAGATAATCGTGCATCGTGATGCCGACCTGGTCGCGGAAAAGGTGGCAGACGTGGTATTTGCTGTGATAAAACCTGTCCGCGACGTCGGAAAGGGAAATGTCCTCCGAATAGTGCGTGTTGAGATACTGCAGGATTTCAAGGATGAGCTCGTTTTCGATTCGCGGCGATTCATCGGCGGGCTCTTGGCCGTCGACCGCTTCGTTTATCGCGGCAAGAAGCTCGATCGCCTTGCAGCGCATAAGGATGGGATCGGCAATTCCGCTTCCCGCTGCGTGTGCGAGGATCTCTTTCATTAGCCGATCTCCGCCGATAGCGCGAAGTCTTTCGGCGTGAAGAAGGTTTCCGACACCGCGTTTCCTTTCGTAAAATGCCGTGAAGAGCTCTTCGATGCCTTTACCGAAGCCGTCGAAGATATTTTCGCCGATGTGCAGCGAGATGCGCTCGAAGGTCTCGTCATCGGCAATCGTGCAGCTGTGGAGCTCGGAGGGGTTGAGGATTATCATATCTCCCGCGCCAAATGTGTAAAGGCGACCCTCGATCCTGATCTCGCCGTGCCCGCGCAGAAACAAAAGGAGGATCAGCGAGGTATCGTAGTGAAATTGCGACATCAGCGCGTATTCATCGGCATATCCCACCGTGTGATGCACGCGGCACGCGGGGTCGGAATCGTAGCATATTCTTTGGGGATTTTCTGCCATTTCGCTCTCCTTTCGGTAATTCCTTTGATTACAGCAATATTATACAACAAATTCACAAAATTGGCAATAGCTTTTTGAAAATTGTTGATATATAATGAAGCCACTATATTATTGAGAGGTACAAGATATGAAAGAATACTTGTATGACGTTGCGATAGTCGGTGCGGGCCCTGCGGGACTTGCGGCGGCTGTTTCCGCAAAGCAGAACGGTGCGGAGAAGGTCGTTCTGATCGAGCGCGACATCCGCGCGGGCGGAATTCTGCAACAGTGCATTCACGCGGGCTTCGGTCTGCAATATTTCGGCGAGGAGCTGACAGGCCCCGAATATGCCGAGCGTTTTGCCGATAAGGCAAAGGAGGAGGGAATCGACCTTATCACGGAAACCACGGCTCTTGAAATTCGTGAAAAAACTCTCGTATGCGTCAATACGAGCGGTGTGGTTCACGTCAATTTCGGTGCGTTGGTTCTTGCAATGGGATGCCGCGAGCGCACCCGTGCAAATCTCGTTATCCCCGGCAGCCGCCCCTCGGGTGTTTACACCGCGGGAACGGCTCAGAAGCTGATAAATATTTACGGTCACAAGGTCGGCAAAGAGGTGGTCATCCTCGGAAGCGGCGACATCGGCATGATAATGGCGCGCCGTCTTACCCTTGAGGGTGCAAAGGTAAAGGCAGTCGTTGAGCTGATGCCATTCCTTGCGGGTCTGCAGAGAAACAAGGTCCAGTGCCTTGATGACTTCGGCATTCCGCTCCTTCTGTCGCACACCGTTGTCAACATCACGGGCGTTGACCGCGTCGAGAGCGTGACCGTTGCTCCAGTTGACGAAAACAAGCGCCCCATTCTTGACAAGGCAGAGGTCATCCCCTGCGATACCCTCCTTCTCTCGGTGGGTCTTATTCCCGAAAACGAGCTGACTCTCACCTCGGGACTCTCTCTTTCGGGCATCACAAAGGGCGCGTCGGTCAACCAGTTTATGCAGACCGAGATCCCCTACATATTCGCTTGCGGAAACGTACTTCACGTCAATGACCTTGTTGACAACGTCAGCCGCGAGAGCGAAAAGGCGGGCAAATACGCCGCAAAATATGCCGCAGGCGATCTCATTTCGGGCGAGACTGCCGAGGTCAAGGCGGGCGAAGGCATCCGTTACGTCTGCCCGCAGACTATTGATAAGTCCGCAGACTCTGACGTAGACCTTTTCTTCCGCACCATCGTTCCCGCCCGCGAGACTACTCTCGTTGCAACCTGCGGCGGTGAAGTTCTTGCACGTAAAAAGCTTGCTGCAACCACCCCGGGAGCTATGGAAAAGCTCACCATCCCGCAGGAGAAGATCGCGGGGCTCCACGGTGAGGTCGTCGTCAGCGCTACTCACAAGGAGGTTTTGGCATGAAAAAGATCATAACCTGCACAGTTTGCCCCAACGGCTGCGAAGTTGTTGCCGAATATACGTCGAAGGATGACGTCAAACTCAGCGGAAACCGTTGCAAGCGCGGTGTTGAGTATTGCATTAACGAATGCTTCGACCCGAAGCGTACATTCACCTCGTCTGTCGCCATCAAGGGTGCCGCTCGCCGCAGAATGCCCGTCCGCACCTCGGCTCCCATACCGAAGGATATGCTTTTTGCTTGCGCTGAAGAGGTGAAAAAGGTCACTCTCGAGGCTCCCGCGACCTGCGGACAGACGGTTATTGCCGATCTGCTCGGAACCGGCGTTGACCTTGTGGCTTGTATGAGCCTTGACAAAAAGGAGGACTAAACGATGATTAAAACAGATGTACTGATTATCGGAGCAGGCGCCGTCGGCGTTGCGCTGGCGCGCGAGCTTTCAAAATACAAGATCAAGGTCATCGTTTGCGATAAGAACGACGACGTCGGCGGCGACGCTTCAAAGTCGAACAGCGGTCTGACCTCGACGAGCGCAACAATGCCCGTCGGCACGCTCGAATGCAAGATCCGTACCATTTCTCACAGCATGGTCGACAATATCTGCCGCGACCTTGATATTCCCATCATCCATTGCGGAAGCATCGCTCCCGTGCTTTATCCCGAGCAAATGGAGAACGTGCCGGGTCTTCTCGCAAGAGCCTTCCAGAACGGCGTTTACGATTATGAATTCCTTCCCAAAGAGGATATTCTCGAGATGGAGCCCACGCTCAATCCAAACATCCTCGGCGGTATCTACAGCCCCCGCGACAGCCAGATAAACCAGTTCCTCGTTGTTGTTGCAGAGGCTGAAAACGCAGCCGAAAACGGCGTTGAGTTTATGCTTGACTGTAAGGTTGAGGACATTTGCACGTCAAACGGCAGAGTAGAGAAGGTCTGCACCACCAAGGGTGACATTGAGGCTAAATGGGTCGTCAACTGCGCGGGACTTTACTGCGACGTTATCGCAAAGATGGTTGACGAGTGCGATTTCACGGTTCACCCCCGCAAGGGCGAGTTCTTTGTTCTCAGCCACAACACACCCGTCAAGGTCTCGCACATCATTTCCTCGGTTCCCAGCGCAAAAACGCGCGGAGTCCTCGTTATTCCCACGGTCGACAACAATATGATAGTCGGACCCACAGCCGATGACGTTGAGGACAAGACCGACAGGATGACCACCCGCGAGGGACTTGAATCGGTCCGTCAGCAGGCGCTCAACATGGTGCCGGGACTTCGCTTCGAGGATACCATCGCGCAGTTCGTCGGTGCGCGTCCCGCACGTGAGCCCGAGGGCTACAACATCGTCGTTTCCAAAAAGGCGCTCGGCTACGTCGGTATCTCCGGCGTCCGCTCGACGGGTCTTACAGCAAGTTTTGCTCTGGCGAAATATATCGCGCACGAGATGCAAGAAGCGGGACTCGTCCTCGAGAGAAAGGTCGGCTGGATCAGAACACGCCGCGGGATCGTCCGCTTTGCGGATAAGAATGACGCCGAGAGAGATGCCCTCATCGCTAAAGACCCGCTTTACGGCAAGATCGTCTGCCGCTGCGAGCAGGTTACCGAGAGTGAGATCCTTCAGGCGATCCGCCGTCCCGTCGGTGCAAAAACGCTCGACGCCGTCAAGCGCCGTGTACGCGCGGGAATGGGACGCTGCCAGGGCGGCTTCTGCTCCCCGCTGATCATCGAGATCCTCGCCCGCGAGCTCGGAATTCCCGAAGAGGAAGTCCGCAAGCGCGGTGAGAAGGCGTTTATGCTTGCCGATAACGATTAATATAACCAAAAGCACATCTGCCGAGGCGGATGTGCTTTTTGAAAGTATGTAATTTTTCTCAAATATATTGCTATTCGGCACAATTTTTGCTATAATTATTGTAACCGATGATCGAGAGGAGTCAGAAATGAAACGACTTCAACGAAATATAGATGAAGCTATAACCGCTCTGACGGAAAAGCCGATGTTCGCCGCAGATGCGGAGAGGATACTTATCGCGTATGACCTGATGGGGGAGGACATTTCCTTGCCTCAGCCCGTGCGTTTTGCGCGCGCTTTGTCGGAGATACTTGACCGCGTGAGCGTTCCGATCGAGGAGTACGATCTTATCGCGGGGCGCTCGGTGCAAAGAGAGCTGACGGACGAGGAAGAGGAAAAATTCCGCGAGCTCTGCCGTGATCCGCGCTCTCCGTATAAGAGTGTCATTTTCAGCTCGGGTCATTGCTCCTATGACTGGGAAATGGTCATGGAATACGGCATTGCGGGGCTTATTGAGAAGGCTCGCGCTTCGCTTGAGGGCAAGAGCGATGAAGGCAGACGCATATTCCTTTCCGCGATAATCGAAGTTTACGAGGCGATAACGCGCTATATCCTTCGCTATGCCGATGCGGCGGACGAGAAGGGGATGACCGATGTGGCTTCGACTCTTCGCAAAGCGGCGCTTGAAAAGCCCTCGGATTTCAGAACTGCCTTGCAGCTTTCCTGGATCATCACGCTGATCGATTGCTCCTACGTCAGCCCCAATCCCACTCTTACCGTGGGCAGAATGGATCGGCTTCTTTATCCCTTTTACCGCGCCGACATCGAAAGCGGCAAGCTGACCCGCGAGGAAGCTGCGGAGCTGATCACCGATTACTACTGCAAGCATAATCTCAATATGGGCAGGGGAGAGCATCAGGTCGGCGACGCCTCGAATTCCTCAACCTTTGCGCGAATATTCAATTTCGATGCGCCGCAGTATCTTCTTCTCGGCGGCACGGATATCGACGGAAACTGCACGGTCAACGAGCTTACTTATCTTTTTGCGGAGTGCATCCGCCCCGAATTCAAAAATCCTGTCGTTGTATTCTACTATGCGCCCGGAATGGACAAGGTGTATCCCGATTTGTGGCATACGCTGACGGGCAAGGCGCTCAGATCTTCGGCGCTGATGTTCTATAATGACGCAAACATTAAAGAAACCTACCGCAAGCTCGGTATGCCGGAGGAGAGCTTTCAGAATTACCATCATTTCGGATGTAACTGGCCATCTCCCGGTTCGCACAGCTTCTGGATAAACGGCTCGCCCTCCTCGAAGCACTACGATGCTTTTGAATCAAAGGAAGAGGAAGAAATGCTTCTTCATTCCTTCACCCGCATTCCCGAGCGCGGCTGGCAGGATGTATTTATAAAGATCTTGCGCTCTTTGCAGGATGATCCCGATGCTACGATAGACGAAGTCTACGAAAAATATTTCGCTTATATGGAGGAATTCATTTCAAATAAGACTGAGCGCGGTGTGCACGAGCTTCGGATCCGCCGCCGCAAGCCCTATGCCGTCTGTTCCTTCACGGATTGCTTCACCGCCCGCCCGATCGAGTGCGGAGAGTGCTTCACTGCCTGCGCCGAGTATTTGTTTGCCATAATGAATTTTCAGATGTTCGGAACGGTCTCGGATTGCTTTACCGTGACGGATGCGCTCGTCTTCCGCGACAAAAAGCTGACTCTGGCGGAGCTTATCCGAGCCGTGGATGCGAATTTTGAAGGATACGCGCGGACTCTTGCGATGTGCCGAAAAGTTCCGAAATACGGCAGTGACGATGCTTTTTCAAACGCTCACGTAAGCCGTCTGGCGGAGGGTATGGCGCGTATATCCCGAAAATACGCCGAAAAATATCTCGGATCGGACGGATTTTTGATCGCACCTTGCATCCAAAGCGACACCTGGCACCTCAAATACGGTATGAAATACGGCGCAACTCCCGACGGACGGCTTGCGGGAACGCCTTTTTCGCAGAACACGCGTCCCGCGAACGGCTCCTGCACGAACGGTCTTACGGCGATGTTCAACTCAATGCTGAATATCCCCGCCGACAGCTTCCTTTCGGGCGCGCTGAATCTCGATATCGACCCGGGGCAGTTCGCGGGCGAGAGCGGTCACGAATTGTTTTCTTCGATGCTTGCGGTGTATTTCAACCGCGGCGGTATGCACGCGCAGGTGACTGCTGTCGGGCTCGAGGATCTGCTTGACGCGCAGGTGAATCCCCATCTGCACCGTGATCTGCGAGTGCGCATCACGGGATACAGCGGCATTTTCGTGGACATCACAAAGCCGCTTCAGGACGATATTATTGAAAGAATGAAATAGAGGTAAAATTATGGAATATATTACACTTAACAACGGCTTGACCGTATCACAGATCTGTCTCGGCGCGATGATGTTCGGCTCGACGGTGTCGAAGGAGGATGCCTATGCAGTGCTCGATGCCTATATGGCGATGGGCGGCAATTTCATCGACACGTCAAATAACTATGCCCATTGGGCAGGCACGGGCGACGAAAGCGAAACTCTGCTCGGCGAATGGCTGCGCGACCGCGGCTGCCGCGATAAGATCGTGCTTGCAACGAAGGTCGGCTTCGACCGCCACGGCGTTGGTGCGGGGCTGAAAAAGGAGCAGATCGAGTATTGGTGTGACGAGAGCCTACGCAAGCTCGGAACCGACTGCATCGATCTCTATTACGCGCACACCGATGACATGGACACCCCGATGGAGGAGACCATGGAAGCGTTTCAGTCTCTTGTCAAAAAGGGCAAGGTGCGCGTTCTCGGCGGCAGTAATTATGATACCTGGCGCTTCTCCGAGTTCAATTCTATGGCGAAAGAAAAGGGCTGCACGCCGTATACCGTTATGCAGCAGCGTTTTTCCTACCTCAACTGCCGTCTTGATCTGAAGCCGAACTATATTTTCAACGAAAACGTCGGCAGAGAGCGTTTGCGCTATCTTGAAAACAAGGATATTCCGCTTGTTGCCTATTCCTCGCTCATTCGCGGCGCGTATGAGGATATTTCCCGCCTGCCCGAAAACTATATCGGCGGCGCACGCTTTGAAGTCCTTGCAAATATGGCAAAGGAAAAGGGAGTCACCAACAGCGCCCTTGCTGTTGCGTGGATGTGCAACGCGCACCGAATGAAGGGTTTTCCGAGAGTGATACCGCTCTTTTCGTCCTCGAACGTCGCTCATTTCACCGCAAACTGCGCGGGTGCAGATCTCGTCCTCACCGATGAGGAAATGACGATCCTTACAAACGCATGATCCCGTATATTTTTGATATAAAGCGTTCATCAACGGTTGACGGACCCGGCATTCGGACGGCTGTATTTTTCAAGGGCTGTAATCTTGATTGCAAATGGTGCCACAACCCCGAAAGCAAGTCGCCCGAGCCCGAGCTTGCGCTGATGACCGAAAAATGCATCGGTTGCGGTGTTTGTAAAGAAGTCTGTTCAAGCCCCGATTCTTGCGCTCTCTGCGGTGAATGCGTTGATAATTGCCCCACAGAAGCAAGGAAACTTTATGGACGCAAATACACCGTCGACGAGCTCTATGAGATAATTTCCGCCGATATAAATTTTTACCGCGCGACGGGCGGCGGAGTGACTTTTTCGGGCGGGGAGTGTATGCTTTATCCCGATTTTCTTGCAGAAATTGCAGAAAAATGCACCTCGGGCGGTATTTCCGTTGCTATAGACACCGCCGGCAATCTGCCTTGGAGCAATTTCGAGGAGGTATTGCCATATACCGCTTGTTTCCTTTACGACATCAAGGCGCTCGATCCCGAACTTCATCGAATTGGCACGGGAGCCGATAATCAACTGATTTTGGAAAATCTCGAAAAGCTGCTCGTAACGGGAAAAAGGATCATTA
>JAZSOQ010000137.1:0-17381 GCA_045537015.1 Eubacteriales bacterium
CCGCCGTTAATGTTATCCATTGCGAGAAGCTCTGCTGCATTCTTTGCATTCATAGAGCCACCGTACTGAATAGTTATGCCGTTTGCAACGTCAAGGTCGTAAAGCTCTGCGATGAGACCTCTTATAAACGCACAAACCTCTTCAGCCTGCTCGGGAGTTGCGGTAAGACCTGTACCGATAGCCCAAACGGGCTCGTAAGCGATTATAACGTTCTTAAGCTCTTCTGCGGAGATTCCTGCAAGGTCGAGCTTTGTCTGCATAGCAACGACTTCGTTGGTGATGCCCGAAAGTCTCTGCTCCTTTACCTCGCCGAGGCAAAGGATGACCTTCATGCCTGCTGCGAGAGCAGCCTTGGTGCGGAGGTTAACGGTCTCGTCGGTCTCTGCGAAGTACTGACGTCTCTCGGAGTGACCTACGATAACGTACTCAACGTTGATAGCGCGGAGCATTTCAGCGGAAACTTCACCGGTGTATGCGCCCTTGGGTGCGAAGTGAACATTCTCAGCGCCGATCTTGATATTGGTGCCCTCTGCTGCTTCCATAGCTGCTGCGATGGTTACATAGGGAGCGCAGAAAATGATGTCGCAATTATCCTTGCCTGCAACGAGGGGAGTTACGTTCTTGATGAACTCCTTAGCCTGTGCGGGAGTGAAATTCATCTTCCAGTTGCCTGCGATTACTGTTCTTCTCTTTGCGGGATTCATTATGTTTATCCTACCTTTCAAAATTTACAACATTCAAATTGTTTATTCGGACAAAATCCGAAAATTTTTCGTCCACCTTTTTCAAAAGGTGGCGGTTTCTTAAGGCAGCGCCTTAAGTCGCCGTCCGCAGACGGCGAAACTTTCCTTGTGCTTCGGAATGGCGCCGTCCCGGTGCCATTCCGGAAGGAGTCAAACCTTACCTTGCGTAAGGTTTGCGCTCCTTCACCATTATTTACCTAAAAGCTTATTCCTTGTCCATAAGGCAAGCGATGCCGGGGAGCTCGAGACCCTCGAGGAACTCAAGCGAAGCGCCGCCGCCGGTGGAGATGTGAGTCATCTTGTCTGCGTAGCCGAGCTTTTCAACTGCTGCTGCGGAGTCGCCGCCGCCGATGATGGAGATCGCGCCGCTCTCTGCAACTGCCTTTGCAACGCCCTCGGTACCTGCTGCGAAGTTAGCCCACTCGGAAACGCCCATGGGGCCGTTCCATACTACTGTGCCTGCGCCCTGGATGGACTTAGCATAGAGCTCGCGGGTTTTGTCGCCGATGTCGAGACCCATCCAACCGTCCGGAATGGAGTCGGAGTAGATTCTCATGAACTGGGTGTCTTCTGCGTACTCACGGCCGATAACGTTGTCAACGGGGAGGAGGAAGTTGACCTTGCGCTCCTTAGCCTTCTGGAGCATCTCGCGAGCGAGGTCGAGCTTGTCGTACTCGCAGATGGAGGTGCCGACTTCGTTGCCGAGAGCCTTGAAGAAGGTGTATGCCATACCGCCGCCGATGATGATGGTGTCGCACTTCTCGAGGAGGTTGTTGATAACGCCGATCTTATCGGAAACCTTTGCACCGCCGAGGATCGCAACGAAGGGACGAGCAGGATCCTCAAGAGCCTTGCCCATAACGCCGATCTCCTTCTGGATGAGGTAACCGCAAACTGCGGGGAGGTACTCAGCAACGCCTGCGGTGGAAGCGTGTGCACGGTGAGCTGCGCCGAAAGCGTCGTTTACGAAGATCTCTGCCATGGAAGCGAGTTCCTTAGCGAATTCGGGATCGTTCTTTTCTTCTCTCTTGTCGAAACGGGTGTTCTCAAGAAGGAGAGCCTGTCCGCACTCAAGAGCTGCAGCCATTGCCTTGGTCTCGGGGCCGATGGTATCGGGAGCGAGCTTAACTTCCTGGCCGAGGATCTCGGTGAGTCTTGCTGCTACGGGAGCGAGGGTATACTTGGGGTTGACTTCACCCTTCGGCTTGCCCATGTGGGAGCAAAGGATAACAGCCGCGCCCTGGTCGAGGAGGTACTTGATGGTGGGGATAGCCTCAACGATTCTCTTGTCGGAGGTGATCACACCGTCCTTGAGCGGAACGTTGAAGTCGCAACGTACGAGGACTTTCTTACCGGAAACCTGAATGTCCTCAATGTTTTTCTTGTTGTAGGTCATATTATGAAACCTGCCTTTCGCAAATTTAATTTCTTTCCAATATATAAATATACCACAAAAACCCAAAATAATCAATAGGGTTGGGTAAATTTTATTAAAATTTTACGTCGGCGAAGCCGACATATCGTGCGCAGCATATCGTATCCGAAGGATATATCGTGCCGAAGGCATATCGTGTCGAAGACCCGAATGGGTAAACACGATATATTCGCTTCGCTCATACGATATATGAATACGATATATGCGCTAAGCGCATACGATATGTTCGCTTCGCGAACGTGAACGCTCGTTATTTTATTTGTGCAAACATACTGCTTCCGTCAATCCTCTATCCCACGAACCGTAATGATCTCCTCTGTGGCGAGAGCCTTTTCGCAGAGGGCGGCGAAGTCGAGCTTCTGCTCCTCGGCGATGACCTTTTCGAGTTCGGGTTTTGTTTTGGGGTGGCGGGGGGTGAAGACGGTGCAGCAATCCTCGAAGGGGAGGATCGAGGTCTCAAAGCTGCCGATGCGGCGCGCGTAGGTCACGATCTCTTCCTTATCAAGCCCGATGCAGGGTCTGAAAACGGGGATGTTGACTGCGGAATTTGTGACGTGGAGTGCCTGGATGGTCTGCGACGCGACCTGACCCATGCTCTCGCCCGTGACGAGCGCATTGCAGTTCGAGTCGATCGCTATTCTTTCCGAGATCGTCATCATAAAGCGGCGAAGAAGGAGGGTGAAATAGTCCTCGGTGCACCTCTTCGCGATCTCTTCCTCGATCTCGGTGAGGGAGATGATGTGCAGGCGAATGCTTCCCGCCCAGCCCGCGACGATCCGCGCAAGCTCGATCACCTTCTCGCGCGCCTCGATGGAGGTGTAGGGGAACGCCTCGTAGTAGACCGCCTCGATCTTGACGCCGCGCTTTGCCATCATCCAGCCGGCAACGGGGGAGTCGATTCCGCCCGAAAGCAGGAGAAGTCCGCGTCCGTTTGGGCCGACGGGCATACCGCCCGCGCCGCTTTCCTGACCCGCGCCGATATATGCGGCGTCATCGCGGATCTCGCATTTGACGAGCACCTGCGGATTGTGGACGTCAACCTTGAGGTGGTTGAATCTTGAAAGGATCTTACCGCCCAGCTCGCGGCTGACGGCATCGCTTGTCATCGGGAAACGCTTGTCTGCGCGTTTGGTCTCAACCTTGAAGGTGCGCGCGCCCTCGAGCTTTTCGCCGAGGTATTCGACCGCGAGAGCTGCGATGGCGTCGAAATCCTTCTCCGTCTGCGCCACGCGCGAAACGGCAACGATTCCGAAGGTTTTACGTAAAAGAGCATACGCCGAGTCAAGCTGCTCGGGGTTCATATCCTCGATGGGCTCGACGCGGATAACGCTCTGCGATTTGACTATTTTGAATTTTCCGACGTGTCCGAGTCTGAATTTCAGCTCGCGGACAAGAAGCGCCTCGAAGGATGAGCGATTTGCGCCCTTGAGCGCGATCTCGCCGTACTTACAAAGAAAGATCTCACGCATCCTCTTCGTCCTCGCCTTCAAGAGCCTGCTCTTCCTCGAGAGCGGCAAGCTCCTCGTCGGTCAGCTCTACAGCGTCCTCGCCCATAACGAGGGTGGTCGCGTCGTCAAGCATATCCTCGGGGACGTAAAAATCAACGCCCGTGGTGCAAAAGCCCATGAAAACGCGCATCCAGCTGTCGGAGGTGTTCTCCTTTGCGACGTAGGGAATGCCCGCGCCGCGCAGGATGCTTTCGATAACGCCCTGCTCGCCGTTGTCGGCGGCGGTCATAAGCTTTGCGAATTTAACGCCTTCGTGGATGAAGGTTTCAATATCGGTTATACCCGCCGTTTCGGTGGGCATGGGTCTGCGGGAGATCTCTTTCATTCGTTTGCCTCCGGTTCGTTCTCATAATAATGAGGGAAGAGCTTTTCCCAGACCTTCATACAGCCGATGGTGTCGGCGATCGAGGTGTGGGCAACGCCGTCCCATTCGATCTCGAAGCAAGCCATCGCGTCGGTCAGACTCGCGTGCTCGATGTCGGGGCGGTGCTCATGTATGTAGCGGACGAATTCGTTGGCACAGCAACGGATCTTCGAATGCAGCGCCTTGCGCTCCTTTTCGGTAGCGTAGATATATTTGATGTGGCTGTAGTCGGTCGTAACACCGTAAGCGATCAGGTTATCCGCATCCGCGAAGATCTCCTTGATCTCGGGGGTGAGCTCCTCGAGGGTCTGCGCGTCCTTGACCATTTCGGGGGTGATGCCGTGGATCTTTTCGGTGCGCTTCCACTTTTTTGTGTGGACGGGACGGACGAGGGTGTCCATTATCTTCTCACCGAGGGCGTTGAAGATCGAGATCGAGATGATCTCATCGTGATCGTAAAAGCCGGTCAGCTCAAGGTCGAAGAAGAGGACGCGGCTGCGGTCCATGCCGTAGTATGCGTTTCTGTGCGCATCGCCCTCTGCGCGGCGGACGGCAAGGTCCTCCTCGTAGCAAGCGCGGCAGAGCTTCTTTTTGAATCTGACGTCCTTTCCGCACTTGACACACATAAGCGGCATGCGCAGGGTGGTCATCTTGTCGTAGAAATAAACGATCTCCTTATCTCTGCGGCGGGTGAACGCAACGGGCTCCTCGATGACCTCGAGGTGCATTGCGGTGAGTCGCTCCTTGGGGTAGTAGCCGAAGGATGCGGCACGGCGCATCGACATACGCTCGATCTCGGTGCCCGACTCGAGCTTTACGGTCTCCTGGCGCGCCTCGGGCGCATACCAGAGCTCGGGATCCGACTCGGTGAGCTTTTCGGGATCAAACCAAAAAACGACGCCTCCGTTTTTACCTTCCGAATACGCCGCGGGTGCACCGTCGGGTGCAAGATGCATGAGCTTGAGAGTAGCTCTGTCAAGATAATTTTTTGCTTGCGCCTCACGGTAGCTGACTTGCGGCACTGTAGCCCCGCTGCGCAGTCTGATACTTTCCTTCAAAATCAGACCTCCTATATTTTTCCTAAATGCACGGCGCAACCCGCACATATGACTTTCCAAATACTTATTATATCATATATTTTTAATATTTACAATAGTAAAATATGAATTTAGTATATATTTGAGTAAATGGTAAAATAAAAATCCCCTTTTCGGGGATTTTTATTCGTCAATATCGGTGAGTTTTGAAACCGTCGTGCCCAAAACCTCTGCGATTGTAAAAAGCGTCTTGAGCGACGGGCAAAAATAACTGCCGGGACCTTCAAGCTGTGAAATGTAACCCGCCGAAAGGTCGCAAGCCTCCGCAAGCTCCTCCTGCGTCATACCCTGCAATTTGCGGTAATACGCGATCTTAAGCCCGATCTTTATCAAATTCATCTTATATTGGCTTTCATGCATAACATTTCACCTCTTTTTCTTCGATAAAATAATTATACCCTATTTACAAAGAAAAAGTTATATGATAAAATATAGTAAATCATAGGTGTAATATAAGATTACATAGTTTTTAACATATAAGGAGGCAAAAATGAAGCTTTTGATAGCGGGTTCAAGGAGCATTACGGAATTTGATCTGAGAGAATACGTATCAAAGGATGTCGACCTGATCATCTGCGGCGGCGCCAAGGGAATCGACACGGTTGCCGAAAAATATGCCGATAATCATAGAATATCCAAATTGGTATTGCGCCCCAATTACGTTTTATACGGAAAAGCCGCGCCGCTGAAGCGCAACGAGGTAATGATAGACATCGCTGACAGCGTCCTCGTGATCTGGGACGGCAAATCAAGAGGGACGAAATATACCATTGACCACGCCCATAAGAAAGAAAAAAGCGTTACCGTTGTTGTTTGCGATTAAAAAAATAGAGGACTGTTGAAGAAGTGCTTTTTGGCAAATAATCTTTAATGCTCAATTTTGCATAATGTAATAAGACAAAAGAATATTGTTAATCAACTTTTGGAAGATTTTCGCTTCGCGAAAAACGGTATCTTATTCAAACGCCTCATTCGGCGCTCCCCGCGCCACCTTCCCCCACCGCGGAAGGCTGAAGAGTTATAGCATCTTCAAAGCTCTTCAGCGAATATCGTTTATTGCTATAATTTTGCATATCAAATAGGAAATATTTCAAAAGACTATTCTGCGCTCGCAACGAAGTTTTTGCAAGCCCCATAAATTAAATATTCCAATTTGATATGCAAAATTATATTGCTAAATCGTCTTCGCTGAATCGTTAGCGGTTAGTGCCATACTTCCCAGCCTTCCCCGGTGGGGGAAGGTGGCACGCGGGAGCGTGACGAATGAGGCGTTTGAATAAGATACCGTTTTTCGAGCGCAAGCGAGAAAAACTTCCAAAATGTTTTGAATGTTTTACCGCTCAACTTTATTTAGGAAAAACAATTATTTTTCGCATATACAAATGGCTGATTCACTATACTCGTGAAAAAAACTCTCTAAACGTGATATTGAATTTGTTTATACTCTGTGCTATAATATAGGCAGAAAGAAGCGCTACTTTTAATTTTCGAATGAGAGGTATTCATTATGAAACTGAATATTGGAGAAACCATCAAAAAACTGCGAAAAGAAAGAGACATCACGCAAGAGGAATTTGCGGAGGTGCTCGGCGTAACTTATCAATCCGTTTCGCGTTGGGAGAATAACACCTGCTATCCGGATATTGAGCTCGTGCCGATAATTGCCGCATTTTTCGGGATTTCGACGGATAAGCTTATGGGCGTTGATGAGATTGCGGAAAAAGAGGCTGTGGAACGTTATTTGAATAATTTTCGAGCTGCTATCAGCGTCGGCAACATTGATGAATGTATTCGCATTGCACGTGCGGGCGTTGCTGAATTTCCGAACAACTATGCACTTCTTGACAAGCTCATGTATGCCCTTTTTGTTGCGGGTGACGACACCGGTAACATTCCCGACTGGAAGGAAAACATGGAGAAATATGATGCCGAGATCGTGGCTCTCGGCGAACGCATTATGAAATACTGCCCCGACACGCAAATCAAATTTGAAGCCACCGAGCGTCTTGCGTTCCACCATTGCGAAATGGGCAGAAAAGCTGTCGGTCGTTCGATCTATGAAACGCTTACTTCAATAGAAAACTGCCGAGAAAAAGCAATTTGGTGGGCGTTGTCGGAGGAAGAAAAGCTGCCGCACACAAGAAGATTCATCGGGAAAGCATACGGCACCTTGTACGAAGCACTTTACTGCCTGATGGATCTGCTCCCTGCCGCGGATGCGCTCAAAGTGATCGACAAAATGGATGCTTTGGACCGCCTCATCTATGACGGCGATGTGCCCAATTACACCTGGAGCAGTTCAAGTATAGCCCGTTACCGTGCGAAGTATTATATGATGCTGAATCGCTCCGATGAAGCTATAAATCAGTTGAAGATCTCCGCCGAAATGGCGATCGATTTTGACAACCGACCCGATGAAGTAAAAGTAACGTCCTTTTTGCTCGGAGAAAAGGTGCGAAAGAAAACCGATTTCGAAACCGCCGATTCCCGCCCACTGCGCGAGATCCTTCGCGATTCCTGGTTAGCGGAAAAGGATTTTGATGCCATCAGGGATACCGAAGATTTCAAAGCAATTATTAAAATGTTAAGTTGATCATCCAAAAAACGGGACTGTGTCGTGACAGTCCCGTTTTTTGATTGTTAATACTTATCACGTTTCGCGCAGCGAAACATATCGTACCCCGCAAGCGGGATATATCGTGTGCAACATATCGTGCTCGCCACGCGAGCATATCGTGTGCGATCAGTCTGTTTTCCGCAGGAAAGCAGACTAATCCGCACCTTAACAAGTACTGTTGAGAAAATCCAAACCTCAAAGTCAGCAATCCCGGGTGATGCCCTCCCGCTTGCGGGAGGGTTGGGTGGGGATACGGTTGTATGAGGGTAAAGGAGCAAAAATCTCCCGCAAGGGGAGATTTTACTCCTTCCAAACGGTCGGCGGGGCGCCGCCCGTTTGAAGCGCAGGGGTATTTCGACCTCTGCGGAGGTCGACTTAAGGCTCCGCCTTAAGAATTCGCAAGCTTTTGAAAAAGCTTGACCAAAACTTTACCACTACTGCAAAGCGATATTATCGCATCTTTCTGTCCACTGTCCACTAACCACTGTTCACTTCTTCACGTCGAGAACCAAATTCGCCGCTCTCGGGGTATTCGTGACGGTGACTTTACCGGGGCAGACTGCCTTTTCGCCGTCGAGTGTCCAGGGGGTACCCTTCTCCATCTCGAAGGTGACGTGGCGGGTGCGGAAGAATTTTATCAGCTTGCAATCGTGCAGATTCGACTGCATGACTGCCATTGCGATCTGACTCAGCTCCGCGGGGTCCTTCGGCATTGTGACCAGCACGACCTCGAAAAGCCCGTCGCACATATCGACCTCATCCTCGCCGAGCTTGACGACTCCGCCGACGCTTCTCGTGTTGCTGACCGCGCCGAATGCGAGATCGGAGATTATCCTTCTGCCCTCCGAGGTCGTGCAGACCGTGCGGATCGGCTTGATCTTGAAAAAGTCGTTGACGCCGCTGAGGACATAAGCAAAATAGCCGAGGCTGTTCTTGACCGACTGCGGTGTGGTATAGGACGGCGACGAAAACGCGCCGAAGGAAGCGATGTAGCTGAAATATCTGTCCGCGCCGAAGCGGCCGAGGTCGAAATTCAGCAGCTTGCCGCGGTTGAGATTCTCCGCGATCTCCCTTGCCGCCTCGGGCGGGTCGAGCGGAAGTCCGAGTCCGTTTGCAAAATCATTAGTCGTGCCCGCGGGGATGTAGCCGACGGGCATTTTTGAGTGCGCCTCGCGCAGACCCGTCAGCACTTCGTTGAGCGTACCGTCGCCGCCGCAGCAAAGGACGGCATCGCATCTGCCCTCTGCATTAAGTCCCGCCGCCTCACGCGCAAGGCGGATGGCGTCGCCGCGGCCCTTGGTCAGAAGGACTGTGGGGACAATGTCATTTGCCGACAAAGCCTCGATGACTCCAAAAAGCGCCGCCTTGCCCTTGAGCTTGCCCGAAACGGGGTTTACGATAAGAATTACGTTTTTCATTTTCTCCACTTATTTGCGAGATCCATTCTGTTTGTCAGAAGCGTGTCGATACCCATTGCGAAATACTTGTCGTAGTCCTCGGGGGTGTCGGCGTAGTAAAGGTTACAGTTGATACCAGCCGCGTGCATCTTTTCGATCAGCTCCTCATCGAACATTCCGAGCCAGAACTGAACGCCCGAGCAATGGTATTTCGTTGCCATTTCGTAGATCTCGACGGTGTCCTTGGGGAGCTGGATAGCGGTACGCGGGATCTCGGGCGCGACCTTCTCCATCCATTCGAGCTCGGAGGGCGAGCCCGCGAAATAGACGCTGTTCCAAGCATCATATTTTTCGACAAGCTTGACGAGTTCTTTGATCAAATACCCATCCTCGCCGTGCTCTTTGAGGTGCATATTGAAGGTGATCTTGTTTGCGAATTGCTCAAAAACCTCCTCGGCGGTGCAGAAACCGACCTCCCAGCCGTGCTTTACGCCGATATTCAGTGCAAGAAGCTCATCGAGAGTCTTGTCTTTCAGCTTACCCTCGCCGTCCGAAATGCGTTCAAGCGTACCGTCATGCGACACGATGAGCTTTTGGTCTTTTGTGAGTCTTATGTCAAATTCGATCTCGTCCGCGCCGAGCGAGAGCGCCGCCGCGAAAGCGGGGAGAGTGTTCTCCGGCATCAATTTTGAGAGACCGCGATGTGCGCAAAATTTTTTCATGTTTTTATATTCCTTTTCAAAATTAAATTCAGCTCGAAGTTTTCGTCCACCTTTTTCAAAAGGTGGCGCCGTCAAGGGCGCGGAGCCCTTGTCGCCCTCCGCAGAGGGCGAAACTCTCCTATGCACTTAAACCGGCGGCGCCCCTGCCGACGGTTTTGGAGGAGTAAAATCTTCCCTTCAGGGGAGATTTTTGCTCCTTCGCTCATTTTACAAAATTATATTACGCAAAGGGTGACAGAGCACAATACTTCCCTACAACTGGGAAGTATTGACTCTGTCCAAAAAGCCGAAGCAAGCTTCGTCTTTTTGAAGCACGGTAGCAAAAGCTGAAGCTTTTGCATTAGTTCGAGACGCTGTCTCGAGCTCTGCTTAAGGAACTTTTTGAAAAAAGTTCCTTAAGGATCTTCAAAAACTTTTGGTCTTTGTTAATGCGTTCAGATATTCATCATACGTTGCAACGCACTTAATCGCCGCGAGGAAGGCTTTGGCGTTCATTCCGCTCGGGAGCCCGAACGCCGCGCCGACGGCGTCGCGCTTGGTTTGGCTATCGGGTGCACCGGTGAGTCCGTCGCGGCAGAGGATGGCGGGAGAGAGCGGATTTTCCTCGATATTCTTCGTCATATCGGGATTCGTATAGGGCAAAAAGAGGTTATATATCAGCTCCCGCTCGACCCCCTCGACGCCGAGGTAGCCCTCCGCGGACGCCTCTTTTTTGCGCTTTTCCTTGCCCTCGATCTTCGGGATGTGGAGGCAAATTATCTTGTCCTTGGGCAAGATCCCCGAAATGTGCGAGCGGATGAGTCTGCCCGCGCCGTCGGGGTCGGTCAGCACGATCAGCGGCGTTTTTCTCGCCAAAGCTCGCAAAAGTGCGGCGCGCTCGTGATTTTTGAAGATCCCGAAGCCGTCGGTCGCTATTATCTGCGCCTCGATGACCGACGAAAGGCGCAATTTGTCATATTTCCCCTCCACGATCACGGGATAGGGGATCTTTAATTTATCATTCATTTAACCAAAAACCACACGATCAGCGCCGCGCCGAGGATGATCCGGTAGACGCCGAATGGAATGAAGCTGTGCTTCTTGACGAAATCGGTGAGGAACTTTATCGAAACCATCGAAACAATAAAGGCAACTGCTGCTCCGACCGCAAGGATCACCCACGCGAGCACGGGGACATCAATGTTCATCTCGCCGATATAGGAAAAGAATCCGAGCGCCTTTATCAGGCTTGCGCCCGCCATTGCGGGAATCGCCATAAAGAAGGAAAATTCAGCCGCCGCGGTGCGTGAAAGTCCGATCAGCATCGAGCCGAGAATGGTCGAGCCCGAGCGCGACGTACCGGGGATGATGGCAAGCATCTGAAAGACGCCGATCGCAAAGGACTGCCCGATCGTGATGTCGTCCACCGACTCGACGACAGCCTTTTTCTTGTTGAATTTTTCGATGAGGATGAAGAAAACGCCGTAAATTATCAGCGCGGCAACGACAACGGGCGCGTTGTAAAGCCAGCCGTCGATGTCCTTGCCGGAGATCTTCTCAAGGATCTTGTCAAAAACGATCCCCGCAAGCGCCGCGGGCACGGAAGCGATAAGTACCTTGCCCCAAAGCTTCCAGATCCTTATGTTCTCGCCCTTTCCCTTCTTCGGATCGAGCGGCCAAAGGCGTGAAAAATAAGTCACAACGACAGCAAGGATCGCGCCGAGCTGTATAACAACGTCGAACATCTCGCAAAACTCCGCCGTAAACACCTCATTTGGCGCGAGCGAGAAGGAGAGAAATTCGTCAAGCAGGATCAGATGCCCCGTCGAGCTGACCGGTAGCCATTCGGTGATGCCCTCGACAATGCCGTAGATCACGGCGGTGATGATTTGGATGAATTCGTACATTTTTATCTCCTTAAGAAATCACGTGATTATACATTTTCTGCACGTTTTCGCTCATATTGGTCGGAATCAGCTTGATGTCGGGGTGCGCATTTCTGTAAACGACGAACATCTGATGCGCAAAGCCCTGACCCATCCAATCAAGTCCGTCGAAATCTATCTCGACCTCAAGAAAACTATCAAGTCGGTTGCACACGCGCTTTGCCTGCGAACGCGAAATAGGCGCGGTGTCAAAAATATTCTTCAGCGGTATGCGCGTTTTCGTAAATCCGCCGTCAACGCTCGCGTACTGATCAAAAACGTCTGTAGCTTGCCTTTGGCTGAAATTCGAAAGCGACAAAAAAACTGCTGTACCTCCAATGGTTTCGTCGAGATCAATATCAAACACCTCGTCGTTGTTGTATTTTGTCGTTGTGAATATTCTTCTGCTCGAGTAAATGAAGAAATGGTCCATCATCTTGGAGGAGAAAAAGATACCCTCTCCCGAGTGATTGCTCGAATCGGTCGTCAGCTTTCCCTTGAAAAGCTCGCAGATCGCCTCGTCAATGCCCGGAAGCGAAAAATGATCGCGAATCTTATTGAATATTCCCACGCCGTTGTCAATAATAAACACACTTGTGGAAAGGTAACTCTGCTCGACTCTTATTGCCAGATTTTCCGCAGCCGAATGATCCACAACGTTGTTGATCATTTCGCTGAAAGCGTACTCCCAGATACGGTATACGTTATCGGGAAGGTCTTTGATATGTTGCTCAAAGCAATTATCAAAAGCATAGGTTTCGGAATCAAGATGCCCCATACTTCTGTTTAATTGATACTCAAAAGTGTTAGTAACAAGCTTATACTCTCCACGTTTTGCCTTAACAATAATATTCTGCTCCTGCAGCTTGCGAAGATATGAGTGCACCGTATTTGTGCTTATGCCGAAGGCTTCGGCGACGCTTGCGGAAAGCGACTCCGATCCCCGCTCTATCTTCTCAAGGATATACATATTTATCATATTCGATTTTTCGGCGTTGAATTTCATTCTACCACCTCCGAAGTTTTTATATTATTATAGTACACAAAAACGCAAAAGTCAATAGTTATTACTGATAAATCGCATAGAAATTACTCTTAAACCCGAAAGTTATTACTCTTAACATTTTTTAAGAGTAATTTCTCAATTATAATAATCGAAAATTTCCGAGCAAAGCGAGGAAATTCACCTTCATTTTTCGCGCAGCGAAAATTATCATTCGCCGAAGGCGATCATCATTCCGCCGAAGGCGGACCATCATTCACGCGAAGCGTGACTACTCCGCTCTGAGTATATCGCCTTCCTTCACCTCAAACGGCACTCTCGTATAGAAAATGCGCGAGGGGTGGGGAGCTGATTCAACCGCGGTTCCCTCTCCGTCGTAAAGCTCTGCAACCGTGAAGGGCACGCCGACTTTGCCGGGGGTGAGGAGCTCGGCGGTCATATTCTGAACCAATTTATTGCGCTGACGGAAGCGGTAGAGCTTTCCGTTTTCGTTGATTTCAATTCCCCTCAGATTTTCGGGCATCGGCTCGTCGAAATCCTCGGCGACGGCGAGGTACGCTTTTTCTCTCATATAACCGGGCTGGGTGACGAGTTTGGAATCCTCGCGGGGGGAATCGAAATAGAATCCCGTTGCGTACTCGCGGTGCGAAACGCTGTCGACCTCGGCGTAGAGCGCGGGATCGGGGACGTAATCGAGCATATTTCCGCCCGCTTCGACAAAATCACGGAGTCCGTCGAGTGCGATGCGGTATGCGTTGGTCACAACTGCGGCATAATACGCCGATCTGACTCGTCCCTCGAGCTTGAAGGACGAAATGCCCGCGTCCACGAGCTCGCCGACGTGATTGATCATACACATATCCTTCGAGGACATAATGAATGTGCCTTCCTCGGTCTCAACGATGGGCATTGCCTCGTCGGGGCGTTTTTCCTCGACGATCTTGTAATTCCAGCGGCAGGGCTGCGCGCACGCGCCATGGTTTGCGCTGCGGTTGACCATAAAATCGGAAAGCATACATCTTCCGCTGTAGGAAACGCACATCGAGCCGTGAACGAACGCCTCAAGCTCGATCTCGTCGGGGATACGGTCGCGGATGGCGCGGACTTCCTTCAGCGACAACTCGCGCGCGAGCACAAGTCGGGTCGCGCCGAGCTTGATATACTGAAGTGCCGCCTCGGGGCTTACGATGCTCGCCTGGGTCGAGATATGGATCGCGGCGCGCGGGTTGATCTCCTTGATCATCGCGATAACGCCGAGGTCGGCGACGATGTAGCCGTCGATGTCGATCTTCGCGCACTCGCGGATGAACTCGCGCAGCGCGGGATATTCGGGTCCGTGCGGGAGGATATTTACCGTCAGATACATCTTTTTGCCGCGCGAGTGCAGATACTCCGCTGCCTCGGCGAGCTCTTCGAGCGAGAAATTCTCGGAAGCCTGACGCATTCCGAAGCGGCGTCCCGCAAGATACACCGCGTCCGCGCCGAAGCGAACCGCCGCGCGGAGCTTTTCGAAATTGCCCGCAGGTGCAAGCACCTCGGGGAGAATAAGTTTCTTTTCCATTTTATTTGATCTTTCCGCTTGTCATTACGTAATATTCGCCGGGGTTTGTGCCCTCGAGTCCGCCCGTGACTTCGAGCGCGCCGTCACCCGTGACCTCGATGATAACGTCGCTTTCCGCGCAGTTGAAGAATCTGACCTTGTGGCCGGGGAAAGCGCTCGCGTAGCGCACGCTTGCGCCCTCGAATTTAGCCGTGGTGAGTATGTAATCGGGGTCCATTTCGTGCATAACGAGATCGGCGTTGTCGCGCGCCTGACCGTGGTGCGGCCATTTTGCGACGTCGGGGCGGCCGATGACGTCTTTATAGATCGCCCACATTCTGTCAACGCTCTCCTCTGTGATCGAGCGAGTGCGCTTCATGCTGTCACCCGTGAAGAGGAGCTTTCTGCCTCCGTGGCGGATGACGAACCAGATCGAAGCCGCGTTGCCGACCGATGTCGGAACCTTGGGGTCGTATATGTCATCGGTATCAAAATAAGCATTCGCAATAAGCTCGTGAAGCTCGCGGTCACGCGCCCAGTCGGTATCGGGGGGCAGGATCTCGATCTCCGCACCGCCGAAATTGTAAAGGATGGTCGAGGGATCCTCCGAATGATAGTGCACCTCGATGCGCTTTACGTTCGGATGGCATTCACGGAGCGCCGCCTCGATGCGGGGGCTGTATTTGGAATCGCCGTGGGGCATATCCTCGGGGAGCGCGTTATGAGGCGGGAGCATTACGGTATCGATCGCGAATCTGGGATCGCAGATGACGTTCTCGATCGGACCGCAGACGTGGTCGATATGGTAATGCGAGATGAACCAGTCAAAGTGCAGGACATCCACGCCTTCCGCCTCGCGGAGCTTAAGCAGAGCTTCAAGCGCGAACGAGGTCTTGGTCATACCGCCGTCGTGGAGGATATAGTGACCGTTGAGCGCGAAGATAAATCCATCCGACTTTGCAACGCCAACGTGCGAAAGGCAGTTGATGCGAAGAACGTTATCGCGCAGGGTGAAGTCTTGGGGGAACATAGAGCTCATTTTATTTTATTCCTTTCGGGGAGTTTGAATTCAAGTGTAAAGTGAAAAGTGGAAAGTGAAAAGTTATGGTAGCTTTTCGCAAGCGAAAAGCGATTTATATATATTCAAAACCAATTTTGATTATCGGGATATTGTAGCTTTCAAACAGGTCGAGAAGAACTTTATCGCTGACGAAATAAAACATAACATACCCGTCAGCATTTTTGACAGCATAGACATTTGCGCCGCCGCGTCCGTTTATTCCGCCGAGAGATTCATCATCATTCTTGGCGGTTTCAATCGAAGTAATAGAAGAAATTTTTATTACCTGATCCTTTCGGCGAAAGCGTTTGAGCAGTATCTCGCCTTTTTCCTCGTCAACATAGATGCAGTTTAACAATGCGTATACAGTGTAAGGAACCATAAGATAAGAAAGTATACCAACCAAAAATGCGCAGACAATCCCGAGATACCAAGGACCAATCAGAAGGAGAACAAAGAAGAATACAATCATAAGTGCCACCGCCACAAGCTCCAGCGAATCAAATATCTTCCCATTTTTACTGTTTCGGATGTTGATGTAGTATTTTTTCATTGCGAGGCTCCGTTCTGTTTGAAATACAGTGATAAACTATTCAAGGTAAACATCTGCACCTTGTCCGATATATAGTACAGACGGTGCTCTCCTCATTCACCGCTCCTCGCGGTCCCCTTTCCCCGCTGGGGAACGCAAGGTGGTAAGGCGCTAATCGCTAACTATTCAGCGAAGATGATATATCGGTATAATTTTGCATATCAAGAAGGAATATTTTATTGAAATAGTTTGCAAAAACTCCATCACGAGCGCAGAATAATTTGAATAAAATATTCCAATCTACCTAAACAAAATTATAGCAATATTCGATGTTCGCTGAATATCGGAGGAGTTTGCAGGCACTCTTAAGCGTTCCCCAGCGGGGAAAGGGGACCGCGAGGAGCGGTGAATGAGGAGATCGCCGTCTGCACTGCAGAAATAACAGAAGCGAATATTATTTAATAAATTTCGGAAATTATCACATTGGCGAAAAGCAATTTATAATGATATAGCGTTATTTGAGTTAATTGTAATTATTATAATAATTGTCAAGGCGAATGATATGATCTCGGCGGTAGAAAGTATAATGATATGCTTTTTCAGTTTCGCGGCGGGAAGATTGCCGAGCTTGAAGGATGCATAGCTTTTCAGTGCCGCCATCGGAAAAAGCGGAAGGAGCAAAAACGGCACGAGGGGCAAAAACGAGATAAAATTTTCGATGAAAAATCCCACCGACGAAGAGCGGTCATTTGTTGTGAGAGTTATCATCAGCGGCAGGGCGAGGTTTATCAACACCAGAATCACCGATAACGCAATCGTTGCGATTCTTGAAAGCGTGGATAAGGTTTTCATTCTGCGCTCCTTTCTTGTTATGGGTGAAGATAAATTGTTTATGATCCGCAGTATTCTCGTTGGTTTATATTGATCGAATTCATTGCAGATTTTTCAGTTGACCCGCTGCGCGAGATCCTTCGACTCCGCTGCGCTCCGCTCAGGATGACATAGTTCGCCTTGCGGCGAACAGTCGGGTCTTACGACCCGCAGGGAAAGCGTTCTTTAGCTATTGCGTAATATAATATTTATCGCTCGTAATGTAACTACTTACTTTACTGTGCTTTTTGATGTGTCAAGTATTAAAAACAAGTTACTACTGATAACGGCGAAATTATCACATATCAATACCGTTTTCCCTTTACCCGAAAAATCAGAACGCCATATATCGTAATCGCTCCATTTCGCCCCTCCCGCTTGCGGGAGGGGTTGGGGTGGGCAGTCAGCGATATGCGAAATCCCGCGCACCCGAACAAAATCAAGGGCGAATTACACCGTAACAAATGGGAGATGCGCCCTTCGAGCGCAAGGTGACAGAGCACAATACTTCCCTACATTCGGGAAGTATTGACTCTGTCCAAAACGGAGAAGCAGAGCTTCACCGTTTTGAAGCACCGAAGCGAGAGCT
>JAZSOQ010000129.1:0-9774 GCA_045537015.1 Eubacteriales bacterium
GTCCTTTTTTCTATACATCATAAAACACCTGCCTTATGGTTTTATTATACCATAAAGCAGGTGTCTAGTCAATACGACATCTCTTTTGTCTACAGTCTGAGCGGAACCGCAAGCGGTTCCGCTGTTTCTTTATGGGGTGAATGATGGGATTCGAACCCACGGCCTTCAGGGCCACAACCTGACGCTCTAACCAACTGAGCTACACCCACCATATATGGCGCGCCTTGAGGGACTCGAACCCCCGGCCTACTGCTTAGAAGGCAGTTGCTCTATCCGGCTGAGCTAAAGGCGCATCATATCGGGGTACGAACGAATGTCCGAAGACATTCATTCTGTCCCTATGGAGCGGGTGATGGGAATCGAACCCACGCGACCAGCTTGGAAGGCTGGAATTCTACCATTGAACTACACCCGCGTATTTCGGTCTCTTTCAAAACCGCCCTAATATAATACCACAAATTGAAGCATTTGTCAATAGGTAAATCGAAAAAAACCGAAGATTTTTGAAAATATTTTTGTTTTTACTCAAATTCGCGCCTTCTGCTCTCGAAAAGATCGTAATAAGCGCGGATATTCTCAAGCTCGCTCCAATGCTTTACTCCCGCGGGGTCGCCGTCGAGGTCATAAATCTTTGCGCCGCGCAATGAAAGCAGGAAGGGGGAATGAGTTGAAATAACGAGCTGACAGCCGTAAAATCTCGCGGCATCCTCAAGAAACTGCGCAAGCTCCTTTTGCAATTTTGCGGAAAGGCTGTTTTCCGGCTCGTCGAGGAGATAGAGGGCGTTTGAGCCAATCTTATTTGTGAAATATGCAAAAGCACTTTCGCCGTTTGAATGCATCCTATATTCGGTATTTCCGAGGCGACGGGCGGCATACTGCGATTTTGTGCCTTTTCTGATCTCGTTTCTCTTGCGCAGCTCCTCATAATTCTCAAGGCTCTTCATCTGCCAACCGCTGTGGGTGAGTTCGCCGCGAAGGCTTTCGTATTCCTCAAGAATGCTCTCACGGCGGCGGTCGATGCCCTCGTTTATCGCACGGATGTCGAGGAGATAATCAAAAACGCCGTCGCTCGTGATTATCGCGCTTCCGTCGGGGAGATACGGAGTTCCATAGCTTAATCTGTAATCACAAAAATTAAGATAATCGTCAATTATCGGCGAATTATTAAACGGCGCAGTACGTTCGAGTTTCAGCTTCTCCGCGATCACGTTGAGCACTGTCGATTTGCCCGAGCCGTTGCCGCCATAAAAGATCGTTATCGGTTCAAACTCGATTTTCGAGAGCTTTTTATGGGGAAAGATGCCGAAAGGATACTGATTCGAGGCATAGCACTGCATATCGAGTTTTGTGAGCTTGCCCATCGAACTTGCACCGAACAAATACTCAAGTTCATCCGCGTCGGTCGGCAAAGTAAATGATTTAAGATACTGCATCACAGTTCTCCTTCAAGCGCTTATTAACTTAATTATATCATATTAACGATAAAATGTCATCACATTTTCAAAAAAATCTTCTTTTCTCTTGCTAAAAGTCCATTTTTATGATAAAATATAATAAATATTACTTTAATGAGGACAAAAATGCTCTCAAAACTATTGCCTTACAGAATTTTTGATAAATTCGACGATATAACGCCCGAACATCTCACCTCGCTCGGTGTGAAATTCCTTTTCAGCGACGTGGACAATACTCTGGCACCCTACGAAGTCCCCGAGCCCGACGAGCGTATCCGCGCGTGGCTTGATTCGCTGAAGGAGGCAGGGATAACAGTCGTTCTTGTGTCCAACAACCACGGTGATCGCATTGAGCTATTCAACCGCACGCTCGGGCTTGCAGCTTACGCCGATTGCAAGAAGCCGGGCAAGAAACGGCTTGGCGAGATCATGAAAAGTGTCGGTGCTACTGCCGAAAGCAGCGCGTTTCTCGGCGATCAGATATTCACAGATGTGCTTTCGGCACGTAATCTCGGAATTGAGATTGCCTTGCTCGTCCCACCGATCAAGGATAAGCTGACGCTCTTTTTCCGCTTCAAACGGTTGATGGAAAAGCCGATACTGCGACGTTACCGCAAGCTCCACAAGGAGGACATAAAATGATAACTGCAAAATTCGGACCCGCGGGCAACTGCGATTCCTTTTACGCCTCGGGCAGAAAGGCAACCGTCGAGGCTCTTGCGTGGCTAAAGGAGATCGGGCTTGACGCCTATGAATTTCAGGCGGGCAACGGTCTGCGCGTTTCGGATGCAACGCTGACTGCTATCGGCAACAAAGCCAAAGAGCACGGCATTGCGATGTCGCTCCACACGCCCTACTTCATTTCTCTTTCGGGCATTGATCCCGAAAAGAGGCTCAAAAGCATCACGTATATCAAGGATTCGCTCCACGCTGCTGCCCTGCTCGGCGCGGATATAATCGTCATCCACACGGGAAGTGCGGCGAAGATCTCGCGCGAGGAAGCACTCGGGCTTGCCGCAGATACACTTTACAAGACGCTTGAAGAGATTGGAGATCAGCCGATCAAGCTCGGTCTTGAAACCATGGGCAAGATCAATCAGCTCGGCACGCTTGAGGAGGTCATCGCGCTTTGCAAGATCGATCCCATCCTCTGCCCCGTTGTCGATTTCGGTCATCTTAACGCAAGAGCAGTCGGAGGGCAATTTCCCGATGCGGATGCTTACCGCCGCGTATTTTTCTCAATCGGAGAGGCACTTGGCAATTCCTATGCAAAGGATCTGCACTGCCATTTTTCGAAGATCGAATACACATCTGCCGGAGAGAAGCGTCATCTGACCTTTGAGGACAGCGTTTACGGTCCCGATTTCGCGCCGCTTGCCGAAGTTATTGCAAAAGACGGACTTTCGCCGCGTATCATCTGCGAATCTGCGGGAAAGCAGGCGGAGGATGCCCTTGCGATGAAGAACTCGTTGAAAAATTTAATTTAACTTATATACGGAAGGAAAAAGAAAATGTCTAAACTTCAGAAACTTCGCGCCGCTATGGCGGAAAAAGGCTTTGACGCCGTTATCATCACGTCCGAGGTAAACCAGAGATACATCACGGGCTTCAATTTTCAGGACGGTCTCGTTCTCGTGACCGCGAGCCGCGCCGTTCTTATCACCGACTTCCGCTACATCGAGGCGGCAAAGGCTTCGAAGGCTGCGGGTATATTTGAGATCATCACACCCGACAAGCGTCAGTCTGCAGTTGTCGCGGAGATCGTCAAGGATTGCGGCGGCAAGGTTGCTGCTGTTGAAGAGGCAAAGATCTCCCTTTCGGGTTACGAGGCATTCAAGGCGGCTCTTGAGGGTTGCGAAGTAAAGGGCGGTGCTTCTGCCATCATCGACGGTCTTCGCGAGTTCAAGGATGCCGAGGAGATCGCATCCACCGCAAAGGCACAGGACATCGCAGACGCGGCATTCGCTCACATCGTGGAATTCATCCGTCCCGATATGACAGAGATCGACGTAGCTCTTGAGCTTGAATTCTTTATGCGCGCGCACGGTGCCGAGTCCACCGCTTTTGATACCATTGCGGTATCGGGCAAGGCTTCCTCTCTGCCCCACGGCGAGCCGAGAAACGTTCAGCTTGAGAAGGGCTTCCTCACAATGGACTACGGAGCAAAGATCGACGGCTACTGCTCGGATATGACCCGTACCATCGTCATCGGCAAGGCTGATGCTGAGATGAAGCGCCTTTACAACACCGTTCTTGTGGCACAGCTTGCAGCCCTTGCAGCAGCCAAGCCCGGTGCGCTCTGCCGCGAGATGGACAAGATCGCGCGCGACATTATTGACAACGCGGGTTATGCGGGAACATTCGGCCATTCGCTCGGCCACGGTGTCGGTATGTATATCCACGAAGCTCCCGGACTTTCGCAGAGAGTTATGCCCGCTGACCGCAAGCTCACCCCCGGTCACATCGTCACATTCGAGCCCGGAATCTACCTCGAGGGCAAGTACGGATGCCGTATCGAAGATATGGTAGCCATCCTTGACGACGGAATTCTCAATTTCACACATTCGCCCAAGGAACTTATTGAAATTTGCTAAATCATTCGCTTAAATACTCATTTCAGCCATTTAAGTGCAAGATACACCACGAGTTTACCCCACTCTACTGTGAGTAGAGTGGGGTATTTTTTGATTCTACCTTGATTTTTGAGGGGTAGGTTGCTTCTACCGGGCTTTTGGAATATAATATTGTCAGCAAAACACACGAGGTAAATCATGAGCAACGCAGAAGTAAAAAAACTACTCCCCAAATACACACTCGGCGAAGAGCTTTGCAATTCGATCACCCACGGGCTCGGCGCTTTGTTTGGAATATTCGTACTGATCACGACCCTGATGAAGGCAGAGGGCGCACGCGAAATCTTATCCTGCGTGATATACGGCGCGGCGCTGATACTTCTATACAGTGTATCCTGTGTCTATCACTCGCTCGCGCCGAACGTCGGCAAGCGAGTGATGCAGGTACTCGACCATTGCACGATCTATCTTCTAATCGCGGGAACTTATACCCCCGCCGCGCTGATAGGCGTTTACAATGCCGATCAGAAAACGGCTTGGGTCGTATTCGTGCTTGTATGGATGCTTCTCGTTCCCGCCGTGATCCTGACCGCCGTGGATATGGAAAAATTCAGCAAGGTATCAATGGTATTCTACATCGGTATGGGCTGGTGCATCGCGATCGACTTCTCCGCCGCTATTGCGGGAATGGGCGCGACGGGATTCGGATTCATGCTTGCGGGCGGAATCGCCTATACCATCGGCGCAGTAATTTACGGGCTTGGGAAGAAATGCAGATATATGCACTCGGTGTTCCACGTGTTCGTACTGATTGGAAGTGTGTTGCAGTATATCAGTATAATTGGATATTGTATGTAAAAAAGATGGCTCAAATCGAGCCATCTTTTTATTTATGGATTGTATGTATAAGCAATCACCTTCGCTTCGTGTCTTTCAAGTTTGACCTCGATACCACGGCTAAGCTCGTCAGTGCTATATTCCTTGACCCACGTATCTGACACAAAGTTTAATGAGGTGCAAAGTTCCGATATATATGGGAGCTTAAGAAGGAAATAATCTTCCTCTGCGTCCGCATTGCGTACGAGGATCACAAAGCCGCAACGGGTTTTGGGATTGTCGAACTGTGCTGCATACCAATCCTCGGTCGAGCCGCGACATTCGGTTATCGGATAATAATCTCCTTCAACCATAATCTTGGCAAGCGTTCTCCAACGCCGGTGTATGTTGCGTACATAACGGGCTTTTTCCTCATCGACGTCATAGCGAACCATATCCGTCATAGACGGGGCAAATGCATTATAATAAGCAAATAGATCGGGCTCGCGCTCCTTGCCGTCGTACTTGCCTGTTTCGGGGTCGAACCAGTTCATATTGTGCGCGCGGAAATATGGGATCCACTCGAACATCTCGCGGTGCTGCTTTTGCTTGATGGGGTGGTCGCCGTAGCCGACATCGGTATAGTGAAGCGTGATAGCACGGCGCATTGTTTCGAGGTCGTTGCGACGTCCGCCCGAGGCGCAGGAGTCGATGATGAGTCCGGGATTGCGCAGAACGAGCTCGTCCCAATATGCGAGGTAGCCCATTGCGTGGCGGTTTTCAAGGAAACCGATGCGGTCGGGTGCCTCATTTTCCTTCCATATCGGAAGCGGATCGAAATTGAAATCCTGGCGGTAGATCTTTACGCCCGAAGCTTTGATTATTGAATCCACGCGGTCCGTGATCCACGCTCTTGCCTCGGGATTGCCGAGGTCGAAGAGCTTGTTATCACTCTCGCCAACGGAAAGAAGCCATTCGGGATGCTCACGGTCGATCTCCTCACCCTTGCGGACTCGCTCGGGCTCGAACCAAAGAAGGAAGTCGATGTCATTTTCCTTGCAAGCCTCACCTATCGGGGCAAGTCCGCGCGGGAATCTTGCTTCGTCGACCTTCCATGTTCCGATGCGAGGCCAATTATAGTCGCAGGGATACCAGCCCGCGTCGATCCACCAGACATCCGGCTTCAGACCTTTGCGGAGATACTCCTTCATAGCTCCGATCTGATTTTCCTCTGTCGCGCCGGTGAATTCGGGTTTGCCCTCGGCGCGGAAGTTATGCAGGCAAAGCTTCGGCGGCATCGGCGCGCCGTTGTCTTTGGGCAGGATGTGAGCAAAATAGAATCTTCTCCAGATATTGATTCCTCGGTACTCGCTGCCCGCGCCGTAAGCCATAAGGGTGAGGCGAGGCGATGTGAAGGATTCGCCCGAAGAAAGTCTTGTGTGGCATCTGTCCTGGCCGCAGAGGAAGGATATGCCCTTCTCCGTGGGTGCAATCTCGGCGATCCACTTGGACGGAAATCCGATAGCTGCGCGAAGCTCGACACCCTCGCCGCGCATTGTCATATAGGGGAACGCACCCTGACAGGACGTGCCCGAAAAAGGAGCGAGCGAGATCTTTTCGTCGATCTCTTTCTCAAAAAAGCTGTAACCGTCGCGCTTGCAGGTGTCGCCGTTTCCGTATTTGAGCGTGCTCTTTCCGCAGGCGATCTCGCCGCCGATTCGAAGCTCGGAGATTATGGGAGTATCCTTTTTGCCGTTGTTGGTAAGAGTTACTCTCCACTCGGTCACGGGGAAATCGCGGTATTCGGTGTAATCGGCGCGAATCGTCAGCCCCGATCTGTTTTTGCCCTCAATCGTGATCTTTTGGATATTCGAATCGACGAATTCACGACTGACCTTGGGCGAAAATTCCTCGGGAATACCGCATATCCTGCGTCTGCCGAGTTTGAATGAAACAGGCACCGCTTCGGGCGAGGTATATTTCAGTATCATCGGGATATACGACATATTCACCATATCATCAGCTCCTTATTTATCTTAATTCATTTTTACCTTGTCAAAGGACATATCAATATCCTTCTTCGACCAGCCGAGGCCGAGGTAATCGTTCTCTTCCCAAGCGGCTTTTGCTTTCTCGAGCGCTTCGGGAAGGGGCTTCCACGCTACTGCGCGGGGCGGATGGTCTGCGGGATCATCACCTTCCTTGAGGAAAGGAGTCCAGGTATCGTTTTCATACTTCTTGCGGTCTTCCTCGTCATCCCACTTAGGAACGTCGAAGGGCTGACCGCCCGAAAGGACCGACTTCCAAGCAAGGATTCCGACAGAGGACATCGCGCAAGCGCGGTACACGTTGAGATAAGGCTGCTCGTTCTTGCGGATAGCCTCGCCGAAGTAATACTGAACCCAGAAATCTCCGCCGCCGTGGCCTGCCGCAGATGCGAGCTCGCCGAAATCGGGCCAATCGGGGGCATAAGAGCGGTATGCGGGCTGACCCATACGGCTTACGTCGGAGTGGTAAACAACTACGTTGCCCGTCGATCTCTCAACTTCGGCAGAACCGTGAGTGCCGTAAAGACGTGCGATTCCCGAATGAGTTCTGAACGCGCCCTGGAGTGTGCGGACGACCGCGCCGTTATCCATCTGGCAAACGATGACTCCGCCCGAATCCTGCTGACGGAATTCATATTCGCGGTAGCTCTGATCCTTGATCTGAGGAACGAAGCCGTTGACGCGAACGGGCATAGTGCCGGTTATGTACATCATCTGCGCGATAGCGTGAGTGCAGTAATATGTTGAAGGAATCTGATTGCGCCAATGATATTCACCGGGGGCGTATTTGTATGTTGTGGAGTTCGACATCGGGTGGCAGTATTCAGCCTCGCCGTAAAGCATTTCGCCGAGCTCGCCCGATTCGTAAAGGCGCTTGATCTCAAGACGCTGCTTGGTGAAAGGATAGTTCTCCGCGATCATATAGATCTTACCGGTCTCTTCTACTGCACGACAAAGGGCAACGCCCTCGGCGAGCGTGGACATAGCGGTACACTCGGAAAGAACGTGCTTACCCGCGCGCAGAGCCTTGATGGCAAACTCCGCGTGTTCGTTGAAATAGTTTGCAAGAACGACAGCATCGATATCCGACTTGAGCATCTCGTCGTAATCCGTAAAGGTCATAAGAGTGCCGTCGGTATCATACTGAGATTTGATGACCTCGAGCTTTTCGGGTCTGCGGTCGCAAACAGCCGCAAGCTTGAGTCCCGTGCAAGACGCGGGCTTCATAAAGGTCTTTCCTCTGCCCGTTCCGACAACGCCTATTCTGATTTTATTTTCCATAAAAGAGATCCCCCTTTAATATTGTAATATATAATAATATTACAACATTTTAGGGAGATTGTCAAGTATTTTTTCAAAAGAGTGAGCAGATCCAATAAATAACGCCGTAAAGAGTTCCGGCGGCGGTGCCGTATAGAAGCACGGGACCCGCGACGGTAAATATTCCCGACCCGAGACCGAGAACGAAGCCCTCATTTTTGGAATCTATCGCTGCTGATACGACAGAATTGGCAAAACCCGTGATCGGCACAAGCGTACCCGCGCCTGCGACCTTTGCGATATTGTCGAAAATACCGATCGCGGTGAGAAAGGCTGCGGCTCCGACGAGGATCACTGAGGTCAGAAGGCTCGCGTCTTCCTTTACCATTCCAAGGCTCTTCCAAAGTGTTGTGAGTCCCTGCGCGACGGCGCAGATAAGTCCGCCGATGAAAAATGCGCGCGCAGTATCCGCCATAAGATGCGATTTCGGTGCGTGGGCATCGGCAAATTTTGAATATTCCTTCTTTCCGATATTCATTTTTACTCCTTTTTTGACCAAAAGTATTTACAACAGAGGAAAAATAGGTTATAATATTAATAATGTAATTTTACGGGGGATTAAACTATGTCAAACTCTTGGAATGAATTCTGCGACGGTGCGGGAAGATTTTTCGATAAGCTTTCTTCCGAGGCTGTAAGGCTTACCGACGCCGCGGGAATGCAGATAAAGCTCGAAAACGTAAAAAACAGGCTCGAGAAGGAATATGCCACACTCGGCAAGCTGACTTATGCCAAACTCAACGGAGGAAGCGACAACGCAGAAAAGATCGAGGCTTCTCTTTCGAGGATTGCCGAACTCCGCAAGACCGAAAAGGAGATCGAGCGCGACATAAAGGAATCAAAAGCCGAAAAGGAAGCACAGAAGGAAGCCGATAAGGCTGCAAAAGATGCTAAATAATATTATATTCCTCGGACGGGAAATGTCCGAGGAATATTGTTTTACAGATAAGTCTTGAACTTTTCGACAGCGTTTTCCTCAAATGCAAGGGCATCCTTGGCAAGAGAAAGTGCTTCGCCGGAGATACCTACTTCCTCGGCTTCGCCAATGTCGCGGTAAAGCTCGGTGACACCCATTGTAAGTCCCTTGATCATCATCTCTGCAAGATGTTCGCTTGTTGAATCGGTGGCAGTATTCATTGCCATACCAATTTTCGCACCCGCTTTGGTAAGCATATTCTCTTCCTTGGGTGTGATGCCCGCCTCGATCATCAGCTTCGAGACGCGCGAAGCCAAACCTTCAAAGCCATCGATGGTCTTGGTCATCTCGGCACGGAGATCGGGATCTCTCACTCTGCCGAGGATATCGGTTGTCGAAGTGGTTCCCATTTTGAGATTTTTATAAAGATCGTCAAGAAGCACTGCTCTTGTGATCTTGGTTTTAACCTGAGGCATTTTTGCGCTCCTTTGATTTTTGATTTAGGGCAACCAGTTCCTTGATTTTTTTATTGGTAATCAAGTTGTTTCTCCTTTATTTTTCCAGAGAAGCTGACAATAATTTGGAAACCTGATACTGGTATTCCGGAATTTCTTTTTGCATTGCCAGTGCTTCTTCCATATCAAAAT
>JAZSOQ010000007.1:0-55428 GCA_045537015.1 Eubacteriales bacterium
TTGCTGCTTCGTCAAGGTAGTATTGTAAACTTTTCTCAAGAGAAAACTTTACAATCTCCACCTTGACGAGGGCTTACCTACGATTCCTACTGGCTTACCTATCCCCTGACACAAATGACTTACCGATGCGCTGATTTTTCAGCATCTTTCTGTTCACTGTCCACTGTCCACTGTCCACTCTGATCTGACCACTGTCCACTAACCACTGTCCACTGTCCATCGAATCCCTTAATATAAAAAATACATAAAATAAAAAAGTTAATAATTTTGTCAAAAAATTTCGCAAATGGGTTGACAAACGGCTCGAAGGGTGGTAAAATAAAGCAACTTCAAAAACCGTTCTCTGTCAACCTGCCGCCCGCAAGACATTTTATTTTATCATCTCCGTGCGCAAGCGGCCTCCCGCCGGCTGAGAATGTTAGTGCCACACATTCCGCCGTAAAATTTATGATGGACAAACTCCTTGTCAACTCCCTTCTGACCGAAGAAGAAATTGCAGAACTTAAGGGAAGGGAGACTCCGGGGCATCCCTGGATCTTTGCAATCGTTGGCGATATTTCGATCCTTTCGAACTATTGCCGAAGTGTGTTGCTTGTAAGCGACATTGAAGTCACCACGCATGAGTTCAACACTCATCACGCAGGAAAAACCATTCGTATTGCGGATATCGAGAAGACTCATACCCGCCGTATGTACGGAAACGCAATGCTCTGCCTTGAGCTCAAAAACGGTCTTGAAGAAAAAATATTCCGCTACACCTTCAGCGTAAACACGCTTTGCGAGGGTGCTTCCACCTTTATCAACTCTGTCGTCAAGGGCGAGGATATCAAGGAAGCCACCGAATGTATGCAGGCGATCTACGAGAAGCAGCTTTCCGTCTGCCCCAAGTGCGGACGTACACTTGCTTCCCCCGGTGCGGAATGCCTTAACTGCGCGAGCAAGAAAAAGCTTATCGGAAAGCTCGGAAAGTACATAGTTCCCGAGTGGCCGAAGTTGATCGTTTCGGTCATCCTTTCGATCGCTTCCACGGCATTGGCTCTTGTTCCACCCATGCTGACAAGATCTTTGGTAGACGAGATTTTGCCAAACAAAGATGCCGCAATGCTGACGCAGGTGGTAATTGCACTGATCTCTTTGCAGATCGTAAGCCACTTGATAAGCGGTACGCGCGGATATGTCTTGCGACTGGTCGGCGACAGAATAGTTTCAAATCTGCGAAACGACGTTTACGAAAAGGCGCAATACCTGCCGATGCGATTCTATGACAAGACCTCGACGGGTGCGGTCATCAACCGTATCTCGGGCGACAGCTCGACGATCCAGTCCTTTATGCTGCGTATCACGCAGGAAGTTGTCGTTCAGTTCTTCAAGATGATCGGTATCGTTGTCGTTATGCTCGTGCTGAATCCGAAGCTGACGTTGCTCTCGCTTGCTCCCGTTCCGCTTGTAGTTATCGGCTCCAGAATCTTCGGCAAGAAGATCCGTCCCTTCTATCTCCGCATCTGGAGAAGATGGACAGCCGTTTCCTCTATACTTACCGATACAATCCCCGGTATTCGTGTCGTAAAGTCATTTACAAACGAAAAAAACACCACTGCCCGCTTCAAGGAAAAGAACGAGGAGTGGTATAAGACCGACACATCCGCGGCAAAGATACTTAATGCATTCCCCGCGATCGTCGGTACCTTCATCGGTCTCGGTTCGGTCGTTATCTGGGCGTTCGGCGGTACTATGGTTATCCAAGGAACAGGCAATCTGACCGTTGGTCTTCTTGTTTCCTTTATATCTTATGCATCGATGTTCTATGAGCCCGTAAACTTCTTTGCAAACCTCAACGACTCCTTCCAGCACTTCCTTGCATCCGCAGAAAGAATTCTTGATATTCTTGACGCAGAACCCGAGCACAACTTCGGCGAAGGCAAGAATATGACCGAGTTCAAGGGTAAGATCGAGTTCAAGAACGTAAACTTCTCCTTTGACCGTACCAAGAAGACGCTGAAGAACATCAACCTCGTTATCGAACCCGGCGACATCGTTGGTATCGTTGGTACCACCGGTTCGGGTAAATCGACGCTTATCAACCTCCTGCTCCGTTATTACGACCATTATGACGGCGAGATCCTTGTTGATGACATCAATATCCGCGATATAGATATGTCGCACTTCCGCGGACAGATCGGCTTCGTTCAGCAGGAGCCGCTTATGTTCCACGACACCATTTTCAACAACATCGCATACGGCTGTCCCGACTGCCCCGTTGAGAAGGTTCTCGAGGCGGCAGACATCGCAAACGCGCATGAGTTCATAGTACGTCAGCCCGACGGTTACGATGCAGTTCTCGGCGAGCGCGGCGTAGGTCTTTCGGGCGGTGAGCGTCAGAGAGTTTCCATCGCGCGTGCAATGCTCAAGAATCCCTCGATCCTTGTATTCGACGAGGCGACCGCTTCGGTCGACTCCGAGACCGAGCACCTGATCCAGGAGGCTATCGAGAGACTTATCGCGGGCAGAACCACCATTATGATCGCGCACAGACTTTCGACCCTTTCGAAAGCGAACAAGATCGTTGTTGTAGACAAGGGCGAGATCATCGAGTTCGGTTCTCCCGAGGAGCTGCTTGCGCTTAAGGGCAAGTATTACCGCCTTGTTGAGATCCAGTCAATGTCCGAAAAGGTCAAGGAAGCCAAGAAGGCTGACAATTTCGAATGAGGAGGGAATAGCAATGGCACTTAAATATCTTGATAAAAGCGCAAAGATCGAGATGACCGACGTTTACTACGTTCAGCTCACTCTCGGCGACGGTACGGTTTACGAGAACGTTGAGCTCCGCCGACTTTTCCCGATCTCGGATAAGTTCAACTATATCTCGCTGCTCGATAAGGATGAGCACGAGATCGCAATGATCAAATCGCTCGATGACATCACTCCCGACAGCGCGGCGGCGATCAAGGCTTGCTTCTACGATTACTACCGCATCCCGAAGATCACGAAGATCACGGAGTGTGACGATAAGACGGGAATGCTGAAGATGACCGTCGAGACCGACCACGGCCCCGCATCCTTCCGCATCCGCAACCGTCACAGCGATATGAAGACCTATCACGGCGACCGCGTTATCATCCGCGACTCGAACGATAACCGTTACGAGATCGAAAATCTTAACAACCTCGACCGCAAGAGCTGGCTTCTTGTTGCAAGTTTTCTTTAATAATATGATCCCCCGAGGCGACGCCTCGGGGGATATTGTCTGTTTGCATATACTTTAGTTTATAATATTAACAAAGTCATCAATTGTAATCAAACCGTAGTAATTATTGCCACCCCATGGACGAGTTACGCAATATTTGGTCGGTTGTATCACGCTCATCAATGCATCATAATATTCATCGAATACGACGCGGAGATTTATTTCGTTTTTTTCACCGTCGGCATGTATAGCATACATTAAATGCGATATATAGTATTCATTATCATAATTGATGCAAGAGATCGTTACCACTTGATGATAGAATACCGAAGTAGAGTGATATACTCTTTCCGCATTCGATGGATTTAAGTAAATGAATTCTTCTTCAAAGACAATGTGAGTGTTGGTGTTGACGCCTTCTTCAAAAATCGGCTCATACATTTGAAAATGCTCGACCCTCGGAATGATTGCTTTTTTGGAGGCTATATCCCTTACAAATAATGCTTTGTTGATCTGAAAAGCCACAACAATGTTTTTATCCTCGTGGATCTCTTTGATCTCATTCGTGTTTTCGAATCTTACCCAAGTAAAGTCATCGGCGTTACGATATTTGAACAGTTCGTCCTCCGTGATCACGTTGTAATATCCACAAACGAAATAGAAATCTGTTGGATCAAAGTCAACGAGCAACGGCTGATGACCTTTTTTTATTTTATCAATTTTAATCGAAAGTGATGTGTCGGGAATTTCATATTGCAAATGTAAGCCTTGCAAATAATCAACCAAAGAATCGATCAATTCGTCAGTCAGCGTATCGCTGTCCTCGACCGCAAAGCTCTGTTCATCGATATTATCTACGGAATTTGTACTGCTTATCTCGTCATTATTGTTTCCGGCGTTCATATCGCAACCGTAAAGAAGGGTCAGGCAAACAAATATAATAAATATGAAGCAAAGTCCTTTTTTATTCATTGTAACTCCTTAAAACTGAGAGTAGAATTTGTCCTCGATCGCCTTTGCAATTTCAAGCATATCGTTTTTGTTGACCTTAACAACCTGTCTGTCGTAGGTGACAAGACCGTTGGTTTCGTCCTCGACGTCGCTGACCTGGGTGTAGACTGTGGCGCATAGGCCTCGTTCGATCATCGGGATTACCTCGTTCATGTATAGGTCGTTAAGTGCCTTGCCGAAGGACTCTGTGTCCTTAAAGAAGCTGTAGCCGTAGGTCTTGTCGAGGTTGAAGGAATGCCCCTCGATCTTGCAGGAATAGCCGCCGAACTCCGAGAGCACCATCGGGCGGTCGGGGGCGTTTTTGAGATCGAGCTTCTTGAAATATACGTGATCGCTCGTGACGTCGCTTTCCTTTTCGACGAACCAACCCGAGGTCGAGTCCCAGATACGGGTGGGATCAAGAACTTTGAGCCTGCGGTAGTTTTCATCGGCGTCAAACTGCCCCCACCCCTCGTTGAAGATGGTGTAATATACGACCGAGGGGTGGTTGTAGAGGAGCTTGACAGTCATTGCGCTTTCTGCCTCAAAGTTGGCGCGGCGAATATCGCTCGCGCGGTGCGTGATGCCTTTTTTTAGACCGATAGTCGGCAGAGCAGTGTCAATGAGGAAACTGTATTTGCCGCTGTTGACCATATCCTGAAAGACGATCATACCGTATTTGTCGCAGTAGTAATAGAACAGCTCGGGCTCGATCTTGATATGCTTGCGGAGCATATTGAAGCCGAGTTCCTTCATTTTCAGTATATCATACTTATATCCATCTGGTGTCGCGGGGGTATAAATGCCGTCGCTGTAATAGCCCTGATCGAGCAGACCGTGGAAAAAGTATGGCTTTTCGTTGAGGGTTATGAAGGACTTGCCGCCGATCTTTGCCGTGCCGACTGTGCGGAGTGCGAAATAGGATTCGATCTTATCCTCGCCCGATTCAAGAGTGAATTCGTAGAGATACGGGTCTTCGGGAGTCCAGAGATGGGGATCGTCAACTTTGAGTTCAAATTCATCGCCCCGGAAGCTGTACTGCTTGCCGTTCTTGAGGGTGATTAAATTTTCATCCGCACCACCCTTGATCTTGAACTTGACCGAGTTGAGCGTGGGCATCATTTTGATATGCTTGATATAATTTTCGGGAACAGCCTCGAGCCACACAGCCTGCCAGATTCCGCTTATGGGAGTGTACCACATACCTCCGCGATCACGGCGCTGTTTGCCGTATGCGAGGTCGGTGTCGAGATCGTCGATCACGTCGACTTGAATCGTATTCTCGCCCTCGGTCAGATATTCGGTAATGTCAAATTCAACGGGAAGATAGCCGCCCGCAAGAATATCGAGATTGTGCTCACCGATCTTGAGCATAAAGATCTGATCGACCGCGCCGAAGTGAAGAATGATGCGCCCGGCGCGCATTTCCTCGGGCAGGGTGAATTTTTTGGTGTATTTGTAGACTTCGTAGTTCTTTTTTTCGCGCTCGATGCCCGAAAGTCGTGATTCTGGCGGGAAGGGAACCTTGATCTTGCCGAGATCGATCTCCTCACCGCTTATAACCGAAAGCTCCCACTCCCCGCAAAGCGACATATAGGAATCGCGCTTCATCTGCGGGCGGGGGTATTCGGTCCAGTCGCTTGAGTTGTCGTCCTCAAATGGAGTTTTCAGATTTTTGCAGAGGCGCGGCTTGTTGAAGTATTTGGATGCAATAAGGAGAAGTATTGCAAGGATCGCGATCGGAACAAGCGCGGCGAGGAAGATGTTTTCATTCGGTACGAAGGATTCCGTACCGTCGTTGTTTACGATCTTTTCGGCATTCGCGAGGACGGTCTTACCGATAAAGGGACCGATTATGCCGGGGAGGAGTACCTGTGAGAAGATACGAACGCCCTGCAGTCTGCCTGCCTTATCCTCGGGGGTGAGGTCGCGGATCTTCGCGCCGAAGACTGCCATTCCCGAAAGATAACCACACATCATCAAGAGCGAGCCGATGAAAACGGGGAGCTTGGGCTTGAAGATGAAGAGAATAACATATCCGACCGCGAGCCACGCAAGTGAGAAGGAAGAGGAGAATCCAAAGCCCTTTTTGTCATAGACCTTGCACCAGAAAGCTGTTGCGACCGATGCAAGAATGATCGCGGGTGCCATTACGAGAACGTAATCCGCCATGCCGAGCGAGACCTCGTAATATATAATAAGGTAGGGCATAAAGATCTGGATCGAGATATTGAAGATGACGAACGCCGCGAGGTAGAAGTAGAATGCGGGATTCGACCTCACTGTCGAGGGCATAAAGCCGTAAAATACATTTTTTATGTACCCCGTTTCGGACGGCACGGGGCATTTGTCTTCGATGATGAAGATTCCGAGAATGCCAATCAGAAGTGTAGCGATACCGATGATGGCAAAGATGATAACCCAGCTTTGTGCTTCATTAAGGTCAAATGCCATAAATCCGCCAAAAACGGCAAGGATAGCGACAAGGGGCATCATCGAGTTGATACCCTCGGCAGAGCCGCGGTTGGTCGAGTCGGTCGAGTCGGTCAGCCACGCGTTATACGCCGCATCGTTAGCCGACGAGCCGAAGAAGGTCATCAGGCAGTCAAGGGCGATGGTCAGTGTTACGCCGAGTGCCGCCGCGCTTGCCGCTGTGGGGAAGAGAGCCTCGATGAGATCGAGCTTCAAGAGCGCAAAGGCGAATATCGAGAGACCCCAAAGAATGTAACCGCCGCAGATAAAGACCTTTCTCTTACCGATGCGGTCGGAGAGCGCGCCGATGAAAACGGTGGTAAGCGTTGCCGCGATCGCGCTTGCGGCGACCATCAGCGAAATATCCTCGGCAGAGGCGTTGAACATTTTATAGATAAAGACGTTGAGGTACATATTCTCAACGACCCACGCGATCTGTCCCATCAGTCCGAAAAGGACAAGCGCGAGCCAGAAGCGTCCCGAGAGTTTGTTTTTCATTTTGAAAACTCCTTCAATTTGTTGCCTTAATTTTATCACAAAGCGCACCTTTTGTCAATGATGAAGCCGAAAATCATTGACTTTTGAGAATAATAGTGCTATAATAAATAAAAATCACCTTTATGGAGGTTTATGATGGATTACGGTATTCAGCTTTACAGCATTCGCGATCTTGCAAAGGAAAATTTTGAAGAAGCAGTTGCGGCAGCCGCTCGTATCGGCTACGCATCGATAGAATTTGCGGGATTTTTCGGCAGAAGCGCAGAAGAGGTCAACCGCGCAATGGATGCGGCAGGCATTCGAATCTGCGGTACTCACAGCGGCTGGGGAGAGCTTGCAAACGATTACGAAAACACCCTGCGTTTTCACAAGGAGATCGGCAACAAGCATTACACGATCCCCGGCGCAGATCTTTCCACTCCCGAAAAGCTCAAGGATTTTGTTGAATTTCTCAACTATATGGCGCCCAAACTTGCGGCAGAGGGCATTGAGCTTGCATATCACAACCACTCGCGCGAGTTTATCGTCAACGGTTTCGGTGTTCGCACTCATGATGTGCTTGCGGCTGAAACAAAGATCAATTTCGAAATTGATACCTATTGGGCGTTCGTAGCGGGCGAAGATCCTGTTAAGACCCTTGAAAAATATGCGAACAGAATGTCGCTCATCCACCTCAAGGACGGCACACCCGAGGGCAAGGGCAAGTCGCTCGGTCTTGGTGCGGCACCGCTTGCGGAGGTTGTTGCGACAGCCAAGAAGCTCGGACTTTATATGATCGTTGAAAGCGAGGGACAGGAGCCCGACGGTCCCGCCGAGATCACTCGTTGTATTGATTGGCTCAAGGCAAACGGATAATGGAAACCACGCTTAAGAAAAATCAAAAAAGCCGAAAGCCGCTCGGCACATCGACGGTTATGGCTCTCGGTTTTCTTGCGATAATTACTATAGGAACGCTGCTTTTGATGCTTCCGATATCAAGTGCGGCGGGTGAATTTACTTCACCGCTCACGGCATTGTTTACGGCGGTCAGCGCGACCTGTGTCACAGGGCTCGTCGTGGTCGAAAGCGGCATTTATTGGAGCCTTTTCGGAAAGGTGGTCATCATCGTTCTGATACAGATCGGCGGACTCGGATTTATGACCATGGCAGTCCTGCTTTCGATCATTGTGCGCCGCAGTCTTTCGCCGCGTGACCGCGTTCTTGTTGCGGCTTCATACGGTATCACCGATTTCGGCGGAATAAACGTGCTCGTCAAGCGAATTCTGCTTGGAACGTTGTGCATAGAAGGCGCCGGAGCGGCATTGCTTGCTTTGCGTTTTATTCCCGAATTTGGGTTCCCAAGGGGCATCGGCTACAGCGTATTTCATTCGATTTCCGCCTTTTGCAACGCGGGATTCGATATTCTCGGTAACGGGGATTCTGTCGGAGCCTATGCAAAGGACCCGCTTGTGAGCATTACTCTGATGTTTTTGATCCTCCTCGGAGGTATCGGTTTTCCCGTTTGGAATGAATTCATCGGGCACAAAAAGGGAAGAAAATTCGGCGTTTATACTAAATTTGTGCTGATGCTTACTGCCATATACGTTATCGGCGGAGCAATAGTTGTGGCTCTGCTTGAATGGAATAACCCCGAAACGATAGGCGGTATGGATTTCGGGTCAAAGATCTTGAATTCTTTCTTCCAATCGGTCACGTGGCGTACAGCGGGATTTGCCTCGGTCGATAATGCCGCGCTGAATGAAGGAACAAAGCTTTTCGGACTCTTTATGATGTTTTCCGGCGGTGCTTCCGCATCGACCGCGGGCGGTGTCAAGATAGCAACGATAGGCGTTATTATGCTTGCGGCGTATTCGGTTGCCATCGGAAGAAACGAGATCCGTTTTATGCGTCGCCGTATTCCCTTTGAGGCGATGATGCGCGCGCTTGCGCTTGTGGTAATTCAGCTGATCCTTACCATTGCTGCAACCTTGATATGCACTGTTGCTTGCGGTAATATGGATATAGAAGGAATAGATATTCTATATGAAGTCGTTTCCGCGGGTGCGACCGTAGGCTTGACAGCCGGATTGACACCGACTCTGCCCGCCGCCGCGCTTGTTGTTTTGATTTTTATGATGTATTTCGGGCGAGTCGGAATACTGACTGTGACATTTTCGCTTCTCGGCAAGTCGGGAGGAAACAAATCCTCGATCAGTTATCCCGACGCAAATATTTTGATAGGATAGGAAGATCACAATGAATAGTTTTTGCATTATAGGACTTGGAAAATTCGGCACTTCGCTTGCGAATGCACTCGTTAATGCGGGCAAGCAGGTAATGGTAATAGATACCGATTCCGAAAAAGTGACAGAGATCGCCGATCACGTGACGAATGCGGTCATAGGCGACGCGACCAACATAAATCTGCTGAAGGCATCCGGTGTTGCCGATTATGATTGTGCCGTTGTTTGTATGACCGAGAACATCAGCGATATAATTCTTATCACCATACAGCTCAAGGAGCTCGGTGTAAAGCACGTTATCTCCCGCGCCGTCAACGACGGTCACAAAAAGGTGCTTGAGCATATAGGTGCGGATGAGATAACCTATCCGGAGCACGATATGGGCGAACGTATTGCGTTCAGACTTTCACATTCATCCATCACGGATTTTGTGCAGTTCAAGGGCTACAAGGTCGTTGAAATGGCAGTTCCCGAATCCTGGGTCGGCAAGGATCTCATCACGCTCAATCTTCGTAAAGCCTTCGGTGTGAACGTCATCGCCGTCAGATACTGCGATGGCAGACTTGACGTTTCCCCTTCTCCCACACGCGAGTTCAACGCGGGCGAGATCGTTTCTGTTGTCGGCGACGACCACGACATTGAAAGCATGACAGCGAAGATCAAGTAATAAGTTTAGTAAGCAGACTGCGTTTTCCCGCGGTCTGCTTTTTTTCGCGCGCGCGAAGATATTCCCACATATCGCGCGCCTTTTTGAGGCGGCGGTAGACAGTTCTGTCATCGCAATGCATCTCGTCGGCAAGTCTGCGGATGCGAAGAGTTATTTCATTGGAATGCAGCTTTGATCCTGCAGTTGCAAAATATATATCGCGCACGGCGCACAGGGCGATCATGTCGCCGAGAAATTCGAGCAAACGCAGGGTGTCGAAAACGGCAAGCATATCAAGCGCGGCAGAGTCGCTGCAGACGCCGCGTATTTTGCAGACTGTATCAATAGCCGACCGCGACCCCACAAGCCCCATCCTTGCGTAATTCCGAAAAGCCCGCGCAGCACTTTCTGTCATAATATCTTTTTTCATTTACCTCTCCTATCAAGAACATTTGTTCTATATTATAACATAATTAATTGGAATTGTCAAGTATATAAACTATCAGCCTCCGACAAATGTTTGCTTGTCGGAGGCTGATGCTTTATGATTCGATCTTTAATGCAATATCATCAAAAATCGGATTTGCCTTTAATGAAGCAATGATCGCTTCTTTTAGTTTCCCGTATGGATGTGCCAATTTTCCTGCTTGTGCAACACTATATCCATACTTTTTACAACCACATAAAATAGATTCACAATGTGTACCGTAAGGAATTGCATCGTGCTTTTCTGCACATAACAAAGCTTTTTCGATATAAAGACGTGCTTCGTCCGCATTCCCGATGTTCATATAAATTTCTGCTATTTTGATATCTGTGTCTGCTTTTTCTTTCAGAGCAGATACGTTATCTTCACATTCATATACAATGTCATAAAACTCATTGCTTTTTTTCAAAAGTTCTATCTGTTCTTGTGAAGTATAATGGTCGAGTAGTTTCAATATTGAGGTTTTGAAACGATAGCAAGCCTTCGCCGTGTCCGTTTCTAAAATGTGTGATAGTTGCTTCTCGCCTGTCAGAAGATCTGATAAAACCGCTTGGCGTGTCTGTGCCATTGTGGGCAAACGGCTTGCCGACTCGATGCCGTCGTTCTGCCGACCGGCTTTATAATAAGCATAACAAAGCTCCGTTCTTGCCCAATTCAAGATGTGCGGGTTGCGGCAATTTGACATAAGATATTCACCGAGTTCTATACTTCTTTTGGGATTGATATTCTGTGCTCCGTATACTATCCATGCCATAATCAAATGGTTGTTCGGGTATTTGCGTAATCCTTCTTCGGCTTTCCTTACCAAAGTAGCTTCATCGCGCATTACATCGCACTTACGCAGTTCTTCTTGCAGAGTATCGACATATTCTTTTTCTTGATACTGATCGGCTCCCATTAATGCGTCTAATGTGATGCCGAAAAAATTTGCAATTTGGGGCAGCATTTCAATATCAGGATAACATTCTCCTCGTTCCCATTTGCTTATTGTTTGGAAACTTACGCCGAGTCGCTCGGCAAACGCCTCTTGTGAAAGATTGCTTTCACGTCTGTTTTTCTTAATATTTTCCGAAAGATAAAGTTTCATAACAATCTCCTAAATGAATATTCAGCGAGCTCTGCTGTGTATATATTTTATCATATAAACAAAACAAATTCAATAACGCATAGATAGAACTATATTCGCCCATTACGGGAATTTTTCTATTTTTTGATATATAGAGCAGCCTCGGCAAGATCATTGCTTACCGAGGCTTTCAACTATTTATAACTCTTCTTTAGACTTCCGGAGCTCTACTGTCACGGAAGCAGGCTTCCGTCGGCAAGTTTATAGATGTTCCGTTCATTAAGGAATATTACGTGAATGGTGGGATATGCTTCCTTGATCACGTCTGCGTCAAAATCAAGCGAATTGCGGTAGATAGCGGTACCGAATGTGTTGGAGAGATAATCGATCATAATGATTCGGTCCCAATCGCTTGAGAAGGAAAATTCTATGCGAGGGCGAGAGGGAAGATCATCTCTGTATTGCATTTTTGCAAATGCCATATCGTATTTGTCGTAGCTGAGAAGGATCTGATATTTCTGCACGAAGTCGGTTGAAAGCGAAACGGTCTTGTTTTTTATGACGTTTTCAAGCGACGCTACCCGGGCAAGGACCTTGCCGGCTCCCGAATGCTGAACAAGATCGTCATCTTTCAAGGTGACGGGAGTGATGACCTTTTTCACATCTGCGGGAAGCATTTCGATAACTGCGCGATATGCATAGTATGCCCCGCGGCTGTTGAGAGAGTCTTCGGTGTTATTGTAAAGCTCTCCGTATCCCTTGGAGTTTATCAGATGATCCGACAGATCGAGGTAGTTGTTGACACCTCGCTTTGAGAAATAATCGCTGATCGTTCGCAGTCTTGTATCCTCGCTCGGTTCACCCATAAATTCGGGCATCTTTTCGGAATAAACGGTCTGTGCGTTGGGGATAACGGCGATGTAGCAGGAGACGCCAAGCTTTTCATAAGCATCCGTGATGTTGCGCAGACCCTGATAGTAAAGCGCAAGCTTTGCTTCTTCGGGTTTTATCTCGCCGTAATAATCGGCAACGTAATTGTAGTTGTTTGCTTCGTCGTAAGTTGGGAAAAGAAATTCATCATCGCCGAGGATGACCTCGTTTGTGGGAATTCTGCCGAAAAGATAATAATCGACGTAGGTGATGTTTTTTCTGATGGCACTTGAAAGATAGAAGGTATCGGCGAATTTTGATAGGACTATGTTATCGTGTTCCTCGCCGTCAAAATAACCTTCGACTGTGTCGCCTGTTCCGAGATATGCCGAAAATCCGAAATTGAGCAGAAATGAAAGAAGTATTCCGACAAACAGAACTATTATTATTACGCCGAGTGCTCTTGAATGCTTGTTTGCAAGCAGAACGGCTTCGATATGGCAATCCGATCCCGTGTTCAGCTCTGTGCTGTTGTTTGGGGATTCGACGGATTCATAATTTTGCGAGTTCATGGGAACCTCCTTTCCTGGGTTTAGAAAATTATGTCACGGAATGGCATTGTTGCGAGCGCGGGGTATTGCGGGAGATAGTAGTATATGCACAAAACGAAGATGACAAGTATCAAAAGCGACCATACCCAAAGGAACGCGCTGTTTTTTACGAACGGGGATTGATGTCTGCGAGAGGTTACACCGAAAATGACGGGTAACTGCACGATCGCCATAATTGCAAGTACTACCAGGATCTCAAGATTCAAAAGCGTGCTGCTCAACAGGAACGACTGCAGCGGCTTAAAGAGAGTGATATTTCCGAATATGATCTCAAGGCTCGAAAGGTCACGGGTCTTGATAAGCATCCAGAAGAGCGTTACGAAGGAAAATGTGAATATCCAACCGAGGGGGCGGAGCATTTTGTTTTGGCGGAGTGCTTTGTTGATGCCGAACAAACAGTCAAGCAAAGTGGGCACAAGAAGGAGTGCAATAGCGGGGAGAACGCTGATTCCTATCTTGAACCACAAAAGCAAAACGAGTGCGCAGAAGAGCGAGATCGCCGTGTTCAGGATCGTTTTCGCCTTGTGATCCTTTTTCTCAAGCGCGCAGAGCGAGGAAAGCGGACTGCGGATATAGTCGTCGATCCACAAGCCGAGGCTCGAGAGGAAGTTGTTTGCGTAATCTGCGGGGGTAAACGAAAGAATGCAGGAGCCAAAATCAGGCGCAAGCGGGATTCCGAGCATTGCGGAAATTCCGCGACCCATATCCGAGTATCCCGAAAAAGAGTAATAGACCGATACAAGCAGGATTGCGGCGAGGATCACGGCAACCCCGATACTGATGGGTTCCTCCGTGTAATGAAGAAGTCTGTCGACGATAGAGTCGTATGATTCCTCAAGGAGGGCGGCGATCGCTATCCTCTTAATAAATCCGCGCGCGAAGAGGATGATTCCGGAGGCAACGCCCGCGGCTGTGAAGCGAAGGTTTTCAGGCTTGATGAGATTTTCGAAGTGCTTGTATTTAATGATGGGTCCCGCGATCATAACGGGGAAGTAGGTCACGTAGATAAGCACGTCTGCGAAGTTTCGCGGCATATGCGCGTCACCGCGTCGAACGTCCATGATGCAGGAGAAGCAGGCAAGCAGATAGAAAGAAGCACCGATGGGGATGTATCTTGCTGCCGCTGAAACGTCCGCCCAGACTCCGAGGTATCGGAGAACGGCAAGAACACCAACCAGCACACAGACGACGAATACCATAACGTATTTCTTCCTGACGCTGAATACCGCAAAGGTGGCGCAATAGGTGAATATCGCGCAGAGCAGCAAAAAGAGCAACGATGCGGGATTTCCGAAATTGGCTATTCCATAGAAGGTAAGGCTGAAAATGCAGATGGCGCTCGGCTTAAGACGCGTGGGAACCAAGGTGTATATACCCAGCATCAAGGGTAAAAAAAGCAGCAGAAAAACAGGGGATGTAAACAGCATATCATTTCCCTCCTTTTCTGCCTAAATATAATATAGTTTTTATAGTAATATAATAACATATTCCGCGTGATAATTCAAGTGGCAATATTATTTTGTCGGAAAATGTTAAAAAAATATATCAAATTTATCAAAAAAGCATTGACAAAGAGGAGGAAATATAGTACAATTATGATAGTAGCTTTTGCTCAACAATAATACGAAAGGAAACATTATCAATGAAAAAAGCTCTATCGATCCTTCTTTTCGCAACCATGATCATTTCGCTCTTCGCTTTCCCGACGAGCGCGGCATGGGACGGAACTTCTGCATCCTCTTCTCTTAAGGGAGAGGGAACACAGGATTCCCCCTATCTCGTAGAAACCGCAGAGGACCTCGCATTCCTCGCAAAGTCGGTCAACGAGGGTAATTCCTACGATGGCAAGTACATCATCCAGACCGCTGATATCGACCTTGGCGGCAAGGAATGGACTCCTATCGGATTCCAGGACATTAACGACGCAAAGACCGACGGCAAGGCATCAGCTCCCTTCTCGGGCGTTTACAGCGGTCTCGGCCACAAGGTAACAGGTCTCAGCATCACAGAGGAGACCACCAACCATCTCGGTCTTTTCGGTTACGTACTTCCCGGATCAACCGAAGCAGGTATCGCAAACCTCACCGTTGAAGGTGGCATCATCATCGAAGGCGTTCTCGCAAAGAACTTTGGTGTAGGCGGTATCGTCGGTTCGCTTGGCAGAGATGCTGCTGATGCGACCACTAAGGTCTACCTTCTCAACTGCGTTTCCGACGTTGACGTCAACATCACCGTTTGCTACGGCGAGCCCAGAATGGGTTCTGCTGCAGGTTATGTTTTCAACGGCACCGTTCAGAATTGCGTTGCAAACGGAGACGTAAGCGTATCCGGAACCACCACCTCGAGAGTCGGTGGATTCGTTGGTCAGACTAACCGTACACAGTATCTTAACTGTATTGCAAACGGTGACGTAACCTCCGACCTTGAGAGCGCTAAGGTTACTGCAAGAGCCGGCGGCTTCTGCGGAGTTGTTACCCGTGGCGGTATGGCAGGTGACGAGGCTGAGGCTCAGTACACCGTATTTGAAAACATTATCACAAACGGTAAGGTATTCGCTAAGAGCGGCTCGACCATTATGGCAGCAGGAATCGCAGCTGACTTCTATGTAAACGCAACTACTTGGCCCGGCAAGGACTGCAGAGTCAAGATGATCTACTGTGTCAACAACGGTGACGTAACCGCTGAAAGCGTTGGCGACAGCGCATATCCTCACGCCGGCGGTCTTGCGGGATACCCCGGTAACAGTCAAACCGATTTTGAATTCCTCAACTGTGCAAACGCAGGTACAATTCAGAGTATCGGCGGTAAGGAACAGCGTGTAAGCGGCCTTGTAGGAACTGTTTATGCAAAGGAAGCTGAATACAAGTTTGATCAGTGCATTACCGTAGGCGAGATGGCATCCAGCTGCTTCAGCATTGCAAATGCAGAAACAGCTCTTATGACTTGTACCGCGAACGCAGATTCCGCAGCTCTCATTCTTGCAAACCTCAACGTTGAATCGATGATCAAGCCCTCCGAGCTTCAGATCGCAGGTTTCAACCCCGCAAAGGGCCTTGCAGATCCCGAGCCCGAGGTTACTGAGCCCGTAGTTACCGAGCCCGCAGAAACCACCAAGCCCGAAGATACCAAGCCCGCTGATCCCGTTCCCACCGGCGATGCTTCCATCATCTTCATCGTACTCGCAATCATCTCCCTCGGCGGCGTAGCAGCTGTTGCAAAGAGAAGAGAGAACTGATCAAACCCAAAATACCGCGTTCAATAGCGGTTTGATATGAAGAAATCCCTTGCGGTTGTAATGGCCGCAAGGGATTCTTTTGTGGCGTGGTAAATGCTTCAATAAAACAGCACAGCCGAATCAGTATCGGCTGTGCTTTTCTGTGTCAATTACTTTACAATGTAGCTTTCGATCTCGGAGAAGAAGGGATCGTCATGGCTTGTGTGAGCGGTGAGCTCAAGCTCTTCTCTGAGGTCAAGGCAGAACATACCCATGATAGACTTGCCGTCAACGGTGTATCTGCCGGACTTGAGTTCGATGTCGAAGTCATACTTGCCTGCAACTGCTACGAAATTGTAGAGATCTGCGATCGTTACAAGGCGGATTTTTACGGTTGTGATGGTTTCCATTATATTACCTCCGTTTGATTGATTTACTGATATTATTTTACCATTTCAGGTGCAAAAAGTCAATATGATTTTTATTAATTCGAGCGTAAATATAACCATATTTCGGGTAAATTAAAATTACATTTTTGGATGCTTGAAAAATCATAGACAAATATACAATGCAAACGTTAGATAAATATCAAACTTAAATGAAAATCTAATAAATTATGTTTGAAATACATAAAATCAAAAAGGCAAATTTGGGTATTGCAAAATGGTTCAAAATGTAGTATAATAATATATATTAGGAATAATATTACAAGGATAATAATATGGCAGTAAAAAAGACTGAAACGAAAACTAAAAAAAGCGCCTCCGCAGAGTCCGAAAAAAAGGTGAAAGCGGCGGCTAAAAAAGCCCCCGCAGAGGTAAAGAAGGTTTCTCTTTCGGATGATCCGGCAGCTTACAATAACGACAGTATAACCCTTCTCAAGGGCGCTGACAGAGTAAGAAAACGCCCCAGCGTCATTTTCGGATCCGACAATATCGAAGGTTGCAAGCATTGCTTTTTTGAGATCCTTGCAAATGCGATTGACGAATCGAATGCGGGCTACGGACGCGAGATCAGAGTTTCCGCATATAACGATCACTCGATGAAGGTCGAGGATTTCGGCCGCGGCGTGCCTCTGGGATACAATGAAAAAGAGGGCAGATATAACTGGGAGCTCGTTTTCTGCGAGCTTTTTGCGGGTGGTAAAATGGACAACAATACCGACGAGGCGGTCTATAAATCCTCGCTCGGAACCAACGGTCTCGGTGCCTGCGCAACGCAGTATGCATCCTCTTTTATGACCGTCGATTCCTTTGACGGAAAGTTTGTCAGCTCGATCAGATTCGAAAAGGGCGAGCCCGTGACCGAGCTTGAACGCTTCGAGCTTGCGCCCTCCGACAGAAGAACGGGAACCGTCATCCATTGGCGCCCCGACCTTGAGGTCTTCACCGATATAAATATTCCTCCCGAATATTTCAAGGAAGTTCTTCACCGCCAAGCGGCGATCAACTATGGCGTAAAGTTCCTTCTCGAGATCGAAAACGACGAAGGTAAGTTCGAAAATTTTGAATATTTCTATTCCGCCGAGGACGGCCTTCGCGAGTATCTTTGCGAGCTTGCGGAGAATAAATTCCTCACCGAGCCCGTCTTCTGGCAGTCGAAGACACGCGGAAAAGACCGCGGCGACAGACAGGAATATCCGCTTGAAGCCGACTACGTTTTCTGCTTCACGCAGGCGATCGGCGTCCAGGAATATTACCACAATTCGAGCTATCTTGAGCACGGCGGTTCGCCCGACAAGGCGGTGCGCGCGGCTTTTGTGAGCGCGATCGATAAATACCTGCGCGACTCGGGTAAGTATAACAAGAACGAGACGAAGGTCAATTTCTCGGATATTGCAGACAGCCTCGTGCTCGTTATCTCGAGCCATTCAACGGTGGCATCCTACGAAAACCAGACCAAGAAGGCGATCACAAACTCCTTCATTCAGGAGTCGATGACCGAGGTGCTCAAGGAAAAGCTTGCGACCTATTTCGTAGAAAAGCCGCAGGAAGCCGAGAAGATCGCGGCGCAGGTACTTCTCAATAAGCGAAGCCGCGAAAGCGCGGAGAAGAGCAGGATCGATATAAAGAAGAAGCTGACTGCAACAATGGACGTTTCCTACCGTGTTGAAAAATTCGTCGGTTGCCGTTCAAAGGACCCCTCGATCCGCGAGCTTTATATCGTTGAGGGAGATTCCGCGCTGACATCCTGTAAGCTCGCCCGAGAGGCTGAATTCCAGGCGATCATCCCCGTCCGAGGAAAGACGCTCAACTGCATGAAGAGCGACTACAAGCAGATCTTCGCAAGCGAGATCATCGTCGATCTCTTGCGCGTTATCGGCTGCGGAGTCGAGCTTGATTCAAAGGCAAAGAAGCACAGTGACATGAGCGACTTTGATCTGTCGGCACTCAAATGGTCGAAGATCATAATCTGTACCGATGCCGACGAGGACGGCTTCCAGATCAGAACCCTGCTTCTGACGATGTTCTACCGTCTGCTGCCCACCCTTATCGAGGAGGGCAAGATCTTCATCGCCGAAACTCCTCTTTACGAGATAACGACCAAGGACGACACCTATTTCGCTTATGACGAAAAGGAAAAGGCCGAGATACTGGGGAAGATCGGCGACAAAAAGTATACCCTTCAGCGTTCCAAGGGACTTGGTGAAAACGAGGCGGATATGATGTCGCGAACCACCATGAAGCCCGCAACGCGCAGGCTTATCGCCGTCAAGCCCGCTGATGCGGCGGCGACCGAGGAGATCTTCGACGTGCTTCTCGGCAACAACCTTGCGGGACGAAAGACCTTTATCGCGGAGCACGCGGGAGAATATATGAAAGACGTTGACGTCTGATGAAAGGATCTGTACTATGAAAAAAATAATATTACTTGTCACTCTGATTCTCGCCCTCGTTGTGATGATTCCCACAATGATCGCCTGCGACGGCGGAGAAGAAGCTGTAGAATCTACAGCTGAAACGACCGAAGCAATCATTGAGGCAACCGAGCCCCCCAAGCCCGAGCCCATCAAGCTCACCGACGGGAACAAGCCTCTTTACACCATCGTTCGTCCCGACGAGTCGGAGGGGGTATTTGACCTTACCAAAAAGCTTGTCGAAGATCTTAAATCGGCTACCGGTGTTGATTTCAAAAACACCACCGATTTCATCGGTTGGAACACCGTTCGTGATCCCGAGGCTTATGAGATCCTTCTCGGCTTCACCAATTACGACGAGACTGCCGAGGTTATGAAGGACCTCAAATACTTTGACTATGCCGTTGTTGTCCGCGGCCATAAGATCATCATCACCGCGTATACCGATGCAAGTCTTAAAAAAGCGGTCAACTATTTCCGCGACGAAATCATTCCTCTTATAGCTAAGGGCGAGGATGGCAATTATTTCATCGAGGCATTTGCCGACGAGATCTATCGCGGCAAGTATAACGTTGAAACTGTTACTCTTGACGGCAATCCTCTCCAGAATTATACGGTAGTTTACGGCAAGGATACCCCCGCGGGCGAAGCTGCGGCGCAGAAGGTCGTTGACGTTCTCGCTACCGCAACGGGTATCTATCTTCCTATGAAGAGCGACAAGGAGACCGAGACCGAGTGCGAGATCCTTGTCGGCGCGACAAACCGTGCCGCAAGCGCGGGCTCGGACAGCGTCGCAAATATGTGCTATAACGTATCCCTGCAGTCGGGCAAGCTCGTTTTTGACTGCAGAAGTCTCCAGACAGCAGAGGCGGCGGTAAGAAAGCTCTATGCCTCGAAGATGTCGTCCGGCGCAAACATTGCGCTCACCTCGGGTCAGCTTTGCGAGGGCACTCTTCTCACCGAGACCGAGTTCCCGTTGACTGCGGGAAGCGACCTTCGTATCGTTACTTATAACGTCCTCACCGAAAAGTGGGGCGGAACCGAAACATCCGCAAGAGCAGAGGTCTTTGGTGCGTTCCTTGATGTTTATAAGCCCGATGTTGTCGGTGTTCAGGAACTTTGCGAGCAGTGGAGAAAGTATCTCCCCGCACATCTCGGCGACTACAAGCTGATCGGCACCGTCCGCGAGGATAAGGGATACAGCTATTCCGCAATCGTTTATGATGCTTCTAAATACGAGGTCCTTGCGCAGGGCTGTGAGACCTACTCCTACCACGCAAGTGCAGAGTGCAGAAATATGTCCTGGGCTGTATTTATGGATTCCAAGACGGGTGTAAAGTTTGCCTTTATCTCGACTCACTGGGATTTCGGAAACGAGGAAAATAAGCAGCAGATGCGTAAAGTTCAGGCTGAGGAGATGACCAAGAAGATCCAGTCTCTCAAGGCTGAGTACAACTGTCCCGTCATCATCACGGGCGACTTTAACTGTAATAATACCTCTGAATCATATAAGTACTTTATGAGCATCAATGGTATGGTCAACGCGTTGACAAATTCCGAGTCTTATTACAATGCCAAGGGTACGTCTTCGATCGACTTTGTTATGATCACGAAGGAAGACGGCGTGTTCAAGGGTTACCGCAAACTTCTTGAAAACGGTCTTGAGCCTCTTTCCGACCACAAGGCAAACCTCGCCGATATTGACTTGATTCCTTAATTATTAAAAATGAAAACCGCAGTCCACAGGCTGCGGTTTTTCTCAAAAGGTGATAAATATGATTCTGATAAATAAAAATATGGCCCTTGAAGCTTTCCGAATACTCGAAAAAGCGGCGGCAAGGCTGATGGCTGTACGCTCTGTGACTATGGGAGAGGGTTTCGCCGTTTCGCTTGAGATCGATACCTCGCTTTCGGACGAGCGTTACGTAATTAAATCGGGAAACGTCGGATGTGAACTCCGCGCGGCGGACGGGCTTGGGCTATTTGCCGCGTTCGGCAGATTCTTGCGCCTCTCGCGTTTTGACGGCAATGGTGGATTCCTTCCTTTTGAAGGTGAGATTGATTTCACGCCCGCAAAAAAGCTGCGCGGTATGTATTTTGCCACGCATTTTAATAATTTCTATCATTCCGCGCCGATCGAGAAGGTCTGCGAGGTAGTTGAAGACCTTGCGTTGCGCGGCTGCAACAGCCTGCTTGTTTGGTTCGATATGCACCATTTCGAGTCGATGGAAGATGCGGGCGCGCAGAGCCTTGTCAAGCGCCTGCGTGAGATTCTCGGATATGCAAATAAGATAGGTATCGGCGGATCGCTGACGATGCTTTCAAACGAGGCTTTTGCCAATTCTCCCGCCGAGCTCCGAGCCGAATGGCAGGTTCAGAACGGCTATCACGCTGAGCCCGACTCGCATTATCACGTCGAAATTTGCCCCTCGAAGGAGGGCGGAATTGAAGAGATCTTGCGCGCGCGCCGTGCAATGCTTGAATCCTTTGCTGATCTCAAGATCGATTACGTCGTCTATTGGCCATACGATCAGGGTGGATGCACCTGCAAGGACTGCGCTCCGTGGGGAGCTAATGGCTTTTTGAAACTTTTGCCGCATTTCAAGGCGCTCATAAAAGAGATTATGCCGAAAACAGAGGTCATTGTTTCGGCGTGGTATTTCGACCGTTTCACAAGCGGTGAATGGGAGAACTTCACGGAGAGGCTCGGCGACGAGATGTTCGCGGACGTGCCTTATATTCTTTCCTTCTTTGCAAACGGCGAGCTCCCGCCCGTCCTGCAAGAGAAGGGAATTCCCGAGGGCATCAAGTTCATCGAATTTCCCGAGATCAGCATGTGGAGCTGTTCGCCTTGGGGGGGCTACGGTGCGAGTCACTTGGCTGAATTTCTTGAGCGCAACCACGGCACAGGGAAGAGTATTTACAGCGGCGCGTATCCCTATTCCGAGGGTATCTTTGAGGATGCCAACAAGTTCATCGAGCTCGCGCTATATTCGGGCGAGCACGAAAACGCATTCGATGCTCTGCGCGATTACGTGCGGTTTGAGTTTTGCACCGATGACGAGGAGCTTTTTGAAGCGCTCAGACTTACCGAGCGTTCACTCTCCCGCAAGCGTTCGCGCCCGGGGGACTACATCAAGGTCACGATGAACGACACAAGCGAGGTCGAACACGTTCGCGAGGTGTTTGAAAAATACAACTCGATTTTGCCCGAAAATATTACGTCATCGCGCAACTTCAGACTCTTCTACCTCCGCGCGCTGATCGACTCCGAGATCGCGCGTAACGACGGTTTCTCCATCCGCTCCGAGCTTTGCCAAAAGGCAATGCGGGAGATCGATGAGATCTATTTTGCTAATGAAAAAACCTGTCCTTGGGTGCGTCCCGCGACAGGCAAGTAAGCAATTCTGCTTACTTGCAACGAAATATTTCTCCTTGGGGAGAAATGTGAAATTTTGCTGCGCAAAGTGAAATTCGCGCTTTGCGCGAGTGAAATATTCCGCCGAGGCGGAATGTGAAGGTAGAAATTTGCTGAAGCAAATTTCAATTTAATATTAATTGCTGAGTAACGAGGTAAATGTATGATACTGAATTTTGAACAGATCCAAAAGCTGACCGTCGGTGCGGTCGACATTGAGCAGACAGCGGACGGTATTCACTTTTACAAAATGCAAAAATGCCAGATCGAGGCGTTCTATGCGCTCTCCGAAATTCTCGGATTCCGCGCAAAGACTACGACCGGCATCAGGCTCGATTTTGAGACCGACAGTAAGTTCCTTGCCTTTGAGGTTAAAAGCGGCGGAAGGTTCGAGTACCTTATAAACGGAGTTTATCAAGGCACTGTTCCGATAACGGATAATCACGTCAAGATCGATCTTGCCGCGCCTTGCCGTATCACTCTATGCTTTCCCTCGCACGATGTTGGTGTTATTGATCACGCAGAGCTTTCCGACGGTGCGAGCGCGGTTCGCCATACCTTTGATAAAAAGGTGCTTTTCATCGGCGACAGTATAACGCAAGGCTGGAATTCGGGAGTCGATACGCTTTCCTACGCCTACCGCACGTCGTTCGCGCTTAATTACGACAGCATAATTCAAGGAGTCGGCGGGGCGTATTACCACGCTTCGACCTTTGCCGACAGCGGGTTTGATCCCGACCTCGTGATCGTTGCATACGGCACAAATGATGTGAATCATTTCAAGACTCAAGACGAGATGGTAGAGCAGCTGCGGTTATATCTTGGCAAAGTGAAGGAGACCTACGCATCAAGCAAGATCTATGCGATCTCGCCGATCTGGGTCTCGGGCGGAAGTGAAGAGAAGCGCATGGGCAATCTTTGGGAGAGCTATGCGCTGATCGCCGACGAGATCGAAAAATGCGGCGTTGAACATATAAGAGGGCTTGACCTTGTGCCGCATGAGAGAAGGTACTTTGCCGATGACCTGCATCCGAATAAGGATGGGTTTGGGGAGTATGCGGGAGGAGTGATTGAATGGATTCGATAAGAATAAACAACGGATAGCTTACGATCTATCCGTTGTTTATATAATGATCAATTTGAATAGATTATTCAAAATAATCGTTATTAATTTTTTTTATTTCAATATTTTTTTCCACAGCTACACCAATGTTGTGTTCATACATTAAATCTACCAGTTTGGTACCGTTAATTAACACAATTGATACAGTAGTACTATATGTAACTGCTTCTAAGGCTTCTTTGGTGAAATCTGATGTTGTAATTAATATGCCTTTTCGTGCACCTTTTAGTTGTAATGCTCCAATGAATTGTTGAATTGTTGGTCTACCTACCAGATTGTCCGGCTTGTACCTTTTGGCTTGTATATATATGGTATCTAGTCCAAGCTTATCTTCTTTAATTAATCCATCGATACCTTCATCACCGGACTTTTTAGTAGCTTTTCCAGCGTCTTCAACATTACCTCCGTATCCCATTGATACAAGCAAATCAACAACTAAATGCTCGAAAAAATATGGTGATTGTTCTAATATTTTGTTTAATAGATCATCACAGATTGATTTCTTAATAACAGAATTATATGATACAATTTTTTCATATGGAGTTTCGTCATCTTTTGATACATCAACAGCCTCTTTTGTGATAGCTTCGTGAGATGACTTTTGAAATGCTAAAAAAGATGGATATTTTCTTAAGTATTTTGTGTTTAAGTCGGTGATATTGTTTTCTACAAGCTTTTTTCCTTCGTCTGTAATAATATAACAAGCACGAGTAGGACTGTCAAGAAGCCCAGCTTTCTTCATATAAGATATGGCCCAGCCAACGCGGTTTATATAAGTTGGTTCAACTTGCGAAGGAATCTTTTCATCTATTTGCTCTTGGGTTAAATTGAATACTTCAATCATTTTTTCGCATATTTCTTTTTTATGATGCAGTTTGGCATCATATAGGCTTTTCAGTATGGGAAACATAAACTCTTGATATCCAGGAACAGACATATTGCCTCCTTATTGTCAAAATGGATTTATTTTGACGAATTTACGGTGATTTTATACATTTATAATGTAAAATTATTATATCATATTTTAACAAGTATTTCAAGTATTATGATACAAAGGATATAACAAAATTTGTATTCCAATAATAGACTTCTCCGATCGGATAGAGAAAATTAAAACTCACGTTTCGAACTTAATGGTGATTATCTTACAATTGCCTATCTGCTTTGGCTCAACTCATTCAACAGAAGCTCTTTTACATCAGAAATACGCTGTCTGAAATGATTTTTGTCGGCATTTTCGACGGCAAGGATTCGGAAAAGTTTGCGCTCTAACTCGGCAATTAGATTAGGATTCTTGATTATAAAGTGCTTGTTATCAGCGCCTAAGTGTTCGCCGCTTATGTATTTATCGGTGATCGGAATGGCGTCGCTTATGAAAAATATCGATCGGTTAGTGGTTCTGCCGAGGTGATAAAAGCACGATCGTATATCATTGCTTGGCAAATCCAAATACTTTTGAAGACGGGCTTGTTGTTCCGGAGTTCGGTGTTTCCAATTGCCCATAGGTATTGCCCAATATAGGTTATCGTTTTCGGTTGATTTTATTAAACACACAATAGGCCGGTGCTTGGGATCGTTCCATTCCCCCTCTACCGATCTTATCAATTCAGCAAAATCTTTAGTTGCGTAATATAGTCCTCGTTCAATCATAACATTCCTCAAAAAAGAAACCCTCGGTTTTGCACCGAGGGTTGATAAACAATGTTTCTTTGCCGCACATTGTGAAGCGTGCTTGTATAAACAATGTTTCTTTGCCGTACATTGTGAAACGTGTTTGCAAAAACAGTGTTGATGCAGCACACCGTAAAGCTGTTACAAGTATATTATACACTATAATTTTGTTTTTTTCAATAGATTTTTGAAAAAATATAGATGGATTTTTAGTTTTACGGTTCGGTAATAGTATATGCAGAAGTGATTTGGTTGTGCGCGGTAATTAAATCCGGGATTCTGAACCCACGGTTCGCGCATAATGATGTGCGATAGTTGAATTGGGCGGTAGCGCGAACCTATCGTGTTGCAGATGAATATGTACTTCTGTACTCAGTTGGCATCTTCGCAACACGATGAGGGTTCGAATTATCCCGAACTCGACGGCATGAAAAAACCGAGCACCGCGAAGCGGTACTCGGTTTTTTCATGGCGGAGAGAGAGGGATTCTGAACCCGAAGTTCGCGCATTATGCAGTACGATAGTTTAATTGGGTGGTCGCGCGAACTCTATTATTGTTTCGCTTTGCGAAACAATAAGGGGTTCATCATCAATATCGCTCCGGTATAAAGAAAAGGTTGTAACCGAAGGTTACAACCTTTTCTTTATGGCGGAGAGAGAGGGATTCGAACCCTCGTTGGGGTATTAGCCCAAACACGATTTCCAGTCGTGCGCCTTAGACCAGCTCAGCCATCTCTCCATGGCAGCTCGCGCTGACTAATATATTATATCACAACCAAAAGAAAAAATCAAGACCTTTTTAGAATTTTTTTGAGATTTTTTAGAGTTTTTCTTGATTTTTTTGATATTATATGCTATAATAGGTTCAAACAAAAGAATAAACACGGTTCATCTCGGGCGTTTTTGCCCGGTTGTCGGATGCTTTGCGTTCGGGGATAAGGAAACGGCGGTGAAAATCCGCGGCAACAGCCATTACCGTTAAAGTCGGAATGCTTATCGGACTGTGACACGCGAAAAAACTCTTGGGCAATTTGGGAGAGTCGGGCGAATGTGAGATAGGGCAGGCTATCTCTTGTTTGGCACTCTCATTGGAGAGTGCTTTTTGCTTTATCCTTTTGAGATAGAAAGGAAAAAGAAAAATGAAAAGAACGATCAAATCAACTCTCGCGCTGTTTCTGGCGCTGCTTATGACCCTTTGCCTCTTTGCTTGCAAGCAGCAGGCGGAAACTCCCGAAACGAGTGCGGGCACGTCTGCTGAAGGTGCGATTGCTCCTGAAGGGCTTTGGAAGGATGCTACTTATCTTACCGATGCCGAATTCGGCGAGGGCGCGAAAACCGTGACTGTCAAGGTTATCGCGGAGGATAAATCCGTGACCTTCACCGTCAAGACCGATGCGGCGACCCTCGGTGAGGCGCTTCTCGCGCATAATCTTATTGCGGGGGATATGGGCGAATACGGCCTTTACATCAAGTATGTCAACGGCATCCGCGCCGATTACGATCTTGATAAAAGATACTGGAACTTTACCAAAGATGGCGAATATATGATGACGGGCGCCGATATGACCGAGATCGCGGACGGCGATTGCTATGAGTTTACCTACGCAAAATAAAGGCAGAAGACGCCGCATATCGAACCGTATTTTTGAAATGGTGCTGTTTGCGATGTTTGCGGCGCTTATGTTCACCTCGAAGATCATAATGGAAGCTTTTCCAAACATCCACCTGCTCGGGATGTTGACGATGCTTATGACGGTCGTTTTTCGCCTGAAGGCACTGATACCGCTCTATCTTTACGTGATCGTGCAGGGAATATATGCCGGATTTGCCCCGTGGTGGGTGCCGTATACCTACGTTTGGACGATCCTTTGGGGAATGACTATGCTTCTGCCGAAGAATATGCCGCACCGTGTGGCGATGATAGTTTACCCCATTGTCTGCTCACTCCACGGCTTTGCTTTCGGCATTCTCTACGCGCCGGGGCAGGCTCTGTTGTATGGATTTACATTTGAGCAAACGCTCGCCTGGATCGCATCGGGCTTCCCATTCGACGTGATTCACGGTATTTCAAATATCTTTACCGGAATGCTCGTTCTTCCTCTTTCCGAGCTGATCAAAAAGCTGTTCAGGCAATTCGGAAGAGATTAATAAAAAGGTGGATTTTTGAGAAATCAAAGATCCACCTTTTGAATTATTACTTTGTAACTGCTGTTGCGGTCTGAACCGTTGTTGACGGAATGATAATGTTTTCCGCAATCGCCTTCATTATCTTGGCGCGGAGTACGTTTTCGGTCTCTCGTGCTTCCTCGGATGCGGCAAGGTTGAGCTGTTCTTCCTTATCGTTCTTGCGGTCGAAGAGCATATAGATCTCGCCCTTGTTGTTGACAAGCGCTTTCCATTCCTCGTCCATATACATGATCTCGCCCGAAAGCTCGCTGAGCACATAGTCGCGGGGCTTTTCGCAGCTTCCGTCAATGACCGAGCAGAGCGATTTGCCACACTGGGGATAATCGATCTCGCCGCCGCAAAGCTCGATGAGAGTGGGACCGACGTCGATGAGGCTGACAAGGGCATCGGTCTGAATTCCGCCTTTGGCGATAGTTTCGGGAGTGCGGATGACGAGCGGGATGTTGAGCGCACCGTCAAGGAATGTGCGCTTGTTGACGAATTCCTGGTCGCCGTTCATCTCGCCGTGGTCGGAGGTGAAGAGAACAACGGTGTTGTCCCATTCGCCGCGTGCCTTGATGACGTCAACGATCTTGCCGATCATTTCGTCGATAAGGGTGCAGTTTCCGCTGTAATTCACGCGGATCTCGGGGGCTTTATCGGGCGTGCAATGGATCTGCGGCTTGTGCATACGGAAGTCGGTTTCACCCTGCGGTCTGCCGGGATTTGCATTCTTCATTATGGGACGGGGCGCGGGCATATCTTCTTCCTTATACATCGAAGCATAGGGCTCGGGAACGTCCCAGGGCTCGTGAGGACCGCCGAAGCTGACGTGGCAGAACCAAGGCTTGTCGCCTTCGTAATTCTTCAAGTAATCAACGCCGCAGTTACCGACGTAAACGTCGTAGTATTCTTCAAGCGGCAGGGGAGAGGGCTTGGCGAAGGGAGTTTTTCCGCGCTCTTTGAGATCCTTTTTGAATGCCTCAAGCAGACCTTTTTTTGCCCAGCGCTCGGTCATATATGTTCTTGATTTGCAGCAAGCGTGGGGGCCTGTGATCTCGTCAACGGTATCAAAGCCGTAGAGGTTAAGCATAGGCTCGCGTGCGATAAAGTCGCCGCTACCGCCGTGGATATGTGTCTTTCCGAAAAGGGAGGTGGCATAGCCGAGGGCTCGGAGCTGCTTTGACCAGATATTTGCATCGGGTGAGAGGATGAACGCCTGATTATCCCAAGCGCCCGTTGTATGGGCATATTTACCGGAGAAAAGTCCTATTCTCGCGGGAACGCAGAGGGGCGCGCAGGTGGAGCACTGCGTGAAAACGACGCCCTCGCTTGCGATAGCGTCAAGATTTGGGGTCTTCGCGGGACCCCCGACACAGCTCATCCAGTCGCCGCGGAATTGGTCAGCCATTATGAAAAGTACGTTGGGTTGTCTTTTTTCGTTGCTCATTTTTGCCTCCGTGAGGTTTTCATTGGATATATTATACCATATTTTCCACGCAGAGTCAATGGTTGCGTACGCAACTATTTCAAAATTCCCGTGATGATTTCGGGAATTGCCCGTGCGGTATCGGATGCGGTCATACTGATGGGATTGGTTTTTGATTCGGCAAGCTCGCCTGCGGCACCGTTGACGTAAGCGGCGAGGGCGGTGGCTTCGAGGGCTGAGGGGACATATGCGGCGGTCGCGGCAAGGATGCCGGAAAGGACGTCACCGCTTCCCGCTGTCGCCATTCCCGCGCATCCGCGGTCGATGATGTAGACCGTTTCGCCGTCGGTGACGATCGTTGACGGACCTTTGAGAAGCAAAGTGCAGTTATATTCCTTGGCAAAAGCCTTGGCGTGATCGATAGGGGCGGAGAGAATTTCGCTGATCGACAGCCCGCTGATGCGGGAAAATTCCATATTGTGAGGGGTCAGAATGAGCTCACAAGCTGCGCTTTTGATCGCATCCGAGCCGAGGCGCGAGAGCGCGGTGAGTCCGTCCGCATCGACGATCAGTCTGCCCTTATAATTATTAAGAAGGTAGGAAAGTGCCTTTTCGGTCTCACCCGAAAGACCGATGCCCATTCCGAAGGCGATGGTCTTGACTCTCGAAGCAAGCGCTGAAAGCTCGGATTCATTGAAAACTATCTCGCCGCCATTGTCCGAGAGGGGATAGATCGTCGCTTCGAGGATGTTTGGAATGATGTAAGGTGAGATCGAATCGGGGACGGCGAGCATAGCGACACCCGCGCCAGCGCGCATAGCGGCGTTTGCCATAGCGGCAAGGCGGATGGCTCCGCTGTATTTCTTCGAGCCGCCGATGAGGGCGACGTAGCCGTAGGTCGATTTGTTTGAAAAATTCTTGCGTTCGGGCAGAGATGACGGCTCGTAGAGATAATAGGGCTCGTCGATAGGCTTGATGCCGATGTCGAGGTTGATCTTATCCCCTATGACGTCCTTTGCCTTGTTCAGAAAATGTCCCGGTTTGAATGAGCCGATCGAGCAGGTGAGGTCGGAATTTGCAATAGTCTCGCCCATACCCGTGTCGCCGTTCATACCGCTGTTGATGTCCACGGAAACCTTGTAGGCGGAGGAAGAGTTATAGTTTTCGATAACCGTTTTCGCAAGTCCGCGCGCCTCGCCTTTGAATCCCGTGCCGAAGATGCAGTCAACGAGGGTGGAGAAGCGCGAAAGATCGGTGTTGTCCGTGCAAATCTCATAAGGAATATTTTCCTCGGCACATTTATCAAAATAGAATCTGCCGTCGGGAGAGAATCGTTCCTCAAGGAGAAGGAGCGTGCATTCGATGCCTTGCTTTTGGAGTTCAAGCGCAATGACATAGCCGTCGCCCGCGTTGTTACCGACACCGCAAACGATGCCCACGGGCGCGCGCCATCCCACCGAATCGGCAACTGCCTTTCCCGCGCGGTACATAAGCTGGGGGCTCGGCACCTCGGTCGCGATAGTGTGCGCGTCGCTTTGACGCATATTTTCTACCGATAGGATCTTTTTCATGTTTTCACCTTTTATAATACAGTATATTCCATATTATATCACATTTTTTGTATAATGTAAATAAAAATGGAGCCGTTGCTTTGTGAAAATGGCAGAAAATGTTATTGTAGGATAAAAAGTGTTGACAAGATAATATTTTGTGTGATACAATAAAACCACGGGAATATTTTTCCGAATAAATGAAAAGGAGATCTCGAAAATGAAGAAGATCAAAAAATATATGTTGACCTTGTTAGTTATGTGTGCGGTATTATTGGTTTATCCGCTTATGATCTCCTCATGCAGTACAATAATTGACGGTTCAGGAGTGGATTCCACAGAGACAGTAAGCGAAAATATTACTCACTTTCCCGAAACTGAGCCCATTCTTCCGGAAACAACAATAAACAGTAGTGTCAAACCGCACATAAAAGTTCCCTTGGTGTATGAAGAAACTTCAAAAGGTATTCGCTTTAAGGTGGAATTCTCTTTTGAAGAATATGCCATTCCCGATGCCGAACCGCTACGCATAAGGGTGGCGATCTACTATACTAATCTGTCAAATAAAACTATATATTTTGATGCCGGACGACCGTCTGCTTCGGGTGTTTTTGAAAGAAATGACGGAGTATGTGTATATCCAAAAGAGTCTGATATGCACGGTATATTTGAAAAGGATAAAGAATACGGCGTAACGATTTCTCCGCACGATAAGCATATCGATGATGTTTATTTTTCCGTGCAAGATTTTTTTAATCTTGAAAACACCTACACGTTTTCGGTTGAAGTGGAAACGGATCAAGCAAAGACTTGCGGAGTTACAATACCTATAGAAATTTTTGAAAAAGAGGTGAAACCAGATTTTTATCAAGGCGAGTGGTATCTTTCCGATTGGGGCTACAGATTGAAGTATCGCGAAGAAAACGACGATATGTTTGTTAAACTTCCCGTTTTGTATGAGGAAGCCACAGAAGGTGCATACTTTAAGGTGGAATTTTTCCGCGAAACCTATGCTTTGAATTCGTACATCCAATGCCGTGTAACAGTTACCAATAATACGGGAAGCGATGTTAATGTATATCGAAAAAGTATGTTTAATCACGGCGGATTCATAATGGATTCGCAGCGCGAGGTAATGCTCCCTTACAGTAATTGTAAAGATAGGCACGGCTTCTATGAATCTGTATCCGGCGGGTATATGAGTATTGCGAACGGAGACACTTATGTTATCGAATCCGTATTTCTTGCAACAGAAAGTTTTTTTGAGGAAGGACACGAGTTTTCTTTCCTTGTTGAATGCAGCCCGATGTTTGCAAACGGTGAACGGAAAACTTACAGTATAACGATTCCGGTTGAATTGTGCTCTTCAAAAGCTGAATCTACTTAATTAAAGTAAATCGCCCCGCCGATTTTTCGGCGGGGCGATTCGTATAAATTATTTCTCAAATCCCAACTGCTTGAACACGCTGGGGGTGACGTTGCTCTTTGCCTTGCCTGCGGCTACGAGTTCTTCGTAGTTATCGACGTGGTGGGGGCAATGGTCCTTGTATTCGTAGCCGGGGGTGATGGGTGCTGCCCAGTAAACGGCGTTGGTGATGATGCGCTGAACGTAAGGGTTATGGAAGGAGGGGCAGGTCTCGTGGCCGGGCTGGAAGTAGAAGATCTTGCCCGCGTCGCGGAGGTAGGTCATACCCGAACGGAAGATGTAGCCGTCCTCATACCAACCGCCGAAGATGAGCTCGTTCGGCTGAGGAACGAAGAAGGGCTCTGCATAAAGCTCCTCGGATTCGATGAAGAACTTGTCGGGGATTCCCGCTGCGATTGGATGAGTGGGAAGCATATTCCACATGATCTCTCTTTGGTTGCGACCCCAGGTGAGGTTGCCCATTGTGCCGACGATCGCGCGGAAGGGTTTGGAGTGATGCGCGGAATGGAGCGCGATGAAGCCCATCTTGCCCATATATACGCGGCGCTGGATCTTGGTCACGAGGGCGTCGTTTACCTCTCCGTGAGCCATGTGACCCCACCAGATGAGAACGTCGGTGTTGTTGAGCACCTCATCGGGCAGACCCTGATCGGGGTCGTCGAGCGCGGCAAGAGTTACCTCGATGTCATCGTTCTTTGAAAGAAATTCGCCAATGGTGGCGTGCAGACCGTTCGGATAGATAGCCTTGCAGGTCTCGTTGGTCTTTTCGTGTCTGAATTCATTCCAGATAGTTACTCTGATCATGGTATGTACTCCTTAAATTATATTTCATTGGCTCTGTCATTTAATATGACTGATTTTTAACACTTTTTGTAGAGGAGAGTATTTTCTCTCCTCTACTCGACATATTGGAATTTATCGATTAGATAACTGCACAAAGCAATTATACCATAATTTTTCAAAAAGTAAATATAATAGCTCCATTATCAAATTGGAGTCCTATTACCAATTGGTGCTCAAGTCATATTCAACGCAAACTTTGTCAAGCAAGGATGCAAACTCATCACTGCAAAGTAATAATTTTGATATATAAACATCATCTTTTATTTCTATATAATACTTATCACCGTTCTTTAGAATGTTTGCAACAAAACTGAGGCTACTATATTCTTTCAATGTAAAATGCAAACTTAAATAATTTAATTCACTGTCATGCAAAAAAGGTTCACCATAGAAATCCCGATCAGCATAATTGGGCGAATCCGAAAGAATATCGTTTGCAAGTTGCTCTGCAATAGCATAGTCTATCGGACACACTTCTTGAACAACTATGGTTTGTCCGTATGTAGTCCAAGCCTTATCGTCAGTATTGTCAATTCCTCTTTTGCTAATAATAAGCTTAGCGGATGATACATCAAACTCCCATTTTCCTTCATTATCTTTGTGTTGCAGAAGACGGGGATAAAAAGTGACGCCGATTCCGTTTTCCCTCCATTTGCACGCAATATATTGATCGGTAGGGACACCTTCAATTTCATAATATATTATGCTGGGAAATTCCGAGTCTATTTTATGGGCTTCATTCCACACAATATTGCAACTCATCGCATAATATTCAGATATATCAGGCTTTCCGCAAGAAGAAAAACACAATAATATGGTTATACAACATAGAAATACAACAAATAATTTATTTTTCATATTGCTTCCTTCCTTGTTTTACAAATTCAAGTTTATGCAACTAACGGAAGAGCAGGACGATCTGACAAACTGCTGTTCCGATCAGTTTTTAATGTAGTTAACACATAGCTTAATAAGATAGCACGCTTCTCAACGTTACTTTCCTTGGCGTAGTTAACAAAGTTATGCCAAATAAGGTAGTTGTTCAGATACTTTGTAGATACGCCGTTAAAACTCTTCATAAAGCGTTTGAGTTGGCTATGATAGCTATTTATGTGTTGAATATTATAAATGCCTTTCTTGGCTTTGCCCGTCTTTAACTGCACTAACTCAATACCGTTTGCATTAGAAAAACGTACGTAAGAGTTCATTTTATCGGTTACAAGCGTTGCGGACGGATCTATGCGACCATCATAAATCTCGTGGAGATCCTTGGTCGATACTCTTCCCGTATTAGAAACTTTGGCAATTGACATACCGCTTCTATTTACCGCACAAGGTACGCAAACCTTCTCGCTCGACAAACCACGTACATGCGTTGAATTGCCTCTTTTGTGCGGCTCGCGAGGCATTGTAAACTTCTTGCTCTTTTTATGGTTGCCTTTATAAGATATGGTGAAAAAGGTTTCATCAGCCTCGACAATGCCATCAAGGATTACATCGTTAGCCATGTTTTGAAGGGCATCCAAAATCTTGTGTCGCCAAGCAAATGCTGTATTTCTATGAATACCACATTCTTCTGCAGCTTTGCGAACGGAAAAGCCGTTCAGCATGCAATCAACGTACTTAATCCATACGTTAAGGTCTTTACGTGTTCCAGACACGATGGAATTGGTTGTAATAACAAACGATTTGCCACAATCTTTACAGATATACTTTTGAGTACCGTCTTTTCTTTTGCCGTTGCGAACAACGTGAGTAGCACCACAAACAGGGCAAACGCTACCATTAGCAAACCTTTCTTTTGTAACAAACTCTTCGATACTTATGGATTTTGTAAAAGTTTTGCTAAAAAGGATTGTTTTAAGACGCTCTTGATCAGCGGGGCTTAACTTATCGATTTTATCTAAAATATCTTTAATAGCAGACATTGAAATCAACTCCTATGTTTTTATCTACTATTATTATAGCATATTTTTATGAAAAAAATCAACCATTTAGTGTGACATAGCCATTTCATTTAACAATTAATAATAATCGTTTTTTCGGGGGCTTTGCCTCCGAAAAAACACCTTATAGACGAGCCGGGCGAGTCCGCGCGCCGAGGGGAGCTGCCAAAATCTTCGATTTTGGCAAGCGGCGATAAGCGCGCGTAAATCAAGTGTAAAACGAAGTTTTACACTTGGATCTTCAGCCCGTCATAAGCGGGAGTGACTCCGAAGGGAGCAAGACGCTCGGCGGTGTCCTCGTGAGTGGTGTGGAGGGTGCGCGCCATGTGAGTCGCGTAGTATTTGCAATCCTCGGCGGTAGCCTTTTGCGCGACGATCGACTCCATCATAATGCCGATCATTGCGATGTTGGTGTGACCGAAGATGCGTTCGTCGCCGGGAGCATAGCCCGTGGTGCACTCGAATATCATGGCGTTCGGCTTTGCTTTTTTGATCTTTTTGTAGGTCTCATACATCAGCCAGCCCGAATCCGAGCCGTAGAAGAAGGATCGCTCACCCTGCTTTACGATGTAATTGAGCGGGATCTCGCCCTCGGGCAGATCGCCGTGGTTGGCGTAGCAGGGAAGGATTTCGTATTCGCCGACGGTCTCGGGCTTTCCGGGAGTCATAAAATGGAAGGCGGGGAGAGTGTCGTCGGGTCTTGCCGCGGCAAGGAGCTTGTCATAAGCAGCCGGCTGTGCCCAAAAGCAGATGCCGCCATTCGATTCCTTGTTGAGCCTGATAAGCGTTTGTGCGTTGAAATGGTCCCCGTGCGAGTGCGTGAGGATGACGTTTTTCACGTTTTTGAAGAGATCGGGATTGCCGCGATCTTCGGCAAAATCATAGATGCAGGGACCCGGATCGATGAGAAGATCGTCGTTTACGAGAGCCGAGGAGAGGCGGCGGTAGAGCGCCCCGCCCTTGTGCTTGGGCGACCAGTCAGCCGCGCCCGTGCCGAGAAAGAGAAGTTCCATATGATAAACCTCCTTATTGCGGTTTGTCGTTATCCTGGATCATCTCAAAATTGCCCGAGCGGAGAATTTCGAGAAGCTGTTCGTTCGATGTGATGGGCTCGTCGGTCAGGATGCCGCCCGCGAAAGCTCCCTCAACGATCTTATGGAAGTCGCTTCCCGAGGTGCCGATCAGCCCGAAACGCTCTGCCCAGATGCGGGCGATGTCGTTGCGGCTGTCCTGCGAGGGGTTGCCGTTGAAGACCTCGATGCCGTCAAGCAGGGAGGGATTGACCATCTGCATAAAGTCGCGGAATGGGTGCGCCTGCAAAAAGAGGAATCCCGCCTCGCGTATCCTTGCCGAGACCTCGGCGGTGGGAACGTCGTAAAGATCATCATTGCGGCGAAGAAAATCCTCGTCAAGACCGTAGATGAGGTAGTCGTTTTCATCAAGATTCGAGCGGAGCTCGCAGCCGAAGATGATGTTGATCTTGTCGCCCGCCGCTTCCTTGAGCGCGTGGTAGCCCTTCATATAGTAGTCGACCTTTTCCTGCCAGGGAAGGGCGGAGAGGTCGCCCATGCGCTTGTTTTTGAATGTGAAGCGCGAAAAATGGTTGGTCAGCACGATGGTGTGGTAGCCGTGCTCGAGGTAAGCCTGCACTATCTCCTCGGGATAAGCCTTAGCACACGCCGATACGGGTGCAGAGTGACAGTGCAGTTCGGTTTTGAATTTCATAGCGATGCCTTTCGATGTAGATAGTTTTACTTATATAATAATACTACATTTTCACGTTTTTTTCAAGTCTTTGAGTAATTTTTTGCAAAAACTTTTTTCAGTTATGAAATTTACTTGAATTTGGCTTAAATGTGTGATATAATAACATCAAATAAAACCTTACACGAGGTGAATTATGGAAAAATTCAAGCTTTGTGCATTTGCCGACGAAGCTGACAAGATGATTTCGGGTCAGATCGCGGCTTTGCAGGGAAATTCAATGGATCTGATCGAGCTTCGCGGCATTGACGGCAAGAACGTTGCCGATATTACCGCCGACGAGGCGAAGGCACTCAGAAAAAGGCTCGACGGCGAGGGCATCGCGGTCTGGTCGATCGGCTCGCCCATCGGAAAGGTCGATATAACCTCTCCCGCGCAGGATGAGCTCGACCGCTTCAAGAGAGTTCTTGAGACCGCCACTATCTGCGGCGCGGAAAATATTCGAATGTTCAGCTTTTACAAGACCGATTCCTCGGCCGCTTGCTTCGACGAGATCTGCCGCCGTCTTGACGATATGATCAGCGCGGCGAAGGGCTCGGGCGTCGATCTTTGCCACGAAAACGAAAAGGGGATCTATGGCGACATCGCTGAGCGTTGCTATAAGCTCCACGCGGCTCTGCCCGCTTTCAAGGGCGTTTTCGATCCCGCGAACTTCGTTCAGTGCGGCGAGGACACTCTTGTTGCTTGGGAGCTTTTGAAGCCTTACATCAAATACGCTCACATCAAGGATGCGGGCGAGGACGGCAAGGTCGTGCCTCCCGGCGCGGGAATCGGACATCTGCCCGAGCTTTTGCCGAGATTTTACGAGTCGGGCATCGAGGTTCTGACCCTTGAGCCGCATCTCAAATCCTTTGTCGGACTTGCGGCGCTTGAGGGCGGAGATACGCACAACGTGGGCTCGTCCTTCAAGGATAACCGCGAAGCGTTCGACTTTGCGGTGAATACACTTAAGAATCTTATTGAAAAGATATAAACGGAGGAAAGAAAAATGATTGCAGGTGCACAGCTTTACACTCTGAGAGATTTTTGCAAGACAACCGAGGATCTTGAAAACACCATTCGCCGTATGGCAGAGATCGGCTACAAGGCGGTCCAGCTTTCGGGCGTTTGCGACTTTGACGCCGCTTGGATGCGTGATCTTCTGAAGGATTGCGGCCTCGTTGCTCCCCTTACCCACACTGCGTATAAGCGCATCGTCGAGGAGACCGATAAGGTCATCGAGGAGCACATCACCTACGGCGCGGGCTACGTCGGACTCGGTTCTATGCCCAACTTCAAAAAGGCAAACTGCGACCTCGAGGTTTATGACAACTATTGCAAGGAGATCACTCCCGCAGTTGAAAAGATCGCGGCAGCAGGTCTGAAATTCATGTACCACAACCACAATATGGAGTTCATCAAGCTCCCGAGCGGCAAGGTGCTTCTTGAGGATATGGCTGACCGCTTCGATACTCCCGCTTATGGCTTTACCGTTGATACATACTGGGTTCAGGCAGGCGGCGGAGACCCCGCACAGTGGCTCGAAAAGCTCGCGGGACGCATTGATACCATTCACTTCAAGGATATGGTCTACGATCCGACCGATAACGCGGTACGCATGGCACCCGTCGGATGGGGCAACATCAACCACGTGGCTGCTGCAAAAGCGGCAGAGGCGGGCGGAACAAAATACGTTTTCGTCGAGCAGGACCGCTGCTATGACGAGGATCCCTTCGTTTGCATGAAGAAGAGCTATGATTATCTGAAAGGAATCGGACTTGAATGAGAAAACTTAAATTAGGTATTATCGGAGTCGGCAACATCGGCTCGACGCATTTCAAGAATATTGTTGGCGGCAAGTGCCCCGATATCGTTATCACAGCCGTAGCTGACCGCCGTGAGGTTCGCCGCGAGTGGGTGGTTGAAAACTTCCCCAAGGTAAAGGCTGAAACTTATGAGGCAGATATTCCCGTGATCTTCAATGAAGGTGACGAGCTGATCGCATCGGGACTTGTTGATGCGATACTCATTGCTGTTCCTCACTACTACCACCCCTATTTTGCTATCGAGGCGTTCAAGCACGGCATTCACGTTATGTGTGAAAAGCCCGCGGGCGTTTATACACTTCAGGTACGCGAGATGATCGCGGAGGCTGATAAGCATCCCGAGCTCGTTTTCGGCATGATGTTCAATCAGCGCACCAACCCCGTTTACCGCAAGATGCACGATATTATCGCATCGGGCGAGCTCGGTCAGATCAGAAGAACAACCTGGCTGATCACCGAGTGGTACCGTTCGCAGTATTACTATGATTCGGGCGACTGGCGCGCGACCTGGAGCGGAGAGGGCGGAGGCGTTCTTCTCAACCAGTGCCCGCATCAGCTCGACCTCTGGCAGTGGATCTGCGGTCTGCCCGTGAAGATCCACGCAAAGATGAAGTACGGCAAGTGGCACGACATCGAGGTTGAGGACGACGTAAGCTGCTGGTGCGAATATGCGAACGGCGCAACGGGTACCTTCATCACCTCGACAGGCGACTGCCCCGGCACGAACCGCTTCGAGATCGTTTGCGACGGCGGTACTCTCGTCTGCGACAAGACCTCGCTCAAGCTTTACAGACTTGATCTGTGGGAGCCCGAGTATTCAAGAACAACGCAGAAGGTCTTCGGTAAGCCCACGGTCATCGAGGAGATCCCCGAGCTTGAGGGCGAGAACACACAGCACGTCGGCGTGCTCAATGCTTTTGCCGATGCAATCCTGAACGGCGGCAAGCTCGTTGCCGACGGACGCGAGGGCATAAACGGACTTATGCTTTCGAACGCTATGCACCTCTCGGATTGGCTTAACAAGGAAGTCGAGCTTCCCATCGACGAGGAGCTTTACCACAATCTTCTCAAAGAAAAGATCGCATCCTCCAAGTCAAAGACCGCCGAGTCGGTTGACGGCGACACGGAAGGAAGCTATTGATCGCTCCCTTTGGTCGCAGTGATATTCGCGCGATGCGCGAGTGATATTTCACCTTCGGTGAAGTGATATATCCGCTTTGCGTATGTGATATATTTCGCTGAAGGCGAAATGTTAAGGTGAATTTCCGCCCCGACCGGGCGGAAATTTTCTTTTTTATTTTGATATTACTTTTCTTCCGGTTTATTCGGGTGAAAAATATTGACATTGCTATTTTTTTATGGTAAAATCAAGTTATATTGCACAAAAGCGGTGGTCTCTTTTTGTGCAATCATACAAAAACGAAAAAAGCCTGCGATGAAACGGAAGATTTTTGGTACTTAATAGGTGAAAGGCAATTTTAATTAAATGAAATTTGCCTTGGCGAATTTCTACCTTAACATTCCGCTTCAGCGGAATATTTCACTCGCGCGAAGCGCGAATTTCACTTTTGCGAAGCAAAAATTTCACATTTCGCCATCGGCGAAATATTTCGTTGGCGAAGCCCGAAGGGAGGTTTGAAACTCTTGAAAGACGAAAGAATAGTAGAATTGATCTATAACAATGACGAAAAGGGTCTGCACGAGGCGGAGGCGAAGTATCGAGGTCTTTGCCGATCGGTGGCGGACAGCATCCTTGATTCCGATGAGGACAGGGAAGAATGCGTCAACGATGCATTCCTTGCCGTGTGGAGGAACATTCCACCCGAAAAGCCGAAGAACTTCCGCGCCTACATAGCAAGGCTTGTGAAGAATATCGCGCTGAAACGCTCGCGCGATAATATGGCTTGGAAGCGGCGCGCGAATTACAACGCGGCGGGAGACGAATTACTCGAGATCATCGAGGACGGAAGAACGATAGCCGAGGAATACGAATCGAAGCGGATAGGCGAGATCATCAACGCCTTTCTCGCGGGACTGCCAAAGCGCGACCGCGACATTTTCGTGCTCCGCTTCTGGTACGGCGACACGGTGCCGTCCATCAGCAAAAGCATGGGAGTTTCGGAAAGCCTGATAAGATCGCTGATCCCGAGGCTCAAGAAAAAGCTCGCCGAAGAACTTGCAAAGGAGGGAATAATGGTATGAACCGAGCGATCATAATGAAAGACAGACGCCTTATCGAAGCGCTTGACTATATTGACGATGAATATATCGCAAGCGCCGCGCTCTACAAAATGCGGGCATACGCAGAGAACTCCCGCCCCCTCGCGCAGACGGCGGGGCAGTCGATCAAAAAGCATTGGAAGCACTACCTCGGCTTTGTAGCCTGCCTTCTGGTGTTGGCACTTGCAACACCGCTGTTTGGCTATTTGCCCGAAATAATCAACTCCTTCGCCGCAGGTTGGGGGGAAGTGACGGAAGAGTCTACTAACCGTTTGAATGAAACTACGGCAAGCCCGGAAACTGTTTTGCCGGAAACAAATAATGACATTATTGAAACAGAAAAAAGCACTGATAAAACGACCGAAGTAAAAGAGGTTCTGGATGTCTATCCCGTTTATTGGCATTTTATTCCGGAGCTTGAAACAATCTCTACTGAAGAAATGATTGCCGTGCAGAAAGCTTGGGAAACCTTTGACTGTGAATATTGGTCCGATTATTATTACAGATCATATACTAGTAACTACGGCAATAAAGAAGGCTACACCGAAGAGAAAATATTGGAAATGGTTAATGAAAGTGTAGAAAGTTATTACCAAAAAACATTTGTAAGAGAACAAATGAATTATTTTCATTCTCGGCGCTTTAGAAGCAAGGGTTATCTTGGAAAATTCGGTGAATGTATAGTATTATATGATATTACTAAAAGCGGCGATGTCTTGCATAGGCAACCTCAAATAATTGGACCGTTTGACATTAATTATGATGTTTATTATGTGTATAAAGACGGAAAGATTTATACTCTGCAAGAAGCTTATACTTTGGGATATATTACAGATGAACATATGCCGAAGATAATGGAGAGAAAAGAGATTTATAAGCCCTTGGCGTTAAATTATGCCCCGAGTGATTATGAGTCGATCAAGGATATGAATAAATCAAATGTAACAGAATAAGAAAGATGAATTTGTAACCGAATAACCTCTTTCAAAACCCTGCCCCTCGGCATTCGCCGAGGGGCATTTCATTATTCTATTAATAATATAAATCTTGACAACTATGCTATAATATGATACAATAAAAATGTAATAACGAAAGGAGACATACAAAATGAGACGATCCAAACTGTTTGTTTTTGCAATCATCATACTTTTCGCGTGCCTTCTTGTTGCTTGCGGAGTACGGGATGCTCAAAATGAAGAAGCCATCGAGCTTTGTCTTGCAAACGCAGATTACAGCATATTTACACCGGAGTTTATTGACGAGATCAATGTGGCATGGAAAGAGTATCGCGGTGATGATGACGTAATGTTTGAGAATCTTGAAGCCCTCAAATATCAGAGTCACTCACGGTATCTCGGTACTTACAACGAGTATTTGATTTTTACTTACGATCTGACCAAAAACATTCACGGATACGAAAGTTTTTGCTATGTAGCTGATCTCGGTTTGCGAACCGTTGAAGCGTTTGCTTACAAGGACGCGAAGTTCGTTACTTTGGGTGAACTCTACGAAAGCGGAAATATATCCTATCTTGATCTGTGCAAAATTTTTGACAAATCATACGAGATGCTCGATTATTACCAAATAACCCGCGATACAGATGAAAGGATCACACTTACAGTACCGCAAATGCAGGAGTTGAAGTTGAGTGAAAGAGCCGAGAAAAAGATACTTGAAGCTCTTAAATCGTATCTGCCGGGTATTCACAACACCGATTTTACCAACTATGAAGCATATATCACCGATTATTACGGATGTTACAACGGTGCATACGTTTTCAAATACAAATCCCCTGAGGTTACGTACAAATTTGATTATGATGATTATTATTATGAAACCGTAGAAGACATCAATTTCCTTTACCGATACAGCCCGATAAACCGTCCGTATTCTTTTGATAAAGTCGGCTCCGGCACGCGCATATTCGTTTATTATAAAGGTGAAATTCTCTCACTTTCCTATGCTTATACAAAAGGTGTTCTGTCTTATGACGACATCAAAACGATCAAGAATTATCACACGATGTATTTTCCTTATATGATCGATGAATTCCTCGAGGAAGAAGAATACAAAAGGTTGACAATAACGAAATTGAACTGAACTACCCCTGCCCCTCGGCGCGTGCGCCGAGGGGCAGATTGCTATATTCAGGTTTGAAAACATTATTCATTATTCATCAGCGAAGCGGCTTCATTATTCATTATTCATCAATAATCAAAATTGGTCAAATGAATAATGAATGATGAATAATGAATAATGAATAATTATGGGACAGAGACGCCGAACATGCGGTGTTTCTGTCCCATAATTTTAATTAAAGTAATCCTTAATATTAACGATCTCCGTGCCGGAGTAATAGGCGCGGACGATCTGTTCGTAGGTCGCGCCGGCTTTGGCGAGGTGGAGGACGCCGTATTGGCTCGCTCCGACGCCGTGGCCGTAGCCCATTCCCGCGATGACGTAGTTGTTCTTGTTCGACGCCTTGATCGTTTCGGTGATGTCGCGCACCTCGGAAACTACAAGGAAGTCGCCGAAGTTTGACACGATCGTGTAATATCCCTCCGCGTCGGGCATAGTGGAAACGGGGATCTCGCCTGCCTCGACGGGTGTAAGCGTTGCAACGCCCTCGCCCGTTTTGACGAAGAGAGCCTTCGAGGCGTCGCTGAGCGCTTGTCCGAGGTCGGTCATGAAGGAGAGAAGAGAGATGTCGGTTTCCTTGACTCCTTCGCCCGTATAAACGTTGATCTTGCCGCTCATTGAGCCCGCAAGGTTGATGATTCGGTTTGCGAGAACGTCGGTGTAGGTGTATGTAAGCTCGCCCTTGGCTATCGTGAAGTTAGCCGATTTGACGGCAGAGCCGAAGAGGGATTTGACCTTCGCCGCGCGGGTTGCCGTGGCGCTGTTGCCCTTTTCGTCGATGCCCGTGAAGGTGTAAAGATATGGCGAATCGTCGCTCGTCTGATAGGTGAAATCAACGATCCTGCTGCCCTTTATCGCGGAATATCCTGCGTTTTTGAAAGCGGTGGCAAGTTCCTTTTCGGTCATTTCCGCCGTCCAGAGTCCGTTTTTGACGTCGCCGTAGTCCTCCCAGGGGGTGGGCTGATTGACGAGGTAGGGGAGTGAGCCGCCCCAGACGTACTGCGAGCCGACCGTGTATCCGCCCTGCGAGGATGAATACGCCGATTCGACGATCGTATCGCCGCAAACGAGTATCTCGCCGCGTGTCGATCTGACGGCTTCTATGACGGTGTCGTTGACCTGCTTTCTGCCTTGATATACCTGACAGCAGGAGGAGGAGCAGACGTCGAATCCGTAGGCGCTGTAATGGCGGTTGATGTTTGCAATGGCGAAGGAGCGGACCATCAGGGCAAATGCGCGGAGGCATTCGATGGGCCAGGTGTTCGAGATCTCGTTGGGGATAACGCCCTCAACGTATTCCTGCATTCGGACAAGGTTTATCATCGAAAGACCTTCCCCTTCGGAATCCGAGAGGTATCTTTTGAAGCAGAAAACGCCGTCATATAGAGATGAGTTTCTTGAATAATAAAGGTAAGAATATTCCGCGCCCGCTATCTGCCGCGCGCATACGCCGCCGCAAAAGCCTTCCTCGCCCGAATATTCAAAGAGGATGGTATCAAAATCCGAATTGAGGTAGCAAACGCCCTCGGACGAGGGGGATGCGACCGAAATGGTGAAATCGTCAAGGGTCGCGCCGACTGCCGCAGCGGCTGCGGAAGCCGAGGAATAGTTCGGATAGGAGCCTATGCGGATCGTCTTCTGCCCGTTGATGTAAGCGGGAAAAACGTGATCGTACTGCGCGCCGAAGATGACCCGAAGGTCTTCAAGGTTGTTCCAAACGTTTTTCGACGCATTCGAGATCTCAACGTGATAGCCGCCGATGTCGGTGTTCTTTTCGCTTGTTGCGATCTCGCAGGACTGATAGCCGATGGTCAGGTTGGTGTCGACCACCGCGGCAATATCCGATTCTTCAATTGTATAAAGTGGGGTGAAATTATGCTCGGTGCGCGAGATCTCCGCCTCGCCGAAAACAAAGCCGTAGGGCGATGTCATCGCGTGCAGGGGGTATGCACTTGAACCGTATCGTACTCCGACCGCAACGCGGAATTCATCCTCCGTTTTTATCGTATCGAAAGCGTATGAGCTCATTGGCAGAGCTTTGACTTCGGTGAAAAAGGAGGTCGGTGAGAAGATGAAGAGTGCCGCCAGAAGGGCGGAGAGGGCACGAATGAGCTTCACCGCGGGTTTACGGTTCGACAATCGTGTAGTCACCTCCCAACAGGATGTATGCACCGTCAAGCGACGTTACCTTCACGCCCCTGCCGTCGTCCCCGCCGCGCGGGATCATAATGCTGTGGTAAAGGGGAATTGCCTCGCCATTGCAGATATCGGTGCCGTTTGTTGTGTCATTGAGCCCCTGAATGGAGCCGACCTGAGTATATGGCGATACCGCAACCGCAGAGCCCGTGCGGAGAATGAGAATTACCACGTCGTCTGCATCCTTGCCGTAAATGGTTGCGCCGTAGGGCACGAAAACGGTGTCATAGACCTTGCCAAGCTCGGCAAAGATATTGTCAAGCTCTGTTTGAAGCTCCGCAACCTGGTTTTTCAGCACTGTGATGTCACCCGTGTTTGAAGTCAGATTGTTGACCTTATATGTTACTGTTTCAAGCTTTGTCGAAATATCCGAGATCTGCTTGAAGTTCTTGTTCAGGGTCGAAAGATCGTTCTTTGCCGTTTTTACGTCGCTTTTGAGATTCGTGATCGAGGTTGAAAGCTCGGAGAGCGAGTCTTCAAGCGTATTCAGCTCCGCCGTCAGCTCGTCTATCAGCGAACGAAGCTCATTTTTGGTGTTTACAAGCTCTGTTCGGAGAGAGGAATTGTCTTTTTCAAGGTCATCAACCTTCTTTTCGAGCGATTCGATGCGGTCAAGCAGATCCTTGAGCATTCCGCTGCTTACCGTTCCGCCCGTGGACGTGCCCGGAGTGTAACCGCCTGCCTCAAGAAGGGTCATACGCAGATCAAGCTCCTTGATGGAGGATCTGATGCCTTCAAGAATGTCGTTGACGTATGCCACCATTCCCGAAAAGGAAACGACGGGGTCATTTGCGCTGTTGTAGTTGACGGCGGCATATACTGCGAAGGAGGATACCGACGCCAGAATCAGCGCGAGTATGAGGATCGCTCCTCTTTTGATATTGTTTTTGAATTTCATATTAAAACCTCAAAAGGGGTATCAGATATCGAGTTTCAGCTGCATCTTATCGATGTCCTTTTCGACAAGAAGAACGGGCGTTGCGGGGATCTTTGTCTTTTTGTAACCCTTTGTGGATTCAAATTTATCCCCGAAATCCTTGAGCACCGTGGCAACGGTCGCGCCCTTCTTAAGAAGCAGAAGCTGCGATCCCGCTGCGGTTCTTGTGGTCTTGAGAGGAATAAGGTTGGTCGAGAGGACAATGGCGCGGTCGGCGGTCGAGATGATAAGAAGCTCAAAGGGAGTCTTGTATTCCTCGAAGATGCCGACGATGGGCGATGCGGAAGAGTAGGCTCCCGTCATCTTGCGGCGCGTACCTTTGACGGCATAAGCCGAGAGAGGCACCTTGACGCCCTTGCCGTTTTCAAAGACGAAGACCATATTGCGCTTGTCGTCCCAATCCTTGTCGAGGCGGATGTATATCGGTTTTTCGTCATCGTCAAATTTTAGCTTGGCGGGAAGGAATTCACCCATTTCGCTTGCCTTGCAGGGGGCGATATCCGAAGCTTTGAAGCGGTAGAGCTGTGCTTTATTGGTGAAGACGGCGAGCTCGGTGATGTTTTCACCGTCGAATTCGGCGATCAGGCGGTCGCCCTCCTTGAATCTTTGCTCGTCGTTGCCGCGCAGGGATTTATCCGTGATCTTCTTGAAGTAGCCGTCCGCGGTGAGGAAGAAGTGCGCGGGGTAGTTCTCCACGTGCTCCTCGGGGCGGTAGATCTCGATGTTCTCGGCACTTGTGATGGTCGAGCGGCGGGGCTGAGCGTACTTTTTCTTGATCTCGCCGAGCTGTTTTGCGATGAGGCGCTTCAGCTTGATCTCATCGGCAAGAGTAGCCTCGAGCTCTTCGATCTCCTTGCGGAGAGAATCGATCTCGTTTATACGGTTGATGAGGTATTCGCGGTTGAGGTAGCGGAGCTTTATTTCGGCGATGAATTCCGCCTGGCGCTCGTCGATAGAGAAGCCGGTGCAGAGGTTCTTGATGACCTCGCTTTCCTTCTGCGTGTTGCGGATGATCTTGATCGCCTTGTCGATGTCAAGAAGGATCTTTCCGAGGCCGAGAAGGAGATGGAGCTTGTCCTTTTTCTTTTCGAGCTCAAATGTCAGCTCGCGCGAAAGGCAGGCTTTTCGGAAGGTGATCCATTCGCGCAGAAGCGGGAGAACGCCGAGGGTCATGGGCGTCGAATTTATGATTACGTTGAAGTTGCAGGAGAAATTGTCCTCGAGCGCGGTGGTTTTGAAGAGCTTGAGCATCAGCGCGTCGGGATCTGCGCCGCGGCGCAGGTCGAGCGTGAGCTTGAAGCCCGAAATGTCGATCTCGTCGCGGAAGTCGGTGACGTCGCGGAGCTGTCCCGCCTTCATCATATCCGCGATCTTCTTCATAATGATCTCGATCGAGGTCGAGTAGGGGATCTCGAGAATGTCGATGCAGTTGGCTTCCTTGTCGTAGCGGTATTTCGCGCGGATCTTGACGGGACCTTCGCCGGTCTCGTAGACCTTTCTCATCGTTTCGCGGTCGTAAATGATCTCGCCGCCGCCGGGGAAGTCGGGCGCAGGCATAATGTCAAGAAGCTCGTCCACCGTCAGCTTTGGCGATCGGAGAAGGGCGATAGTCGCGTCGCAGACCTCCTCAAGGTTGAAGGAACAAATTCTCGATGCCATACCAACCGCGATACCCATATTGGGTGTGACGAGGATGTTCGGGAAGGTGGTGGGAAGGAGAGCGGGCTCCTTTGTTGTGCTGTCGTAGTTGTCGATCATATCGACTGCGTTCTTGTCGATTCCGACAAAGAGCTCGGTCGCGAACTTTTCAAGCTTTACTTCGGTGTAACGCGAAGCCGAGGGAGCCATGTTCGAGCTGTACTGCTTACCGAAAGCACCCTTGGAGTCGATGAAGGGGTGGAGAAGGGCGGCGTTTCCGCGAGTCAGACGGACAAGGGTGTCGTAGATCGCGGCGTCGCCGTGGGGGTTGAGGCGCATCGTCTGACCGACGACGTTCGCACTCTTGATCCTTCCGCCCGAAAGCAAGCCCATTTTATACATTGTGTAGAGCAGTTTTCTGTGCGAGGGCTTGAAGCCGTCGATCTCGGGGATCGCGCGCGACACGATAACGCTCATTACGTAGGGCATATAGTTCTTTTCTATTGTTTCTGTTATAGGCTGATCCGTGGCGGGCGCGGGAGGAAGCACCTCAACCACTTCCGCTTTTTTCTTTCTTGCCATTTGTTACCTCAAAAATCTATAATAAGTCTGATCATATTCAAAGTTCATCGGGATAAACGACGGTGTGCGCCGCCGCGCGGATAAGGCGGTTGTAGAGCGCAAGACCGAAGCCGTCGGTTGAAGGAAGATTTGCATAAACACATTTTCCTTCGAGAGAGTTGCATTCGCGCAAAGCGGCGAAGAGGCGGTGACCTTGCTGTTCAAGGTCGTCTTTCTTGCCGATGGTGATGACCTGATCTGCAGAGAGATGTTCTGCCTGCTCGTCATAGCAAATGATGACCGCGCCTTCCTTTTGCTTTTCTGCAAAGAAGGCTACACGCGCCGCGTCACTTCCGCCGACCAAAGTCAGCGGCTTGTCGGGGGCGTAGTGACGGTATTTTGAACCGGGGCAGATGGGGCGTTCGTTTTCCTTTAATTGATTCATCACGTTGTCCGAAACCGTAACGTTGGAGCAAACGCAGCAAAGCGCGTCGTAAGTAACCGCGCCGGGGCGCAGGAGGATAAGGGAATCCTCGCCCGTGATCTTGACGATGGTGGATTCGACACCGAAAGTGCATTCGCCGCCGTCGATGATGCAATCGACTCTGCCGTCAAGGTCCTCGATAACGTGCTCGGCGCAGGTGGGGGAGGGCTTGCCCGAAATGTTTGCCGAAGGAGCGGCAACGGGAAGTCCCGTAAGCTCAAGGAGTTTCAGTGCAACGGGATGGGCGGGACAGCGCACAGCGACGCTGTCAAGTCCGCCCGTGACCGTAGTTGGGATCGTGTCCTTTTTCGGAAGGATAACAGTCAAGGGACCCGGCATAAAATGACGCGCAAGGCGGTACCAAAGCTTGCTTGTTACCGCATAAGGCTCGACGTCGTCGGGGTCTGAAATATGAATGATGAGAGGGTTATCCGAGGGGCGCCCTTTTGCGGCGTATATCTTTTCCGCGCTTTCGCTGTGGGTCGCATCTCCGCCGAGACCGTAGACGGTTTCGGTGGGGAAAACGACTGTACCGCCCTTTTTCAGTATTTCCACGGCGGGAATAAGAGCATCTGTGCTCGGATGTGCTGGGTCAACCTTGATCAGTAATGTCTTCATAAAATACTTCCGTAATTATTGATTTTCTCCGCGGAGTCTTTCCGCGGTGTCGGCGGCGATCAGAGCGTCGATCATCTCGCCGATGTTGCCGTTGACGTATGTGTCAAGGCTGTGGAGTGTCAAGCCGATGCGGTGATCGGTGACGCGGTTCTGGGGGTAGTTGTAGGTTCGTATCTTTTCGCTTCTGTCGCCGCTTCCGACCATCGAGCGGCGCGCGCCCGCAATGGCGTTTTCCTGCTCGGTGCGCTTGATGTCATAGAGCTTGGCGCGGAGCATAGCGAGAGCTTTGTCCTTGTTCTGGAACTGCGAGCGCTCCTGCTGGCACTCGATGACGATGCCGGTGGGTTTGTGTGTCAGACGAACAGCGGATTCGGTCTTGTTGATGTGCTGACCGCCCGCGCCGCTTGATTTGCAGGATTCGAAAATGAGGTCTGCGGGGAGGATCTCGACTTCAACGGCGTCCGCTTCGGGAAGGACCGCAACGGTTGCCGCAGAGGTGTGGATGCGTCCCTGCGATTCGGTTTCGGGCACGCGCTGAACGCGGTGAACGCCCGACTCGAATTTGAAGCGCGAGTATGCGCCGTCACCCTCGATCGAGAAGGTGATCTCCTTGAAGCCGCCGCGGTCGGTCTCGTTGGCGTTTGCAACCGAGATCTTGAAGCCGCAGGAGTCGCAGTACATTGAGTACATTCTGAAGAGAACAGCAGCAAAGAGAGCGGCCTCGTCGCCTCCCGTGCCCGCGCGGATCTCAACGATGACGTTCTTGTCGTCATTCGGGTCGCGGGGGAGGAGAAGGATCTTCAGCTTCTGAATAGAATCCTCAATGGTAGCCTTTGCCTCGACGAATTCCTCTTGCGCGAGCTCGTGGAGCTCGGAGGCGGAACTGTCGTCAAGGATCGCTCTTGCCTCACTCTCCGACTCCACCGCCGCAAGATAGCGGCGGTATTCTTCGATGATGGGAGTGAGATTTTTATACTCTTTGAGTAATTTTGTATAGGTCTCGATATCCGAGATCACCGCGGGATCCTCGAGGGATGCGGAGATATCGGAATACTTTTCGTTCAGTTTGGCGAGTCGCTCGAGCATATCTTAATAGCGGTTGAATGCCGAGAAGCCGCGGTGAGCCTCGTAGAGGTCAACCTTCGAGATGACCTCGTAGGGCGCGTGCATAGCGATTACGGGAACGCCAAGGTCAACGACCTCGATGTTGTGCTTGGAGATGAACTTTGCAACGGTTCCGCCGCCGCCGAAATCGACCTTACCGAGCTCGCCTGCCTGCCATACAACGTCGTCCTTTGCCATCATAGCGCGGAGTCTGCCGATGAATTCAGCAGATGCATCATTCGTTCCGCCCTTGCCGCGCGAGCCTGTGTACTTGGTAAGAACTACGCCGCAGGAAAGGAGGGAAGAATTGCGCTTCTCGAATGCTTCGCCGAAGTTGGGGTCGAAAGCTGCGGAAACGTCTGCGGAGAGGCAGATGGATGCCGCGCGAACTGCCGCGGGGGAAGCATTTCCTGCTTCTGCGATAGCGTCGATGAGGTCGAGGATGAGATCACACTGCATACCCGAGTTGCCGTCGCTTCCGGTCTCTTCCTTGTCGGCGAGGATGCACATCATGGTGTGGGGCGTTCCTGCCTTGAGCGCCTCGAACATAGCTGTCATTGCGGGATAAGCGCAAACGCGGTCGTCATGGCCGTAAGCGCAGATCATGGAGCGGTCAAGTCCGACGTCACGTGCGTTTCCTACGGGAACTGCGGAAAGCTCTGCGGAGAGGAAGTCTTCCTCACAGATGCCGTATTTCTCGTTGAGAATGCGGAGAACGTTGAGCTTGATGCCGTCAGCTTCGTTGACAAGAGGACGGCTGCCGACGAGGAGGTTGAGCTTTTCGCCGGGAATAGCCTCGCCGAGAGGCTTGCGGTCGTCGTTGTGACCGAGGTGGGGGAGAAGGTCGTTGATATAAAGTACGGGATCTGCAGGGTCTTCGCCGATGGATACCCAAACGCTCTCGCCGTCAGCCTTGATGACAACGCCGTGGAGCGCGAGGGGAGTGGCTACCCACTGGTACTTTCTGATACCGCCGTAGTAGTGTGTCTTGAGGAATGCCATTCCGCTGTCCTCGTAGAGGGGAACCTGCTTGAGGTCGATGCGGGGGGAGTCGATATGAGCCGCGGAGATGCGGATGCCCTCGGTGAGAGCCTCTTCGCCGACAGAGAAGAGGAAGAGGTTCTTACCGCGGTTGTTGTAATAATACTTACCGCCAACCTTGATCTCGTCGCCGAAGGAGTAGGGAACGAAGCCCTCAGCTTCTGCGAGCTTGATGGAAGCCCATACAGCCTCGCGCTCGGTCTTGGCGTCGTCAAGGTACTTTGCGTAGCCCTTGGCGTATTCGTAAGCCGCCTCGATGGCAGCCTCGTCGCGGCGCTCGTAAACGCTCTTTTTCTTGTAAAGAAGCTCGCGTGCGGCTTCTGCGGGAGTTTTGTTTTCGCTCATGGTGTTTATTTTCCTTTCTTAATTTGCAGATTCATATAATTCGCGGTATATCTCTACCGTTTTTTCAAATTCTTTGACAAATTCTTCGGTATCCTCGTCGGGGATGGTTTCAAGAGTGCCGTCCGCGGCGAGATTTGCCTCGTCGATAAGCCATTCGTCAACAGTGTCCTCTCCGACATAGATCGCGGCGTAGACGGCGCGCCAGCTTTGGTATTTGGTGAAGAGCTTCGAGAGCTTGTAAGCTCCGATCTCTATGTTCGTTTTCGGGTCGAAGAGCAGTCCCGAATCTATCCTGCGCCCGAGCTCGGAGGAAAGCAGATCGTATTCCTCGCGTGTGAGCTGCATAAGTCCGATCCGATCACCGTCAACGTGCCCCGAGTCATAATCGCTTTGCATTTTTATGGTTCCGTAGATCACCGAAACGGGCACGGAATAGTCGTAATAGCAGGCGATGACTGTGTCGTTATACTGCCTCGGGTATTCCTTCAGGCGGTACTGGGTGAAGAGGATGTCGTAAAGAAATCCGCAGCCCACCGAAAGGATCAGGATGAGGGTTATCGCCAGAGTGTTCAAAAATTTTTTGCTCATTTTGCTTTGCCTAAAATATCATTTGCGGCAGCGCGGAGCTTGTCCGCGTCGCCGTCGTTGATAACGGTATAGGTTGCTCTCGAAGAATAGAATTCATCCGCGGGAGCGGCATTCATACGAGCGCGGAGTGCCTCTGCCGTGCGATTGTCGCGCAAAGTAAGTCTTGAAAGCCGAAGCTCGGGCGAGGCGAGAAGCGCGACGGTGAAGTTACACTCCTTCTCAAAATTTGCCTCGAAGAGAAGAGGAGCGTCGATGACGGCGCAAGTTTTGTCGGTCTGTGCAATAGCTTTGCGTACCTCCGCAAGAACAAATGCGTGGGTGATCTCATTGAGTTTCACGCGAAGTTTGTCCGCACCGGGAGCGAAGACGATAGAGCCGAGTACGATGCGGTCAAGACTTCCGTCGGGCTTGATAACAGTTGAGCCAAATTCCGCCTCAAGCGCGCGTGTGCATTCGGAGGGAGAATCGACGAGATCGTGGTAGATTTTATCGCAGTCGAGATGCAGACAACCGAGCTCTTCAAGATAAGAACAGAAAAGCGATTTCCCCGCCCCGCTGGGACCCGTTACGCCGATAACAGTCATAATTTACCTCTCCTTCCTAAATTAAACAATATTTCTGCATTATATTATTATACATAGTACATTATAGCACATTTGAGAGGAAAATGCAAGTCTTTTTTGCACCCGCGCGCATACAGTAAATATTTTTGTGTAGAACTGTTGCAAAAATCCAAATTATGTTGTATAATATATCTTGAGAAAGTATGGAGGTACGTAAAATGTCCTTGAAATATAAATGGCTGCTTTTTGATGCCGACGATACTTTGCTTGATTTCAAGCTCGGTGAAAAGAGGGCGATCACTGCGACTTTTGAGTCGGTGGGATTGCCGACGGATGACGAGGTCATCGAAACCTATAGCCGCATAAACGACAATCTCTGGAAGATGCTCGAGCGCGGCGAGGTGACTAAGGATCGCCTAAAAGTTCTCCGTTTCGAGCAATTCTGTGAGCATTACGGCTTTGATCTTGACGGAGCGGCGCTTGCGGATGCTTACGTAGAGAATCTGAAAAAGCAGACCGTGCTGCTTGACGGCGCAGAGGACGTTTGCCGCGCGCTTTACGGGAAATACAAGATGTATATCATCACAAACGGCATTGAGGCGGTGCAGACCGCGCGCTTCGGCGGCTGTGCGATCAAGGATTATTTTGAAAAGTGCTACATTTCGGACGCCATCGGCGTTGCAAAGCCGAAAAAGGGATTTTTTGACGCTGTCGCGGCGGATATTCCCGATTTTGATCAGTCGCAGGCGCTCATCATCGGCGACTCGCTGACCTCGGATATCAAGGGCGGAGTCGAATACGGAATCGACACCTGCTGGCTCAACCCGAATGGCAAGGAAGTCCCCGAGGGAATGAACATCACTTATGTTATCAAGGACATCCGCGACGTTCTTGAAATTTTGGAGTAATTATGGACAGAGATCTTGTTTTGTTGTCGCTTATGCGAAAATATGAAATAGAGGGTATAGAATGCCAAAATGCGCTACCTCTTTCCTCAAAATCGAGCTTCAAGATAGGCGGAAAAGCCGATCTTGCGGTCTTCCCGAAGAATGCCGCGGAGCTTGAATATGTCGTTGCATATCTTAATGATCGCGAGATCCCCTACATAGTCGTCGGAAACGGCTCGAACATTCTTTTTGAGGACGAAGGATACCGCGGATGCGTTATCTTTACCGAGAAAATGAACGAGGTCACGGTTGACGGAAACCGTGTTACGGCGGGCGCGGGCGTGTCATTCACCGCGCTTGCGGTAACGGCTAAAAACGCATCGCTGACGGGTCTTGAATTTGCTTACGGCATCCCCGGAAGCACGGGCGGCGCGGTCGTTATGAATGCGGGTGCTTATGGCGGCGAGGTGTCGCAGGTGCTTGAATCCTGCACTCTTTATGATGCCGAAAAATGCGAGCTCCGCACCCTACGCAAGGACGAAATGGATCTTTCATACAGACACAGCATTTTTTCGGAAAACAAGAATTATATCTGCATTTCCGCGACCTTTACCCTCAAAGAGGGTAACAAGGACGATATCGACGCCGTTATGCGCGATCTGATGCAGAGAAGAAAATCCAAACAGCCGCTTGAATACCCCAGCGCGGGAAGCGTTTTCAAGCGCCCCGCACCCGACCTTTTTGTCGGCAAGATGATCGAAGATTCGGGGCTCAAGGGTTACACCGTCGGCGGCGCACAGGTCTCCGAGAAACACGCGGGATTCATCATCAATATCGGCAATGCGACCGCGAGCGACGTTCTCGGTCTTGTTGAGCATATCAAGGGAGTTATCCGCGCAAACTACGGCGTGGAGCTCGAATGTGAGATCAGAAGAGTGGGCTGCGGAGAATGAAGAATTTTACCGAACGGGTAAGGGAAGAGATCTCGGGCAATCTGCCGTCGGCGCAGTGTTGCCGCCGCTCGATGCTCTGCGGTATCCTTATCAACGCCGATTGCTCGCCCGACGGCGGAATTTACGCAAAGCTTTCGGGCAAAATATCAACAGAGCTGATGCTTAAGCTCCTGCGCGATACATTCGGCAGAGAGGCTGAAGCCGAATATTCAAACAGCTACGGCAGAATTTCCGCGGAGGTGTCGTTTTCCTCGGATAAGCTTGCCGCGAAACTCCGCGAGATGTCCTCGGGCGGGGAGATCACGCTATTTAAGTGCAAAAATTGCCGCGCGGCGTTCCTTTCGGGCGTTCTGCTTTCCTCGGCGAATTTTTCCGATCCCGAGCGCGAATCGCGCCTTGAAATACGTATAAACGACCCCGCCCGTGCCGAATCGGTCCTCGGCTTTTTCGCCGATCTCGGTCACTCGCCCACGCTTTCGGGCAGGGACGGAATATCGTCGTTGATATTCAAACGCTCCGAGGACGTCGAGGACATACTGACGATCGCGGGAGCGGTATCGTCGGTCATGGAGCTGATGCAGGGCAAGCTGATGCGCGAGCTGCGCGGACAGATCAACAGAAATTCAAACTGCGAGATACGAAACATCGGGCGTGTCGCTGTTGCGTCGCAAGTACAGGTCGACGCCATTGCCGAAATACGCGCAAGCGGAAGATTTGCCGCGCTCCCCGATGAACTCAAGGAAACCGCTACGCTTCGCGAGGATTTCCCCGAGCTGTCGCTTGCCGATCTTGCGGCAAAACATTCGCCTGCGATAACCAAATCGGGGCTTAATCACAGACTAAAAAAACTTCTTGCGATTGCAGGGAAAGAGTAAGCACTTGTAAAACTGCGTTTT
>JAZSOQ010000030.1:0-18622 GCA_045537015.1 Eubacteriales bacterium
TTGCTGCTTCGTCAAGGTAGTATTGTAAACTTTTCTCAAGAGAAAACTTTACAATCTCCACCTTGACGAGGACTTACCTACGATTCCTACTGGCTTACCTATCCTCTGACACAAATGACTTACCGATGCGCTGATTTTTCATTCATCGCGTCTTTCTGTCCACTGTCCACTAACCACTGACTACTTTCTTGCGCGCCGCCTTCTCCTTCGCGAGGAAGTATATCTCCTCTGTCGCGAACGAGATCTTCGTGATCTGATCTCTCTTTGAGAGGTAGCACCAGAAGGAATCCTTGGGGACGGAGATGTCGATGCAGTCGCCCCAGCCGAGGTAGTCGTATTCGATGTGCATCGAGTCAAGGTCGAGCGCGGGGCGGAAAAGTACGGTCGGACCGCCGCCGTAGTAGGAATCGACCTCCACGCGAGTGCCCTCGAGGGTCTGAATAACGCGTCCGTGGCCGTGCTTATAGAACTTCGTCCAGTTTGGAAGCGTTTCGATGCGCGCATCGTTGTCCTCGAAGTAATACGTGCCGTTACGCACCTCTTCGCGGACGCACTCGCGCTCCCACTTCGTCCAATCGGGGATGTGCTCATATACGGTCTCGCCGCCGTCGGTGGCATGAAGTCTGCCGTAAACGTCCTGCTCCCATCTTGCTCCGCAGGCTTCGCACCAAAGCTCGGTGCCCTCGGAGTACATCTCGAATTCCTTACCGCAGCGCGGGCATTTATAAAGGATCGAGTGCAGTCCCTTTGCGCGGTCGGGATCGTCGATGACGACCTTGTTTTCATACTGCCACTTGTAATCATCGTAAACGAACGCTTCGGCGATGCGCTTATTGACCTCTGCGGCGGACACGCTTTCCGCCTCTTCGGGCAGAACGATCGGGCGGATCTCGCCCTCAACGTAGGTATGCTTGTTCTTCTTGTTCCACTGCGGGTGGGTGACGAAATTTCCGTGCAGAGTCAGCACGGCAACCGGCACCTTGAGCATCTGAACGAGCGCGCCGACCGAGGGGGTGATATAGGATGTCGTTCCGTCAAGCGAATAGCGGCTCTCGGGGAACAGCACGAAGATCGCGCCGAGCTCCTTGATGGTGTATTTGATATTGCGGATAAGATTGAGGTCCTGGATGAATTTTCTCTTACCGATGACACCGAGAAGGTCCATCAGCGGCAGAGTGAAATCACGGAAGCCCTCGATGGTCATTACGTTGACGAGCGGCTGCGGGTGCGTCGCCTTATACATCATATTGAGGTCGACCTTCGAGGCGTGGTTGATAAGCAAGAGATAGGGCTTACCGTCAAGTGCCTCCATATTAGTGCGGGTCAGCTTTGCGCCGCGCTTTTTGAGATCGGGCCACGAAATGACGACCTGCGCCACCCACGGCACGAATTTGCGCTTCTTCGGCTTGCGGCGAGTGTTGAAGACTTTTATATTCTTCGGAGGTTCGGGGATGAGCTTTTTTGCTTTTTCCTGAGTGTTCATGGGAACTCCTATGAAAAAGCCGCATAGAATTTGGGTTCTGTGCGGCTATCATTTTTATTCTTTAATCTATTGTAAAACGCAGTTTTACAAGTGTTTTTTAAGGATGAAGTCTGTCGGGTCCGCGGAAGAGGAACATTGCTTCCTTGATCGGAATGCCGAGGAAGAGCATGGTAAGTCTGTCTACGCCGATAGCGAATCCACCGTGAGGAGGACAGCCGTAACGGAAGAACTCGGTGTAGAACTTAACGTCCTCGCCGAGGCCCTTCTCTGCTGCGTTAGCGCAGAGGTGATCGTAGCGGTGCTCTCTCTGTGCGCCGGATGTGATCTCGACGCCGCGCCAGATGAGGTCGTAGCCCTGGGGAACGCCGTTTTCATCTCTCATATGATAGAAGGGACGCTTGTCCTGTGCGAAATCGGTTACGAAGAGGAATTCGTGACCGTAAAGCTCCTTGACGAGGCGGTGAGTCATACGCTCAGCGTCGGTGGTGAGGTCGCCCTTCTCGGACTCGGGGCAGGTGTAGCCGTATCTTTCCTCAAGGAGTCTGTAGATCTCCGCAACAGAAAGGATCGGGAAAGGATTGGTGGGAACAACGGTCTCAATGCCGAAGATTCTCTGAATATCCTCTCCATACTTCTCCTTTACTCTGCCGAGAACGTAGGTGAGCATTTCTTCCTCGAGAGCCATAACGTCGTGGAAGGACTCAACGTAGGAGAACTCAAGGTCGAAGGAGGTGAACTCGGTCGCGTGCTTGTTGGTGTGCGACTTTTCAGCGCGGAAGCAGGGAGCGCATTCGAAGACTCTCTCGAGTCCCGCTGCCATAGCCATCTGCTTGTAGAACTGGGGCGACTGTGCAAGGTATGCGTCGCGGTCAAAGTAGTTGAGCTTGAAGACCTCGGAGCCCGACTCGGAAGCCGCGCCGATGATCTTGGGGAAGTGGAGCTCGGTGAACTTATTCTTGAGAAGATAATCGCGCATTGCAGCGGTGATCTCGCTCTGAACGTGGAAGATGAGGGTATTGCGCTCGGTGCGGAGGTCTACCCAACGGTAGTCAAGACGCGAGTCGATCGCGGAGTCCTCCTTGATGGGAAGTGCGTCTGCAATGGATTCGATGCGGATCGAGGAGGGGATGATCTCCATTCCGCCCATTTTTACGTATTCGTTAGCGATGCACTCGCCCTCGATGGTAACGACAGAGTCGATGGTGAGCTGATCTACGACAGCGGCAAGCTCCTCGTTGCCTTCCTTTTCAACGTAGACCTGGACCTTACCCGTCATATCGCGGATAACGAGGAACGCGCGTGCCTTCTTGTTGCGGCAATTTTCAACGAAACCGGCGATCTTGACCTGCTCGCCCGGCTTAACGTCGGCAATAAATGTTCTTTTCATTTCTTAACCCTTTCACTATTCGGTTGGATTTTTACATACATTAATAATAATAGCACAAATGGGAATAAAAGTCAAGAGAAAACTTAAAAGTTAATTTTGTTAATCTGTTTTTAATAAATCAGTTGACATCAATTTGTTTATATGTTATAATTAATTAAAACTTGAGAGGAAATGGCAGATGCCCTCTCGACAAAAAACAATAACACCGCCGCACGGCATCAGCTTTGCGCAGACGCTTCAGCGGCAGAAGGAGAATTCATGAAAAGATTTTTAGCATGCTTACTGATGTTATCCATGCTCACATCCGTTCTGATGGCAGCGGGATGTGCGGATACCGGAGAAGAGACCCCCGAAACTACCGCGGGACCCGCGGCAACGACCGAGGCGATCCCCGAGACCACCGAAGCGCCCGGTGACGACGACCTTGAGCTCGACCCCTCTCTTAATTTCAACAATGAAACCTTCACGATGTTGCTCCGTGCGGACCGTGCGGGAGCGGTTGACGAATTTCTGGTTTCGGCTGACGATCCGGCGGATACCGTAAAAACCGCGATCAGCGCAAGACAGTATTTCGTAGAGGGTCAGCTCGGAGTTACCATCTCCTACGAGACCGTCAACGAAGGCGAGCTTATCGCAAGAGTGCGCAACAACATCGCATCCGGATACGTTGTTGACGTCATCTGTGCTGCCGCGTTCCAGGCTCCCACTCTCGCCGCGGAAGGCTTGGTAGCCAATCTGCTTGAGATTCCTCACCTGAACTTTGACAAGGTCTGGTGGGGCTCGCGCTCCGATATGGCAAAGAATCTCACGATCGGTGACAAGCTTTATATGGCATCCGGCGACGCTTCCCAGCTCACTCTGGGCAAGGGACTTTGCATGTATTTCAACGAGGAGCTTCTCGAAACTCAGGGGGGCAGAACTCCCGAGATGCTTTACGACGAGGTCAATAACCTGAACTGGACCATCGACCGTCTGTTTGAAATAAGCAAGGAGTATTCCCGCGATGACGGAAATCAGGACTGGGACGAGAACGATGTTTACGGTTGTAACATTTACCTCAAAACGATCATCGACGGTTACTTCGCGGCGTTTGATCAGCCGATCGTAGCGTTTGAGAATGACCAATACAAGATCGCTATGAACAATGACAGAATGGTAACCATCGTCGAAAAGCTCAACCAGCTCCTTTACAGCGATAACGCAACCTATATCACCTCCAGCAAGGGCAATTCCGAGAAATTCTTTATCGAAGGCCACACCCTCTTTACCCACGGCGGTATGGAATGGGGCGTTGATTTCAACGCAAGCGAGATCAACGGCAAATTCGGCATCATTCCCTACCCCATGCTTGACAAAGACCAGGGCAAGTACTACTCCGCCCTCTCCGACGTTTACACAATGTTCCTCGTACCCGGCAACGCAACCAATCTCGACAAGATCGGCGCGGTTCTTGAGCTCACCGCATCAAAGTCTTACGAGACCACCACGGTTGCATACTTTGAGGTACTTCTGAAATCGAGAGTCGCAAACGACGTCAACGCAATGCAGATGCTTGATATTATCCACGACGGTCTTTGCTACGAATTCGGCTTCACCTATTCCGCCGCGCTCGGAAATCCCGCGCAGGCGTTCAGAACTCTGCTTGCAAGCTCTTCCTCCGCAAACTGGTCTTCCTATTGGGCAAGCAAGGGCTCAACCTTCCAGAAACAGCTTGACGCTATGATGGAGCAGTACGAGTAATTATCCGTAATGAAGATCAAAAAGATTTCATTTTCGATTTGTCTTGCCCTTTTTGCCGTTCTGATCTCGCTCTCCTTTGTTTCCTGTAATGAAAACACTGTGGAAACAGGAGAAACTACCGTAGCTCCCGTCCCCCGCGAGCTGATAAGCCTTGAGGGCTACACATTCGTTTACCCCGCAACCGCCTCTCGCGAGGTGATCGCCGCGGTAAGATCCCTCTCCGACGAGATCAACGCCTCCTTCGGCATCAGGCTGGTGCACACCAACGACTGGATGGCGATCGCGCCCGAGGAACCGCTCAGAAACGATGACAAGGAGATCCTCGTCGGTGCGACCAACCGCGCCGAAAGCGTCGAGGCTCAAAAAGACGCGAAAGGTAACTTCACCTTCTCCGTTTTACAGACGGGCTCTAAGATCGTTATCATCGGCGGCAGTGAGGAAGCGCTGCTCCGCGGAATAGATCATTTCAGAGAAATGATCAAGAAGGAAGTAAAAGCCGCAATCGAAAAGGACTACAGCTTCACAATGAATTACGTTGACGAAGCGGTATCCGCCAACAGTGTGGCGGCAAAACTTGCTTCGGAATACGAAATAATCTTCCCCGTTATCTCAAACTCGGGAGAAAAAACGATTGCCGAAGAAATCGCAGCCACGTTTTTGGCAAAGACCGATATTTCACCCAAAAGACGCAGCGACAACAGCGCGGGTAAGGACAAAGAAATTCTTATCGGCTTAACCTCACGCACTCCCGCTGACGTAAAATGCGGATACTTTGACTACTCGATCAAGGTATCCGGCAGTAAAATTTACGTTATCGGCGGAAGCGGCGCCGCGCTTCAGGCGGCGGGCAAAAAGCTTATGGAAATTGCATTTTCCGAGGAATTGAAGCTTGATTCGGATGCTGATTACAGTTACTCTATCCTTGCGGCGGCGGATATGAATCCGATCGCGGGCGACATTTCCCTTTTCACCCCGTTCTGGGCAAAGGATTACACCCCGCCTGCTTGGATGCTTGATTTCAATGAAAAGACCTACGCCGTCACCTGTCCCGACGGCCGAATAACCATCAAGGCTCACCGCGGCGACAGCGACAACTACCCCGATAATTCGATTGAAGCAATCGCAAGCGCGATCCTTGCGGGTGCGGATTGCGTTGAATTTGATACGCAGCTGACACGCGACGGTATTGCCGTGCTGCTGCACGACGTTTCTCTGGCAAAAGCGACCGACGCCGCAAACTACGTCGGAAAGACCGGCTACCCGCAATCACTTTCGGTCACCGATTGGACGTTTGAACAGCTTCGGGCGCTGAAATATAAGGATGACAAGGGTAATGTGACCGAATACAAGATCGGCACGCTTTACGAAGCCCTGAAGCTTTGCGCGGGACGCGTTTTCGTTCAGGTCGACGACAAGAGCGGTCAGATCCAGATCGATTCAAGGGAGATGTACAATCTCGCCCGCGAAACGGGCTCCGAGAAGTGCTTCTTCTATTTCTACGGCGCATCGCTTCTCGACAAATGGCTCGGCTACGATCCCGAAAACCGAGAACTTGCCGATTACTTAACGCTCTGCCGCAGTTATCTTTCGGTCAGCGGACATTCACTCCGTAAGCCTTATTGGACCAATGAGGTCAATCTCTATGACGGCGGAAACTTCAGCGAGACCGAGGACTGGTGGAAAAAGCTGACCTCCCAAGGTAAGCTTATGATCTGGAGCCAGAACGTCTGGAAGCTTTCGAAATACGTAAGCGAAAATTACACGGCAGCAATGCCTAAATAATGATCAAGAAAGGAACTTTTACAATGAAAAAATTTTTCTCGTATTTACTCGCGGCTTGTATGATCCTTTCCCTTATGTGCACGATGATGATCGGCACATCGGCGGCAGAAGATTTTGACAAGTGGGACGGCACGACCACCGATACCGCTTGGTTCTCCGCAGACAAGGATTATTTTGAGCTTGACACCGCAGCTAAGCTTGCGGGCCTTGCATATCTTGCAAACGAATATCAGGGTGCCGACCACAAGGACCCCGGTGCGTTCTTCGGAAAGACCTTCGTTATCACCAAGAACATCGACCTTGGCGGACATCAGTGGACGCCCATCGGAATCAGCAACGACTATGCCTTTGCCGGTCTGCTTGAAGGAAGACTCGGCGGCATTGACGGCCAGGCTGTTACCATCGCGAATATGAAGATCGGTAGCGAGGATGCTCCTCATCCTACCAAAAACATCGGTCTCGTCGGCTCTCAGGGTGCGGGCGGTGTGAAAAACATCTACCTCACCGGTGCGTACATAAATACCGCGGCTGATACCGCAGGCTCGTTCGTAGGTTACTCCAGACCCCAGAAGACCGGTACTCCCTGCGAGTACTCCAATCTCCGTTCCGATGCAACCATTATTACCGCGGGTGCAAAATGGTGCGGCGGTATCGTTGCTTATTCGAACATTGCGGGCAATCTTTTCAAGGATTGCGTTTATACCGGTAACATCACGACCAAGAACTCCGGCCTTACCATGGTCGGCGGTATCACCGGCAACGCAAACACCAGCACCGATTTTGTAAATTGCTACGTGGGCGGCGATATCATCGCAGACTGCAAGCAGGTCGGCGGTATCATCGGTACCGTAACCGCAAAGACCACCATCAACCTCACAAATTGCCATTTTGACGGTACTGTTTCTGCTACCGCAACCCAGGCCGGCGCATTCATCGGAAGAGCAAACTCCGGCGACACCGCTCCCACCGTGCTGAACTTCACCGACTGCTTCAACAGCGGTATTTCCAAGTCCTCTTACACCCCCGCATCTGCCGCAATATCCTGGATCGGACTTGGCGCGGGATATTCCTCGACCGACACCCCCAACTCTTTTGAAGCGACCTTCATCGACTGCTATTCCCTTGCGGACATTCCCTTGATGGCAAGAGTCGACTTCAGCGCAGACAAGGCCAATACTCTTTATAAAGTAACTGTCGGCACCGAGTTCGTTGAAAAGCAGGCTGACGCCTTTGAGATGCTTGCTTCTCTCCGTCCCACCGTTGTCAACTTTGAGGAAATCAGCGGCGTTATGGCTACTATCAAAATGTCCGGATTTGACTTTTCCTCACTCGGATGGGTCACCCGCGACGGTATGTACCCCACTCTTACCGTTGCCGAGAAGCTGGCAGACACCAAGTATGCCAAGGCAGATATGTCCTGGTTCAACCCGACCGCCACTTCGTTTGATATCCAGACGGAAAGCCAGCTCATCGGTCTTGCAAAGATCGCAAAGGTATATGATTTCGTTGAGCAGACCATTACCGTAGGCGATTCCGTCAAGGGACTGATCGACACATACTTCACCGGAACCTTTGCTGAAATGCTGAAGGGCATCGTTCCCGAAACAACAGTCCCCGAGACGACCGAAGCACCCGAAACCACTGCACCGGCTCCCGAAACTACCGAGGTAGTGGAAAGAACGACCCCGGCTCCCGAGATCACCGATGCTCCCGAGGCAACCAATGCTCCGACCACAACAGAGCCCGAAAAGAGCGGATGCGGCGCGTCAGTTGCTTTCGGAACCCTTGCAATCGTCGCCCTCCTCGGAACTGCGATCGTTTTCAAGAAAAGATAAATAATCTGTTATAAACAATACGCCTCGGATACTGCACAGTATCCGAGGCGTATTGTTTAATTCAAAACTTTTATACAAAATTCTTTTAATTTCGGTATATCATTATTCGCGGTTTCCCAAAGGACTTCGGAATCAACCTCACCGTATGAATGGGCAAGCCAATTTCTCATACCACGTATCATATCCCAAGGCATATCCTTTTTCGTCTTTTCACGGAATTCAGGAGTCAAAGCGTTCGACAACTCACCGATTTGGAAGATGCACATAGCAACTGCATTAAAGTATGCGCGATCATTAATGAAGATATTATAGTCACTACCAAAGCGCTTGATAAAACTTTCGACATCTTCGCAATGTACCCGAATATGAATGAGTTTCTGCCAATCCGATCTATCCATAAATCTGAATCCTTTCCTCATGGAGATTTTCAACAAAATGGGGAATTCTGCTTTGAGTACTCTGCTGTGCGAGAGTTTGGGTAGTTACAAGATCGATCTCCTTGCCAATACAGTCACAAAGATCGTTGTAAAGACTGCCCATATCAAACATTCCTTTGATATTTGATCCCGTTCTGTCTACAAGGATATCGACATCGCTGTCGGGATCGGCTTCGTTGCGGGCATACGATCCGAAGACGTACACCGCACGCAGAGCATACTTCTCCGCAACGGGCTTTACTCGTTTTTTTATCTCTTCAATGGTAAAGATCATCTGTCCGCACCTTCCTTTCTGACTCTTTAACACTATTATACACTATTTTTTGCAAAAATGGAATAGGGTAATAAAAATTTTTTGAAAAAATCAAAGATCGGGCACAACAAATCAGTCATACCCGATCTTTTTCGATCAACTAATCTCAGTCGATCGACTTATCAATATTAAATCTCGTGATCTTTCTGGAGGTATTCTTGATGAACTCTTCCTTACGGATCTTGACGAGACCTACCTTCTTGTAGGGCGCCATGTGGGTGTTGGCGACCTTGACGTGCTCGTCGAAGTATTCCTTGACGTCGGTCACGCCGTCGTTCTTGAGCTGCTCGTAGTCGGGGAATATCTCGGCAACGATGACTTCACGCTCGGGGTTCGACTTGCTCTCGCCCGCGTAAACAACGACCTCGAGAACGCCGCGGATGCGCGAGATCTCGGTTTCGATCTCCTCGGGATATACGTTCTTGCCGTTCGAGAAGATGATGAGGTTCTTCTTGCGTCCCGTGATAAAGAGCCAACCGTCGGAGTCGAGCTTTCCGTAGTCGCCGGTGTGGAAGAAGCCGTCGGAGTCGATGACAGCCGCGGTTGCCTCGGGCTCCTCGTAGTATCCCATCATTACGTTGGGGCCCTTGACGCAGATCTCGCCCTCGCCGTTCGCATCGGGTTCGAAGATCCTGACTTCCTCGCCGATGATGGGAAGACCGACGCTGCCGTTCTTCTGCCACTCGTTTCTGTTGCAGGAAACAAGGGGAGCGCACTCGGTGATGCCGTAGCCGTTGAGAACGGTGATGCCGATGGCGTCAAAGAAATCAATAATATCCTGATTGAGAGCCGCACCGCCGCAGATGATCATCTGAAGCTTGCCGCCGAATGTTTCGTGAACCTGTGCGAAGATCGAGCGGCGCTTGTCGATGCCGATCTTGCGGAGAGCCGCAGAAAGCTTCATACCCATCTTCAGCTTCTTGTCGATGCCGTTCTTCTCCGCGGTCGCCCAGATGCGGCGGTAGAGAGTTTCAACAAAGAGGGGAACGAGAACGAGGTGGGTCGGCTGCTGCTCCTTAAGCTCGTTGAGAAGGTACTTGATGCCCGAGGTAATATAGATCTCACTGCCCTGCGCGTAGTGGCCGACGTAGTTGACGGTCGAGCCGAAGGTGTGGTGGGGAGGGAGAACGTTGAGGGTCTTGGGGGTGATGTCAAAGAGGTACATACCCTGGGTCATATCGCTGACGATATTGGTCTGCGAGAGCATAACGCCCTTGCCCTTGCCGGTGGTGCCCGAAGTGAACACGATGGTTGCAAGGCGGTCGGGGTCGATCTCGTAGTCGTAGTAGGAATTGTCGCCCTCGGCGAACTTCTTTCCGCCCGCTTCGATGAGGGATGCAAGCGCAAGATCGCCCTCCTTGAGGGGATCGCCATTCATGCAGACATAGAGCTCAGCCTTGGTGTTTTCCTTGAGATAATCGAGCTTGCCCAAGATCTCAGCGCCATAGAAGATGGCATAGCAGGATGCGCGCTCGATGGTTGCCGCGAGGTCGGGCGCGGGCATTTCCTTGTCAAGCGGGACGGTGACGGCACCGATAGCCATCAGCGAGAAGTAGGTATAGACCCATCCGCAGGAGGCACCGCCGACGATGGCGACCTTCTTGTCACGCAGACCGAGGGCGATCTCTTCGGTTCCGAGGTCGCGGATGTCATTCTTCGCCTGCAGATAGGTAACGCTCTGCGTTTCCTTGTCGCGGGGGTTCTTCTTATAGGAAAGGGCGGGTCTGTCGGGGAAGTTTTCAGCCGACTGCTCGACCATTACGCGGAAATCGCGGAATACTGTGGTTTCATAAAGCGGATACGCTTTTTTTCTGTTCATTTATATTTCCTCCGTGAAATATTACGTTTTTATGCTCCAATATTATACAATCAAATTATGAATTAGTCAAGATACTGTTTGAAAAATAGGTAAATTTTGAGTAGAGTCGACTCTACTGACAGTAGAGTTGCCGTTTTAAGCGATAAAAGTCCACATTTAAGGGCATTAAAGCGCCTTATGCGGGCGATAATAATTGCGGAGGTGCGGTATGGAATATCTTTTGCTGACGGCAGGTCTTTTTCTGCTTATCAAGGGCGCGGACTTTTTTGTTGACGGTGCTTCCTCGATCGCGGCGAAGTTCCGCGTGCCCTCGCTCATCATCGGGCTGACTGTAGTTTCCTTCGGCACGAGCGCGCCCGAGGCGGCGATCAGTATTTCCGCGAGCATCCACGAGAGCAATGCCATTTCGCTCGGAAACGTTATCGGATCGAATCTTTTCAACCTCCTGATGGTCATCGGGATAACCTCTCTCGCCATCCCGCTGAAGGCGGAAAACGATGTGATAAAACGCGATATGCCCGTGAACATTTTCGCGACGGGTGCGCTTGCGATTGCCATCATTGACGGCATCATAAAACGCTATGAAGCGGCACTATTCCTTGCCGCGCTTGCCGTATATTTATTTTTCGTCATCAGAAAAGCGCTACGGAATCCGATCGATACGGGCAACGGAAAGCAGCTTTCGTGGCTTTTGAGCTCGGTTTACGTGATCGGCGGACTTTTTGCCGTAGCGGTTGGCGGAGATGTCGTTGTCGATAACGCAAAAATGATCGCCGCCGACCTCGGGATGAGCGAAACGCTGATCGGGCTGACCGTCGTTGCCCTCGGCACTTCCCTTCCCGAGCTTGTCACCTCACTTGTCGCGGCGAGGAAGGGCGAGGCGGGAATCGCAGTCGGAAACGCCGTCGGCTCCTGCCTTTTCAACATCCTCTTCATCCTCGGAATCACGGGAGTGATCGTGCCGCTCCAAGTCGAGCGCAACCTTCTCACCGACACCGCTTTCCTCGCGATCGTCGCGCTTATCGTCTATCTTTTCGCAGCGAAAGGCAAAAAGATCGGCAGGATCGAGGGCGCGATCTGCGTTGTGCTTTACGTGATCTATACGGCGTTTATCATTGTTCGGGCTTACTGAAAACCACGGCTCGATCAGAACCGTGGTTTGTAGAGTTATGTCAGTTTATTTGATAAATTGGAATTTGTCGCTAACTACTACTTCTATGAATCAAAGAATTTTTCTGCAAACCATACATCCTTCAATCTGTCTACAAAATTCAAATCCATACTTTTTGTACATAGATAAAGGGCCGTGATAAGCATGATTTTCATTGTGTGCAAATGGATACGCTTCTACCAAATCAAATCCATCGACTTTTGCATCCTTACATACATATTCAAGCAAGGCGGTGGCAACGCCACATCCCCTATATTTAGGTGTAACAGAAAAGCAAACGATGGATTTGATTTTTTCACCGTTGTCAGGTACTTCTTCTGCAAAATTAAAATTGACGTTATTGTACGCTTTTTTATTATTCGAATTGCACCATCCAACAACCTTTCCTTGAACATATGCTAAATATCCCTGCATGCGACCGCTTTTTATGAAGTTGATTGCTTGTTCTCTATTGAACTTAGCACAATCTTTATCGCAGTCCCATCTTCGTTTCTTTTCCAACTCGCTATCCCAATGATAGCACATACAATAACATCCACACCATTCATCATTGTCCGAAAAGGCATCGTTATCAAAATAAGATAACCAATCATCCAATAATTCAATAGTCAGTTTGCAAATAGATATTTCCATAATGATTCCTCCGTCAAATTCTTATTTATCTAACTATTCGCATATTGTAATTGCTCAACTATCGCGCTTGAAATCAATTTCAGCCTTTCTTGCCTGCGAGCAGAGGTCCTTTGTCTGCAATTTATATTCCTTGCCGTCCTTGATAAAGTGCGTTCCGCATTGTCTGAATTCGAAGGACACGTTTTTTCTGATGCATTGCTCTCGGATATCAAGCACCCACGCGTAATCAAGCGGTCTTGCGTTCGTGTCCGATTCGCCGCCGACTACCACGAGCTCGATGCCGTCAAGATAGCGTTCTATGTCGATGGCTTCTATCAGCGGCTGTGCGGTAATGCATTTGTGCTTGATCGGGAGCTTTTCAAAAATTCCGAGCTTGTAATCCGCGTTCTTTTGGTTCTCAACCGTACAGCAAACGACCACGTTTTCATAGCCGTCGCCCCAATCATCGGGGATGCAACTCATAAATCTGTCGATGCGCTTTGTGAGAAAGAGGAACGTGCAATCCCCGCGCTCCTTTATCATCTGCCAGCATTCGGGACGCCACGCGTCCGCTTCCTCGATCAGGAAATCGGTTGAAAAGCAGGTGTATACAATGCCCGATTTCATTTTGTAATTGCCGTTCTTCAGGCGTTCTATGGGCTTTGCAAAGTCCTTGGTCTTTTCAATAAAGCTCGTATCAACTCCGCGCTTTGCGTCGCCCTTGTGGATATAGCAATAAAGACAACCGTCGCTGCATTTTTTGCAACCTCTCCACGGATTCCACATTGCCATGTTCTCACCTCGTAAAACACTTATTAGCTGTTAGCTATATTATAGCACAAGAACAATGAAAAGTAAATGGGGCAATTAATAATCCCGAATTCAAAAATTTATTGCAAATCCCGTCATTTTGTGATATAATATGGCTAACAATTACCTTTGGAGGCGCAAAATGGTCTATTTTGCAAACTGTCATCTTCATTCCGACATTTCGGACAGCTTTCTTTCGCCCGAAAAGATCGTTGATATTGCTAAAGAACTCGGGCACAAGGCGCTTGTGCTGACCGATCACGACACCGTCAAGGGCTCGCACCGATTTGATGTTGCTTGCCGCAAGGCGGGGATATACTCGATGCTCGGAATCGAGTTCATCACGAAGGGTCTGGGCACGGGATTCCATCTTCTCGGCTATGATTTTGATGCCGAGCATCCCGCTATGCGTGAGCTTATCGACCGTTGCTCCTCGCGCCACCGCGAAAGATGCCACCTTCTCTTTGAAGAATCGCTCAAAAACGGATCGCTCCGTCCGGGTGTGACTTGGCAAGAGGTCCTCGACGCCTTTCCCGGCAATGATTTTTACTACTACACGCAGGTCTTCACGGTGCTTGAGAAAAAGGGAATCTACGAGCACGCGGAGCACCCGCAGTTCATCAAGGACGCTTTTTCGCCCTCCAAGGAGCGTGAACCCGAGCTTGAGGCGGCGATCGGCTACTTCACCCCCGACATTGAGGAATGCATCAAGATCATCCTCGCCGCGGGCGGTGTCCCCGTCATCGCGCACCCGCACGGCAAGCAGGAATACATAGAAGACCTCATCAAAATGGGCATCAAGGGCATCGAGGTCTACCATCCTTCTATCACGGAAGAGGAAAGAATCGGTTATGACGCCCTCTGCCGCAAGCGCGGGCTTTACGTCACCGGCGGCACCGACCACGCAGGCAAGATCGGCGGATTTACCGATCTGTTTGAGAAAAAGAACAAACCCGACGATTGCGGAGGACTGAGCGAGGAGGATTTCTTTAAGTTGTATAGGAGAGAGTTGGGGTGAGGAAAAGTCACGCTTCGCGTGAATGATGATCTGCCCTTCGGGCAGAATGATAATCTCGCTTCGCTCGAATGATAGTCCGCCTGCGGCGGAATGATAATTTGCCTTCGGCAAAATGAAAGGTATATTTTCTCGCTGCGCTCGAAAATAATTTTATTAAAAACAAGTGCGAACAAAGCCGTTGAACGCTTTGTTCGCACTTGTTTTCAATATAATTCGAAAATTTCCGCTTGCGGAAATTCACCTTCATTTTGCCGAAGGCAAATTATCATTCGGCGCAAGCCGATTATCATTCCGCCAAAGGCGGATTATCATTTCGCCGAAGGCGAACGGTCCCCATCACTTCTTAGGAACGTAAATTCTGAGATGCACCGCATCTCCATCCGTCATCGCTCTTGTAGTGGTGGCCGAGAGATTGAATGCTCGGATGGTGTAATTGCCCCACCAAGCTTCGGTTACCTTAACCGCCGCGGTCGTGACGTTATCGGGTCGGGAGGAGTTCTTCGTGGTCTCGGTAACCCAACCCTCGGGGCGGTACTGGTATCCGCTGTCAACGATGATGACAGCGCCGACGGGGAGATCCTCCTTGGTCAGGAGCTTCGATGCAATGAAGTTAGGAACATTCGTCGCTGTGCTGGTCTGCGCGTTATAAATACCGATCCGGTTCTTGGAGTTGTAATACGCCTGAACCTGAAGGAGCCAATCAAGCTCGACGTAATCATCCATATTGAGTCCGAGGGATGTAAAAGCGGCGCTGTCGTCGATAACAACGGGCTCTGCAGGATTGGAGGGCGTAGTTACCTCAGGCTTTACATCATTAATATCGGGCATACCGGGTTCCTTTACTGGAGGAACGGGATTTGCCGCCTTGGGCAGATAGATGCGGAGATGGGGGATATCAGCCTCGGTCACAGCTCTTGTAACACTTGTGGAAAGGTTAAAGGCGCGGAGGGTGATGCCGTCCCACCACGCTTCGGTGACCTCGGCAACGTGGGTGGTGGTGTTGGGGTTACGGGTCGAGCTCGTATTCTTCGTGGTTTCGTTTATCCAGAATTCGGGGCGGTACTTATATCCGCTGTCACAGATAACGATCGAGCCTACGGGAAGATTTTCCTTGGTCAGCATAACCGAGGAGATAAAGTTCGGGATATTCGATGCCGAGCTGTTTGTGGAGTCGATGAGGTGGCTGCCCTTGGTCGAGTCATAATAAGACTGAACCTTACGCGGCCAGTTGAGGAGGGTATAATCCTCGATATTCTTGCCGAGGGCCTTGAGGATCTCGGCGTCGGTCATACCCTCGGTAGTTGTTGCTGCCGATGCGGGCTTTGCCGCTGTGACCTTGGTGACCTCAAAGGGCTTCTCGAGTGCCTTCTTTACAGCCTCGCGCATTGCAGGAAGGTGATCCTTGAGAACAGCGGAGTAGTTCGCGGGGAGCCAATCGACCTTGTCAACGTCGCCGCCGGTGAGGTATGCAAACCAAGTCAGCGCAACGGTATATCTGCCGTAATCATAGCTCATGTGGTAGCCGTCGCGAGTGATCGTGTCGCCGATATAGGATGAACGGAGATTCTGAACTGCGGTACCCGAGGGAATAGTGCCCACGATGCTCTCCTGGACCTTGACCTTTGAATCGTATGCCTTGAGGATCGCGTTATACATCTTCATCTGATCGCTTCCGTAGGTTGGAAAGGAGGAATGCGTGCTGTTCTGCTGATATGCCCAGGTCAGATGCCAATAAATATCGGCATTCGGCTCGTTTTCGGCAAGGAATTCAAGAATTCTCGCGAGAGGAGCATACGAGGTCTCAACGCCGCTCGATCCGCTTGCCTGCTGAACGGTGACGATGTCCCATTCCTCGTCGGCAAGTCCCTTCTGAACGCTGACGCCGGAGGTGCTGCTCCATTTGCCGTTTGTGTTCTTGTAATAGGTATACGCGCCCGCAGAGGACTTGATATTGCTGTAATGCTTATCAAGCGCGCAACCGCCGATATAAAGATTGCCGAGGATGATCTTTTCAACGCCGCCGTCCTTGGCGATGTCCCAGAGATACTCTGTCGCGTCGGACGAGAAGCTGTTTCCGATGGCAAGGACCTTGAGGGTCTTTGTCGCGGGGATCACTTCGGTGCGCGAATCGCCGCAAGCAGAGCAAGTGAGAACCTTTGAGCCGTCCTTGAGTGCCTTCGGCTTTTCCGTGATCTCTTCGGTATAGCTGTGGACGCACTCGGTGGGAGCGTCGGTCACGGGTTCTGTCTGCTCGAGTGTGGTTTCAATGGGGGCGGGATCGGTTGTAACTTCGGGTTCCTCGGTCTTGTTGCAGGCCGCGAGCGGAACGATCATAAAAAGCGCAAGAATGAGCGCCAATACCTTTCTCATCGTAATTTCCTCCAAAATTTTACTGATGATATGCTATCTTACCGTCAACGATAGTTATATATGACTCCCCTCCGACCGACTTGATCGGGTCGGCAGTCCAGATGACAACGTCGGCGTCTTTGCCTACCTCGAGGCTTCCGACGCGGTCTGCGATCTCAAGCGCGCGGGCGGGGTTGATGGTGATCGCGCGCCAAGCGGCCTCGTAGCCGAGACCTGCGTTTGCGGCGAGTCCGGCGCACATAGGGAGGTGGTGGAGCGGGATAACGGGTGCATCGGTGATGATGCTGATCTCGACACCCGCGCGCGCAAGGTCGCCGGGGGTGGTAAACGCCTTGTTCGCGAGCTCGATCTTGCTCTTGCCGCCGAGGGAGGGGCCGACGAACGCGGGATAGCCCTCTTTTGCGAGCTCATCGGCGATGACGGAGCCGTCGGTGCAATGGTCGAGGGTGAGCTTGACGCCGAATTCCTTGGCGATGCGGATCGAGGTGAGAATATCATCCGCGCGGTGAGCGTGAGCCTTCAGCGGGATCTCGCCCTTCATAACGGGCACCATAGCCTCAAGCTTCATATCGAAAACGTCCTTGCCCGCTTCCTTGTCGGCAAGGTATCTGCGCGACTTGAAAAGCAGCTCGCGAAGCAGAGCGGCGGTCGCCATACGGGTTGCGGGGCTCTTTTTCGACTGACCGTACACGCGCTTGGGATTTTCACCGAAAGCGCACTTCATAGCCGCGGGGTGCTTGATTATCATATTGTCAACGCGGTTGCCGACGAGCTTGATAGCCGCGAAAGTACCGCCGACTACGTTTGCCGAGCCGGGGCCTGTGCAAGCGGAGGTAACTCCGCCACGGATGGCGTTTTCGAAAGCCTCGTCCTGCGGATAGATCGAATCGATCGCGCGCATCTGGGGTGTGATGGGATCGATACTTTCGTTGTAATCCCTGCCCTCCCATCCGACAGCCTCGTTGTGAAGACCGATGTGGCAGTGCGCCTCAACGCATCCGGGGGTGACGAGCTTGCCCTCGGCATCGATGATCTCGGCGCCCGCGGGAGCTTCAATATCCGCGCCGACAGCGGCAATCTTGCCGTCGTCGCCGAGAAGGATCGAGCCATTCTCGATGTCCTCGCCAACCATGGGCTTTATGTAAGCATTTTTAATAAGGATCATAGTATTTCTCCTTTGCACTTTTTCTTTCATTATATCATAATTTATTCCGAAAATCAATAACCATTCTCCAAGATACGACATAAAATATTATCGAGGAACAAAATTCCTCAAAAAAATCTTTTGGAGGTCTACCATGAACAATAACTGCCTTTGCGGACTTTTCAACAACAACGAGTGCCTTATCTGGGTAATCATCGCGATCCTCGTAGTTCTCGCCCTCACCTGCAACACCGGCTGCAGCTACGGTTGCGGCTCCAATTACAACAACGGCTGCGGTTGCGGCTGCTGAGTTAAACCATCCCCAAGGGTTTTACCCTTGGGGATGGTTTTAGTGAACAGTGATTAGTGGTCAGTGGTCAGAAAGATGCGGAGTTATCAATAATTATGTTTGGTGCGCTGAGAACTTCGTAATGTAATAAATATCAAAAGAGTAAATAGAAAATCTCGGATATTTTGAAATTTTCTTCAAAATATCCGAGTTTATTCTTTTTATTAATTTATTTACTGAACAATGGAACGATGATAAAAATTAAATTATCATGTCCGGTTTCAGCGCATCGGTAAGTCGAATGTGTCAGAGCATCGGTAAGTGAATGTGTCAGAGCATCGGTAAGTCCAAGGCAAAAATATGGTATAATAACCGTCGAAAGGCGGTGACAAAATGTCTTGGAAGGAAACCG
>JAZSOQ010000103.1:0-6314 GCA_045537015.1 Eubacteriales bacterium
TTGCTGCTTCGTCAAGGTAGTATTGTAAACTTTTCTCAAGAGAAAACTTTACAATCTCCACCTTGACGAGGACTTACCTACGATTCCTACTGGCTTACCTATCCTCTGACACAAATGACTTACCGATGCGCTGATTTTTCAAATTACGCATCTTTCTGTCCACTGACCACTAACCACTGTTCACTATTTCGCTTATCTTCTTCTAAGTCTTCCCAGCACCTTGCCAATGCAGGCGACGTTCTCAAAATCCTTGAGCATGATCCTTCCGTACTCGGGATTGAGCGAGATGAGGCAGTCGCCGCCGTAGACCTTGAAGTAGCCCGCGCCGTCAAGCACGAATATGCCTGCTTCACCTACCTCGACACCTTCCGAATTCTGCACGAGAAGAACGTCGCCGTCGTGGTATTTGGGCTCCATGCTGTTTCCGCTTATGCGAAGAGCAAAGTCTGCCGCCGCGGTCGATTCGCTGACGGTGATGCTTACGCTTTCAGCCGCGTCGCCGTCAAGGTATTCGCCGATGCCTGCAGAGACGGGAAGATCATAAAGCGGGATCGAACGCTTGGTGACTCTGCCCGCGCCGCTGTCCTTGTATCTGTTTGCGATGGGAGCAGTGACGATGGGAGCAGTATCGCGCGAGAAAACGGGTGCGGGTGCTGCGGGATATTCCGCGCTTGAAACACGCTCGCGCTCCTTGCCCGCAACGAGCATAAGGAGCTCCTTGCCGTGGCTGTCAAGACGTCGGTATTCCTCGATCAGCCTGATCTCGTTTCCGTCAAGAGTGAAGTTGTTCGTGTTTTCAGGAATGCCGCTGACGATGTAATCAAGCGAGCAATCGAGCGCCTCGCATATTGCGATCATATTGGAAAGCTTGACCGAATCCGAAAGTCCCGCGAGCAGTTTCGAGAGTGTTCCGAGCGGAATTCCCGAAAGACGCGAGAGCTCATCGTTGGTGATCTTCTTTTCGTTTTTTATCTGTTTTATTCTTTCAATGTAATCAAAACCCATTTTGATACCCCTTAATTCCTTTGTTGGAATTATTATATCACAAAAATTCCGATTTGTAAAGAGAAAAATAAAAATTTTTCCGAAAATGATAAAAATATCTTGACAAACGAGATCTGATGTGGTATAATAATGTCAGAAAGATTCCAAAAACGGAATTAACTTGAATTTTGAGAGGTATAAAATGAACAACGTTATTGATAGAAATTACTCCCCCGTATCGCGCAGAGAAGATAATATATATAATGAAGCTTTCGGCGAAAAGATAATCTCCTTCCTCTGCCTTGTTATCGCATTTTTCGAAAACAATGCGGTTGATGCTGTCTGCCGTGTTATCGGTGCTGTTGCGATCGCGGTTGCTTGCTTCTTTTACGTTTCGGGCGTTATGGCGGGAACTCTTTCGGTCCTTGCGATCGCATTCTACGGCGCGCTGATAATTGCGGCTTCGGCATTCGTCTTCCGCACAAAGAGTGTCAGCTCCCGATGACTGCGGCATTCGTTGAATAGGTGCGGATAGCTCTCCAAGCCACGATGGAAAGCGGCGCCAAGAGAATTCCCGCAAAGCCGAAAAGACGGTATCCGAGGTAAAAGGCGGCGAGAGTCAGGAGCGGATGCAATCCAAGATTTTCGCCGACTATTCTCGGCTCGATGAACTGTCGGACTATGACCGTCACCACGTAGAGCAGGAGCAGTCCGACGCCGAGGAATATATCCTTTGTCACGAGCGCATAGAGTGCCCATGGCAAAAGAACGATACCCACGCCAAGCACGGGAAGGATGTCGACTATCGCAGTTATGGCGGCAATGATGAGTGAGTACTCCACCCCAAGAACGCTGAGTCCGAAAAAGATTTCGGCGAAGGTTATAAGCAGAATAAGAGAATAGGAGCGTAGGTAGCCGATCGCGGCAACCGCCGCTTCTTTTTTTATATGCGAAAGCATTCTCTTGGCGGATTCGGGGAGGACGGACCGTATCCCCGTCCGTATTCGTTCGCTGTCGAGCGTGAAATAGAACGCGGCAATGACGGTTACGACGAGTCCAATCAAAAGCTCGGGCAGAGCTTTCAGTATTGCGCTGAGAAGTCCGGGGATCGCACTTCCCATCGCGGAAAGTGTATCTCCGACTATTTTTTCAATGAAAGCGTTTATTGCTTCCGTCTTTTCTGCTATGTTGCCCGAGCCCGTGTCCGGGAGTAAAGATGCTAACTTCTCCCCGAGTCTTTCAAGAATATCGAGCGCATTACGCAGAAATTCCCCCGCAGTTCCCTCGCCCGAGCTTATCCCCTCCGCAAGTTTACCGAGCTCACCGAGAAGGCGTCTTACTCCGAAGAAGAGAAGCGTGACGAATGAGGTCAGCAAAAATATCAAAACCGCGAAGGACACCGTCTTTTTCGATGCGCCGGTATATTTGGAAAGCTTGGTTGCAAGCGCAGATGCGAGCGCTCCCAGTCCCGCACCGAGAATGAAGGGGAGAGTAAGAGCGAAAAGATATTTGAATATGATGTATCCCGCCGCCGCAGCCGCAAGGATGCAGAACAGCGTGGCTGCGGTATTTGTGAGACTTTTTCTCATCGGTGCTTTGACTTCTTTTTGATCCATTTCTTTTCTCCTGATTAAATATATATGATTTTATGCATTTTTGATTCGCTGATATACAAAAAACAAAAAATATCATAAAAAGAAATGAATTTTAAAAAAATTAAGTAAAAAGGAAACTTTTTTTGATTTTCCTATTGACAAATGAGAAAAAAAGATGTATAATATTAAACTGCATTATAATCGCTTAATATGTCTAAAAATGGGTCGGGATTGTTTCCGAAGTGCGGTTTATATATTAATATTGTATGAAAATATTTCTTATTCACCGCAAGCGAAAATAATTCCCAAAGATGTTTAAAGCGAAAAATACTTGAATGGAGTGATTGAATTTATGGTCAACGTAACAGACCAGGTGCTCGGAAAGAATTTAAGAAAATCCTTTTCCAAAACCCGCACTACACTCGAAATCCCGAATCTTATTGAGATTCAGACAAATTCCTTCAAATGGTTCCTCGAGGAAGGCCTTGCAGAGGTTCTTCGCGACGTGTCCCCCATCGTGGATTACAGCGGAAATCTCTCCATCGAATTCGTATCCTATTCGATCGATTCGAAGCCGAAGTATCCCGTTGAGGAATGCAAGGAGAGAGACGTAAACTACGCTGCTCCCCTGAAGGTCAACGTACGTCTCAATAACAAGCAGACGGGAGAAGTCAAGCAGACCGATATTTATATGGGTGACTTCCCGATCATGACCGAAAACGGCACCTTTGTTATCAACGGTGCAGAGCGTGTCATCGTCTCGCAGATCATTCGTTCGCCCGGTATGTACTATGCATCCGACATAGACAAGGCGGGCAAGAAGACGTTTACTGCCCAGATCATACCTTACCGCGGAGCATGGCTTGAGTATGAGGTAGACAGCAACAACGTCATCTATGTAAGAATAGATAAAAACCGTAAGCTCCCCCTTACAATGTTTATCCGCGCGCTCGGACTTTCCGTAGATCCCGAAACCGGCAATATGCAGTCGAGCATCGAAAGCGCAGAGGATATCTTTGAGATGTTCGGCGACGACATTCGTCTCCGCGCAACTCTCGAGAAGGACGAGTCCGAGGCTTCGGCTATCAACCGTCATTCCACCGCGGCTATCGAGTCCCTTCGCGAGATCTTCCGTAAGCTCCGTCCCGGTGAGCCTATCCAGGTTGACGCGGCTCTTACCCTTATCAACAATTTCTTCTTCGATGCAAAGAGATACGACATCGCTCCCGTTGGACGTTATAAGTTCGACAAGAAGCTTGCTATCTCCGAGAGAATCGCAAACCGCCGTCTTGCTGCTCCCGTAGTAAGCACCATCAGCGGCGAGCTCCTCTTCGAGGAAGGTCACGTTGTAACTCCCGAGGAAGCTCTCGAGATCGAATACGCGGCAGTAAACGAAGTTTCGATCTATCTTGACAACGGCGAAGTTATCAAGGTATTCTCGAACCACACCTGCTGGCCCGAAAAGATCATCGGTGACAAGCTTCTCGATTGCGGCGTTCGCGAGAAGGTTTCCACTCCCGTTCTTCTTTCCATTATGGAAGAGTGCGGCGGCGATCTTGACGCTATCAAGGCGGCTTGTACCGCTCGCATCAATGAACTCTGTCCCAAGCACATCACCCGCGAGGATATTTACGCAACCATCAACTATCTGCTTAACCTCGCACATGATGTCGGAACCACAGACGATATCGACCACCTCGGCAACCGTCGTATCCGTTCCGTAGGCGAACAGCTTCAGAACCAGATCAGAATCGGATTCTCCCGTATGGAAAAGATCATCCGCGAGAGAATGACCACTCAGGATAATGAGAAGCTGACTCCCCAGGCTCTTATCAACATCAGACCCGTTGCAACCGTAATCCGCGAGTTCTTCGGATCTTCTCAGCTTTCTCAGTTCATGGACCAGGCTAACCCCCTCTCCGAGCTGACCCACAAGCGCCGTCTTTCGGCACTCGGCCCCGGCGGTCTTTCCCGTGACCGTGCGTCCTTCGACGTCCGTGACGTACACTACACCCACTATGGCCGTATGTGTCCCATCGAGACCCCCGAAGGTCCCAACATCGGTCTTATCTCCTATCTTGCAACCTATGCAAGAATCAGCGAGTATGGCTTCATCGAGGCTCCTTACCGTAAGGTCGACCGCGCTACACGCCGCGTAACCGACGAGGTCGTTTATATGACCGCTGACGTCGAGGATAACTACATCATCGCGCAGGCGAACGAGCCTCTCGACGAGAACGGATGCTTCATCAACAACACCGTTACCGCCCGCGATAAGAACGAATTCCGCGAAGTTTCGGTCGACGAGATCGACTTCATGGACGTATCCCCCAAGATGGTAGTATCTGCAGCTACCGCAATGATCCCCTTCCTTGAGAACGACGATAACTCCCGTGCTCTTATGGGATCGAACATGCAGAAGCAGGCAGTTCCGCTTATGGTCACCGATTCACCCATTGTCGGTACCGGTATGGAATATAAGGTAGCACGTGACTCCGGCGTCGTTGTTCTTGCAAAGAACGCGGGCGTTGTTGAGCATGTTGAGACCGCAAAGATCGTCATCCGCACTGATGACGGACGCAAGGATTCTTACGATCTTATCAAGTTCAAGCGTACCAACCAGGGTACTTGCTGCAACCAGAGACCTCTCGTTGTTCACGGCGAGAGAGTAGAGAAGGGTCAGGTCATCGCCGACGGTCCCGCAACCTCCAAGGGTGAGATCGCGCTCGGTAAGAACGCTCTTATCGGATTTATGACCTGGGAAGGTTATAACTACGAGGACGCGGTCCTTCTTAACGAGAACCTTGTAAGAAATGACGTTTACACTTCTCTTCATATTGAAGTATATACACACGAAGCAAGAGATACAAAGCTCGGTAGCGAGGAAATCACCCGCGAGATCCAGAACGTCGGTGAGGATGCTCTCCGCAACCTCGATGCATACGGCGTTGTAAAGAAGGGTACCGAGGTACACGCAGGCGATATTCTTGTCGGTAAGATCACACCTAAGGGTGAGACCGACCTTACCGCAGAGGAAAGACTCCTCCGCGCGATCTTCGGCGAGAAGACCCGCGAGACCAGAGATACTTCTCTCCGTCTGCCCCACGGTGAATCGGGTATCGTCGTTGACGTGCGCGTATTCTCCCATGAGCAGGGCGACGAGCTTCCCACAGGCGTAAACAAGGTCGTTCACGTTTATATCGCACAGAAGAGAAAGATCTCCGTAGGTGACAAGATGGCAGGCCGTCACGGTAACAAGGGTGTCGTTTCGCGCATCCTTCCTCCCGAGGATATGCCCTTCCTTCCCGACGGAACTCCTCTTGACATCGTTCTCAACCCCCTCGGCGTTCCTTCCCGAATGAACATCGGTCAGGTTCTTGAGGTACACCTCGGAATCGCTGCCCGTAAGCTCGGTTGGAAGATCATGACCCCCGTATTCGACGGCGCTAATGAGCGAGACATTCTCGAGTGCATGAAGATGGCGAATATGTGGCGTGAGGTATTCCCCGGCGAGAATGTTGACGGCAAGGAGACCCGCGAGATCACCGATCCCGTGACCGGTGAGGTCAAGCGTCAGGTAATCGACGGTAAGACCGTACTTTATGACGGACGTACCGGCGAGCCCTTCGATAACCCTGTAACCGTAGGTATAATGTACTACCTCAAGCTCCATCACCTGGTTGACGATAAGGTACACGCACGAAGCAAGTCGGATCGTAGCCATGTCGTTCTGTG
>JAZSOQ010000100.1:0-5906 GCA_045537015.1 Eubacteriales bacterium
AATGGTGGTGGGCAGCGTCGCAGGCGGTCTCCGTCATCGCGATCTGGAATGAAAATACCGATCCGCGGTAGACGTTCGCCGAGCGCAGAGGCTCAAGAGTGCCCAGCTTTGTGTCAAGAAAAACTTTGTCAAGTGAGGAAATAAGGATGGCTTTAAGCATAGCGGTTCTCCTTTATTTAAGAATATTCAGTAATTCACGAGGTTGGTCGATGATGGTCTTCGCGCTCGCCGCCACGAGCTGTTCGCGCGTGCGGTAGCCCCAGTTTACGGCAATGCAATCGGCTCCCGCGTTAATTGCGACGTTAACGTCGGGCTCGCTGTCGCCGATCATTATCGTATTTTCGGCGGTAAATCCGAGACTTGATGCAATATCGAGGAAGGAAGTGGGATCGGGCTTGGTGGGGACGCCCTCGATCATGCCGCGGACGTCGGCAAAAGTGCCCTTGCCGAAGAGCTTTTCCACAATGTCAACGGTGTAGCGGTGTGGCTTGTTTGAAAGCGACGCGATCGCATATCCGCGTGCCTTCAGCTCTGCGATCGTTTCGATCAAGCCCTCGTAAGGCGCATCAATATCAAGATAATTGCGCGCATAAGCCTCTTTGTATTTTGCAAGGAAGGGCATATAGACGCTTTCGTCGTCGTAATATTCCGCGGGAATACAGCGGCGGCATAGAATGAGCATACCGTTGCCGAGCGAGCGGCATATATGCGCGTCGTCAACAAGCGGGTATGAGCATTCGGAGAGCACCGAGTTCATCGATTCGGTGAGAGTGGGGAGGGTATCGGCAAGAGTGCCGTCGAGATCGAATATGAGTAGTTTTTTCAATTTTTTGTTCCTTTTATATAAGATTGATTATGTCGGTCGGCTTCTCGGCGAAGATTTCCGCGCCCTCTTCGGCGAGCTTTTCGCGGTCCGAATAACCCCAAAGAGCTCCGATATAATTCGCCTTTGCCGCAAGTGCCGATGCGGCATCCGCGGGCAGATCGCCGATCATATAGGTATCCGCAGGCTTAAATCCGAGCATTTTGCAGATATAATTTATTCCGTGCGGGTCGGGCTTGTGTCTGATTTCGGGTGTGCCGCCGAGGACGAAATCGAAATACCCCTCGCCGAAAGCCTTCGTGATGATGGGATATGTGAAGCGGTGTGGCTTGTTTGAGAAGACCGCGACTTTGTGTCCGCGCGATTTGAGCTCGTCGAGAGTCTCGCGGATGCCGTCATAGAGGCGGTCTGCCGCGCCGATGTAGTAGTTTTCGTAATTCGTCCAGAAATAGAATCCGAAATTGTCGGGCACTCGGTCGGCGTAGTCAAGCGGAACGTGCGCACCGTCCTTTGTCGGGCGGTAACCCTTCGTTTTTAGCATTTCGCCTATGTTTTCCGCAGTTTCGGGGAATCCGCATTCGGTAAGCGCGTCGGCAAAAATATCGTAGAGCAGAGGCTGCGTGTCGGCAAGCGTGCCGTCGAGGTCGAATATGAGTAACTTTTTCAATTATTTATTCCTTATATTTGTTTTTCGTTGTCAATTAAAGATCTCAAGCAGATCAAGCGGCTTTTGGGCAAAAGCGGTTGCTCCGAGAGCTATAAATTTCTTCTTTTTGCCGTAGCCCCAATCGGCTATGACGTGGTTTATACCCGCGTTTACCGAAACGCTGTAATCGGCGGGGAGATCGCCGATCATCCAGGCATTATCTTTTTCAATACCGAGTTTGGCAAGCATATCGAGAAGCGAGGTCGGATCGGGTTTCTTCGGTCGCACCTCGTCCCAACCGCAGACGAAATCGAAGAATCCTTCACCGAAAGCGGTCGAAATGATCGGCTGAACATATTTATTTTTCTTGTTTGAGAGCACCGCGAGAATATATCCGCGCCGCTTGAGCTCGTCAAGCGTTTCGCGCATACCGTCAAAAACGCGGTCGGTCGCTCCCATACAGAGCTTTGTGTAGTTATTCCAAAAATCAACGGCATATTTTTCGCGGTCGATCATTGGCAGAAAATCAGCGGGGATCAAAGCATTGAGCTCGATTATTTCCTTGCCGTGCTCGTCAAAGGAGCGGTAAACATCGGCAAGCGACTTGATATCTATGCCCGATTCGCGCAAGGTTTCGAGAACTATCGTATAAAGTATGGGCTGAGTGTCGGAAAGTGTGCCGTCAAGGTCGAAGATGAGTAGTTTTTTGGACATTTTTGTTTCCTTATTTATGCTTTTGTTATTGCATATATTATAGCAGTAATTGCAATGCCGATCGCAAGGCATACTGCGATCGTGATCAACAGTATTATTTCAATTCTCGAAACGGTAAGTAAGATTCGGGGTAATGTTGAATCATCTTCTCCGTTGTGTATGGCGATTTTTGCATAAGAATATGAGTGACAAGCGAACATAATCGCCAGGGCGACGGTTAGCTCCAACAAGAGGCCAACCAAACTTATGAGTGCGGCAAATATTATGAGAATCCCGAAACCCAGGATAACTCCCGCTCCCGGATGGGCATCCTTTGGGATATCGACGTCGGCTGCTTCGATGAAAAGAGCAACCGCGCCGAAAATTATAAGAGCCCCTGCTATTAATACAACAACTGGCATAATGGCATTGATCAAGGCGAGCTTTGTGTTTTTCTTCATTTTTATTATATATATTTTAACCGAACGCAAATATTGCCATAAACAACAGCAAGGTGATCAGCGCGGCTGCTCCCGACAGTATCATTTCAATAACCGAGAAAACGCGCAAAAATTTGGGAAGTATGAGTTCTCCGCCCGTTTCACTTAATTCCGCAATTGCCGTAAGTGCGTTTTCGTGCGAGAAATACGCGAAAGCGTATACCAGCATTGAGGTGATTATCAGGTCGACGACGGCAACGATAAAAAAGACGATCGTTCCTGCTAAAGCTGCTATCAGGCCGCCGAGCGCCGCACCGGGGTCGTCGCTATCGGGCGAAACCTTATAGTGATCGAATATCGATTCCCCGGCAATACAGAATACGATTATTCCGACTGCAATTGCGACGATCGCGAGGATCGAGAAAACCAGAGATCGTTTGGTGTATTTATTCATTGTTTACCACCAGGAAAAATGAGAGCCAAGCGTGTGTGGTCAGGTTATCAAGTTCCGAAAGGCGCGGAGAGCATCGTGACTTTTGATAAAAAGGAGGGAGAGAAAGAGGTAAAAAATCAAAAGTAGGTTGGCGATGCTCCCCGCTTGGATGCAAAAAGAATTAAGTGGCTCTATACGAAAGCATTATGCCCTTTATCCGAGCAGAGCCTCCGAAAGCTCATCAAGAAAGTCGCGTATTTTCTTCTTATTGGGGATATAATAAATTCGGTTAGATTCGCGCTTGATGTCGACAAAGCCGGCTTCGATCAGCATAGACATGTGATGCGATACGGTTGCGGTCGAAATGTCGATAAGGGATGCGATCTGCTGTCCGTAGCGGGGAGATTCGGCAAGTAGCTTGAGAATTTCGTACTTACGGTTGTCACCGATGGTGCGCAAAGTGCGGCAGATTTTGTCGTCAACAGTGGACACGTCGGTTATCTCGCGCAAGGGCTCAAAGAGAACGCCGACGTAAAGAAAATCGGTTATCCTCTCGGATGTATAGCTCATAAGATAGCGCGTGGTGTTGCACATAGCAATGGATGGCTGCAGAAAGATTGCGTCGGCGGAATCCGAAATCTCCGCGCCGTAGTTCTGCTCGATAAACCTCGCACCGCCGTTTGCCAGAGGTTCGGCGGCAGCAGCCAAAAACCATCCGATATAGTGCTTTATCGTGTCATATTTTCTCATATAGAGTTCTCCCGCAAGTGCGAGAATATCGGCAAGCTTCTCGCGGTAGTCCTCATAATTGTTATAAAGCTTCATAAGAGCCCATTTTTCGTCGTCAGGCACCGGCATCTGCTCAATAAAGGCAAAAAGCTCAGAAAAGTTCGTAACAACCCCACCGAAGTCGGACGGAGCAAATTCCGCCAGAAGGAGGGAGGAGAAGTTGACAAAGAAGATCGCGGGTGATTGACGGCGCAGGTCAGCGAGATCTGTTTTGAAATCGGGCTTTGTGCGTCTGCAGAGGTCATGGATCAGATAAAATGCAAAGGGACCCCTCATAGAGGAATGTCTTCCGAAAAGGAAATTGAGCAGCTCCTCGTCGGTCTGTGCCTCGACTCCGTCGCATACGTATTCGCTGGCTTCGATGATGGCGTCGAAGCAGGAATTGAGGACGTTTTCGTCGATGGCGAATTTTTTGTGTATCGCGCTTTTCAGTTCCCGACAGGATTGATTGCTGCGGCTGCTCCAAAGCAGGGTTGCAGTTTCGAATATCAGATTGGGTTCGCGAAGCAGGATGGCTTCCATAATTCAAGCTCCTTTTAGCTTTCTTGATTATATGTTTTATATAGGTCACACTATTTCATTTAGAACTATATCATATAAATCTAATTTTGTCAAGTGTTTTTTGAAAAATATTATCTAACATTCGATATACTAATATGCAATAGATTAGATATAAATCAAAATACGATAAAATGCAACTAAAATCGATAGACAAAAATCGAATAAAATCGACGCCGGATTTGAATTTCTTCTTGCGATATTGCGTGAAGTGCATCGAACAAACTCGTTAATTGTATATCTAATTGTATTTTTAGGTGATAATCTTATCTTTGCCGAAAAGGCAGATAAAATGCGTAAGATCAGATTGAAGAATTGAGGTAAAATAGGCGTGTTATGAATGGCAAAAGAGCAGGAAAGACGGCGCTATTTGTCTCTCGCAATGAAAATTATGCAGTATGCACAAAACAAAGTGTGAATTTTTTGTAATATTGACTAAATGACTCTTTTATTGAAGGCAATTTTGTGTTATAATATAATGTAATTTTTGCACGAAAAACATATTAAAATTTGATTTGACGAGAAAGAGACGGGAGATTTTATGGAAATCAAAAGAAACGATCTTCGAAACATAGCGATCATTGCACACGTTGACCACGGTAAGACCACTCTTGTTGATGAAATGCTCAAGCAGGGCGGCATTTACAGACAGAATCAGGAAACTGTCACCTGTGTTATGGACTCCGGCGACATCGAACGCGAGAGAGGTATCACCATTCTTGCGAAGAATACCGCAGTTCATTACGAGGACGTAAAGATCAATATCGTTGACACCCCCGGCCACGCCGATTTCGGCGGCGAGGTTGAGCGTGTACTTAAGATGGTAAACGGCGTTATTCTGCTTGTTGACTCGGCGGAAGGACCCATGCCCCAGACGCGATTCGTTCTTCAGCGTGCGCTGTCGCTCAACCATCCCGTTATCGTAGTTATAAATAAGATAGATAAGCCCGACGCGCGTATCGCAGAGGTTGAGGACGAGGTCCTTGAGCTCCTTATCGACCTTGACGCGACCGACGAGCAGCTTGACAGCCCCGTGCTTTACTGCTCTGGCAGAGCCGGTACCGCTTCGAGAAACCCGAACGAGCAGGGAACAGACCTCAAGCCCCTCTTTGAGACGATCCTTGAGTACATCCCCGCTCCCGAGGGAGATCCCGACGAGCACCTTCAGCTCCTCGTTTCTTCCATTGACTATAACGATTACGTCGGAAGAATCGGTATCGGTCGCATCGAGCGCGGTACTCTGAGGCTCAACCAGGACGTTGCGATCTGCAACTACCATTCGGAAGAGAAGCCGAAGAGAGTGCGTATCGCATCGCTCTTCCAGATCGACGGACTCCGCCGCGTTCCCGTTGAGGAGGCAAAGATGGGCGACATCGTTTGCTTCTCGGGCGCAGGCGACATCAATATCGGCGATACCGTTGCCGACCTTAACGATCCTCAGCCGCTTGAGTTCGTAAAGGTAAGCGAACCCACCATCGAAATGACTTTTTCGGTCAACGATTCTCCCTTCGCAGGCCGCGAGGG
>JAZSOQ010000134.1:0-6235 GCA_045537015.1 Eubacteriales bacterium
GGCATATAATTTAATAAAAAGAAATCGGATATTAAGAAGATTACTTCAAAATATCCGATTTCTTTTGTTTATTTCAGTTTTGCAGTAAACAGCGTTTCAAACGTACTGTACAAAATTATTTGCCCGCATCTTTCTGTCCACTGTCCACTAACCACTGTTCACTTCTTCCCCAGCTTAACTATCTTGATTATTCTGACAAAAACGGGGGAGAGCAGTCCGTTCATAAGTACTTCGATGATGAAATTGCCGAAGGCGAGGGCGATGAATACGCCGAAGCCGGCTTTGTCAACGCCAACCATCTCGCCGATCGCCCGGGCGTGGGGCATGAAGAATACCGCGCTTCCGAGAAGGAAGATGCCGGTGTTGACGATGGGGCAGAGAAGCGATGCTATGATCGCGGCGACGAATTTGAGCTTCGGTTCAAGAAGCCTATATACAAGTCCTGCGATAAATCCGCAGCCCGCGCCCTTCAGAAGGACGGTGATGACGGTGCCGGGGATGCTGAAGGCAAAGAAGAGAGCCGCGCCGCCGGTTGCGAGGACTACGATACCGAATACGAGTCCGAGCCACGCGCCGACGAGGGGTCCGCAGATGCAGGCGCCGATGGCGATCGGGATCAGTCCGATTGCGGTCGAGAAGGGCCCGAAGAAGGCGGTATAGGTCGCGAGGAGCTGAAAGACAACGACGAGGGTCGTCATCATCGCGGTCATGACCAGTTTTCTTGTGCGTTCGCTGTTTTTTGTGTTTTTCATAAATTCCTCCTTGCTGTCGTCCGCTTATACGGTACAACGCTGAAATTTATATCATCCCTTTCGGGAAAATATTCAATTATTTTTGTTATATATGAGATCAAGCCCGCGCAGAACGAGGTGCTCGTCGAAAGTATAGCTGTGAGTTATATAGGGAGTGATGAGATGCGCCTGACTGCCCGTGACGATCACTTGACGCTCGCCGTTTTCGGCAAATATGCGGTCGATCATACCGTCGATCATCGAGGCATTGCCGTAAATGATGCCCGAGCGCATACAATCGGCGGTGTTTTTGCCGATGACCTTGTCGGGTGCGGAAAGCTCGACGGTAGGCAGAAGCGCCGCGCCGCTCGAAAGGGCTTCGAGTCCCATAAGCACGCCGGGGAGTATCGAGGTGCCCGCGAACGCGCCGTCCGAGTTGACGATCGTCATCTTCGTCGCCGTGTCGATATCAACGATGAGAGATGGCGAGGTGTAAAGATTATGCGCGGCAACCGAGGCGCAGATAAGATCGCCGCCCACCGATGATGGCATATCGCATCTGATGCCGATTCCCGTTTTGACACCGGGGCCGACCGTCAGCGGTTCAGTGCCGAAAAGGAAGAGTAGCGCGGATCTGATAATGGGATTGAGCTCGGGGAGAACCGAGGAGATGATGCTTCCCGCAACGTCCGAGCGGTCGCGCGAGTGGAGCGAGAGGACGGAAAGCAGAGAAACGGCGTATTCATCCGCGGTCTTTTTTCTGTCCGCGGCAATATGCGCGACAAAATCGAGCTCACAGCCGTCAAAACCGCCGATATTTATAACCGAATTGCCAATATCAAGCGCTAAAATCAAGTCCTCGCCTCCCTTATTTAAGTTTTCTAAATTATACCACAATAAAAACGATTTGTCAAGAGCAAGGCAGTGACTGCATTAATTGCTTTTGGGTAAAGGAATATTATTTGTTTGATTTGCAAAATGGAGTTGGGTATAAACATATAATCAATTAACTTTTGGAAGATTTTCTCGCTTGCGCTCGAAAAACGGTATCTTATTAAAACGCCTCATTCGTCACGCTCTCGCGTGCCACCTTCCCCCACCGGGGAAGGCTGATAGTTTGGTCGACAACTTTTAGCTTTTCAGCGAACATCGGATATTGCTATAATTTTGTTTGGGCAGATTGGAATATTTTTATTAAAATTATTACGCACTCGTAATGGAGTTTTTGCAAACTTTTTAAATAAAACATTCCAATTTGATATGCAAAATTATATTGTGATAATATCTTCGCTGAATAGTTAGCGATTATCGCCACACTTCGTCGAGTCTGACGGTCTTTCGTAGAAAAACGGAGGCGTTCAGCAGACGAGTAAGAACCACTGTGTTGAGTGCGAACATCGAATATAGAGATATAGAAATTAAGTAAATAAATACCGTGCAAGTTATTTAATACTTTTTTGATACTCCTGAACGAAAAATGCATTATTGCACTTAACGAAATTCAGAAAATTTGAGTGTGACTAACAGTTAGCCTTCCCCGGTGGGGGAAGGGGGACCACGGAGTGGTGAATGAGGCGTTTTAATAAGATACCGTTTTTCGAGCGCAAGCGAGAAAATCTTCCAAAAGATTCTTTCATTAAAGCTGCTATGAAAACACAATATGCCAAACAATAGCTTATTCCATATTTGGCTTTCATTAAGGTACGATTTGTGCTTATTCAGCCAATGCTCCATCCTCTAAGTCAACCATTGTTGACATTCGCGTTTAGTGTTTTTTCTTGACATTTCGCATAAAATGTTATATAATTATATGTGTATGCAAAAATTTCCCTTCAATGGAGGTCTTATGAAAAAGAAGAAGAAGGATACGAAATGGCGAAAATGGCGGCATTTGGCTGTCAGGAATATCGCCTATTGTATCGTCAGACCCTACGTTCATTTCAAGTATGGCATCAAGATAGAAAAATACAAGGAGCAGGAGAAGCGACCCTACCTCATTCTGCTCAACCATCAGACGCCCTTTGACCAGTTCTTCGTCGGGATGACCCTTCGCGGCACCGTTTACTATATGGCGACCGAGGATATTTTCTCGAACGGCTGGATCTCGAAGGTAATCAGATACCTCGTCGCGCCGATCCCGATCAAGAAGCAGACCACAGACATCCGCGCGATTCTCAACTGCCTCAAGGTGGCAAAGGAGGGCGGCTCGATCTCCATCGCGCCCGAGGGCAACCGCACATACAGCGGACGCACCGAGTATATGAATCCCTCGATCGTCGCGCTCGCGCGCAAGCTTGGCATGCCCATCCTGCTTTACCGCATCGAGGGCGGCTACGGAAGCGAGCCGCGCTGGAGCGATGTTGTCAGAAAGGGCAACATCCGCGTCTACTGCGCACGCGCCGTTCAACCAGAGGAATACGCAGGTATGACCGATGACGAGCTATTCGCCGTCATCCGCGACACGCTCTATGTTGACGAGGCTTGCGAGGATTTTGAGTACAAACACCCAAAACTCGCCGAATATCTCGAGCGCGCGATCTACTATTGTCCCTATTGCGGACTTTCCGAGTTTGAAAGTCACGGCGATATAATTAAATGTAAGAAATGCGGCAGGGAGATACGCTATCTGCCGTCGAAAAAGCTTGAGGGTGTGGGATTCGACTTCCCGCACGAGTACGTTGCGGGCTGGTATGACGCGCAGAAGGACTTTATGAACTCGCTCGACGTCACCGCTTACGGCTCGGACGCGATCTACACCGACCGCGCGCGTATCTCGGAGGTCATCGTTTACGACCGCAAGGTCCCGCTCTGCAAGGATGCCGAGATCACTCTTTGCGGCAACAGGATCACTGCCCGCGGCGAGGGCGTCGATCTTGAATTCCCCTTCAATGAGACGACTGCTGTCACCGTTCTTGGTAAAAACAAGGCAAACATCTACCACGGCGGCAAGATCTATCAGCTGAAGGGCGGCAAGCGATTCAACGCGCTGAAATACGTTCATATCTATCACAGATACAAAAACATAGTCAAAGGAGACGAAAATGAGCAATTTTTGGGACTTTAGTGTATGGGCTTGGATCAACATCTTTGCAGTACTTCTCGGAAGCCTTCTTGTGGGCAATATGCTCAAGCGCAGCATTCCCTTTCTTCGTGATTCGCTGACCCCCACATCGGTTATCGGCGGCATTATTCTTCTCATCGTTGCCGCCATCTATAAGGCGATAACGGGCGAGGTTATGTTTGACACCGCAGCATTCGGCACCAACGGCACGGCACACCTCGAGATCATTACATATCACGCGCTCGCGCTCGGATTCATCGCATCGTCATTCAAAACGACGAATTCAAAGCTGACGAAGAAACGCTCGGCAGAAATCTTTAACACGGGCGTGACCACCGTTTCGACCTACCTTCTTCAGGGCATCGTCGGACTGATAATCACGATCATCGCCACCTTTATCGTCAAGGATTTCTTCGCCGCGGCGGGCGTTCTTCTTCCCTTCGGCTTCGGTCAGGGCACGGGTCAGGCACTCAATTACGGAACGATATATGAGGTCGAGCACGGATTTGTCGGCGGCAAGAGCTTTGGCTTGACGATCGCGGCACTCGGATTCCTTTCGGCTTCGATCGGCGGAGTTATCCACCTCAATATTATGAAAAAGCGCGGAAGGATAGTTTTCTCAAGCCGCTCCGACGGAAGCACTCATTCCGAAGAGGTCGATCCCGAGGGTGAGATCCCGCTTCAAGAGAGCATTGATAAGTTCACGGTGCAGATCGCGCTGATCATCGTGGCGTATGTTGCCGCATATCTCTTGATGTTCGTGCTCGGAAACCTTCTTCCGGGTATGAAATCGGTCATTTACGGCTTCAACTTCCTGCTTGGTGTGCTGACCGCGACGCTCATCAAGCTTGTGATGAATTTCCTGCACAAAAAGCAGATCATCCACCGCAGATATACCAACAACTTCCTTATGACCCGCGCCTCGAACTTCTTCTTCGACCTTATGGTCGTTGCGGGCGTTGCGGCTATCAGACTTGACATTCTTGAAAGCTCTTGGGGAATCATCCTCATTCTCGGTGCTGTCGGTGCAGTAATCACATTCATTTATAACCGTTTTGTTGCAAAAAAGCTCTTCTCAGACTATTACGAGGAGCAGTTCCTTATGATGTACGGCATGCTGACGGGCACCGCGAGCACGGGCATCATTCTTCTCCGCGAGATCGACGGCGAGTTCAAGACCCCCGCGTCGGACAATATGGTATATCAGAACTTCCCCGCAATCGTCTTCGGCTTCCCGATGATGTTCCTTGCGACCCTCGCGCCCACAAAGCCGGTTCTTGTACTCATCATCTTCGCCCTCTTCTTTGCGGGAATGAATATTCTGCTTTTCAGAAGCAAGATTTTTAAGAAAAAGGCTAAGAAATGATAAAAAACCTGATTTTTGATTTTTCGGATACGCTTTGTCATTTCGGCGGACACAAATGGCTCTTTACCTTGACCGACGAAGAAAGAGCGCTTCGCATCCACCGCGGAATGTTTTTGAACCCCGAGTGGCAGCGCTACGATCGCGGCGAGATAAGCGGCGAGGAAATGAGAGCCATATATCTCGTCTCGATGCTACCTGAGGACCGCGAGCTTGCAAACGAGTATTTCGACACTTGGTACCGCAAGCACACGGTGATCGAGGGTATCCCCGAGGTACTCTCGGAGCTGAAGGCGAAGGGATATGGACTTTATCTCCTTTCGGATTATCCCGAGTGTTTTGAGCACGTTTGGGAGAGCTTTGAGCTTTTTGATATGTTTGACGGCAGGGGAGTTTCCTACGAGCTTCACGCGCGCAAGCGTGAGAGGACGGCGTTTCCGCTTTTGCTTGAGAGATACGGGCTTCTCGCGGAGGAGTGTTTCTTCGCCGACGACCTTTACCTCAACACCGACGCTGCTACCGAGTGCGGCCTCACGGCGCACTTGTTTACGACTACCGAAAACCTCCGCGAGGATCTCACCAGACTCGGAATTTTATAAGATAAAAGCTGATTCACGCGAGTGGATCAGCTTTTTATTGCCAACAATAACGGAAAGTTTTGATCGAACTTTTTCAAAAGTTCGCGGAGTATGAGGCGGAGCCTCATTTCAATGCGAGAGCTTCAGCTCTCGCTTCCGTGCTTCAAAATCGTGAAGCTCTGCTTCTCGATTTTGGACAGAGTCAATACTTCCCGATTGTAGGGAAGTATTGCGCTCTGTCACCCATTGCCGAATAAAATTCAGAAAAATAAAGCGAAGGAGCAAAAATCTCCCCTAAAGGGAAGATTTTACTCCTTCAAAACCGTCGGCAGGGGCGCCGCCGGTTTTAAGCGCAAGGGGGGAGAGCAAGCAAAGCTTGCGGGGTTGCCTTCGGCAACCGTTTTCGCCCTCTGCGGAGGGCGACTTAAGGCTCCGCCTTAAGAATTCGCAACCTTTTGAAAAAGGTTGACCAAAACTTCTCGCTATTTGAATAAAAGCTAAC
>JAZSOQ010000012.1:0-3026 GCA_045537015.1 Eubacteriales bacterium
GGCATATAATTTAATAAAAAGAAATCGGATATTAAGAAGATTACTTCAAAATATCCGATTTCTTTTGTTTATTTCAGTTTTGCAGTAAACAGCGTTTCAAACGTACTGTACAAAATTATTTGCCCGCATCTTTCTGTCCACAGTCCACTAACCACTGTTCACTTTTTTACAAGCCCCTTCAACACCGCCTCAAACTCCGGAAACTGACGCTTGAGCGCGATGGGTCTGCCCTCCGGAGTTAGGAAACAATGCGAGGTCTTGCCCGTCGCAACCGTTTCGCCCGCGAGGGTAAAGGTGTACCCGATGACGAGTCTGATGCCCTTGAATTCCAAGATTTCGGGCAAAACCGCGAACTCGTCGCCGAAGTGCAGGGGCTTTTTATACTCGCACTCCACGGTCAGCACGGGCGAGATGATACCCTCCTCCTCGAGCTTGACATACCCGTACCCGATCTTGTCAAGAAAATCGACCCGCGCCTCCTCCATCCACTTTATATAATTCGAATGATGCGCCACACCCATCTTGTCGGTTTCGTGGTATTGAACCTTGCGGATATATGCTTCCATTTGCTTGCCCTCCCGCGTTTTTTATCATTATATCATAAACAGGAGGTGTTTGCAAGACTTTATTTATGAGATTCAAAACACTCTGAATACTCCTCATCGGCTTTAATGCGATCAATGAGTGCCTGTGGGAAATGCTCGGTCCAGGTGTTGAGGAAGGCATCGTCTTTTTTGAGATTGGTATTTATCTGGCAGGCAACCTTTTCCACAACGGGTGCGGTGTATTGATAGGATTCAGAGCAACTTATTGCCTTGAATTTTTTATGATGCTCGTAGCCGCGTTTGAAGTGCTCAAATGCCTTTTCGATACTTTGACCGAACTTTGCCTCGAGAATTGCGGCGCGGAAATACAGCTTTGCGATGTCGGAATGCAAGAGTCCGCAGTTCCCGTCGCTGAAAACGCTTTCATAAAGTCCCGCAAGGCTTAAAAGCAGAGCGACGCCTTCGGGCTTTGTCAAAACAGACAGCTTGGTATATACCAAATAGAAGATCGTTCTGTTCATTTCGGACAAAAGCGCGATTATTGCCTCGCCCTGATATTTATCGCGCTCCTCTGCCTCGGTAGCCTTGGGCATAAGGCACTCGCGGCATACGGTGATAGAGTCCTGTTTTTCGGCAAGAGCTTTGGCTTTTTCGTTATATCCCATTTTCGCATAAGCGGTTACCATCATATTTATGATAGTATCGCGATCCTGCGGCGGAATATCCATCGCCAATGCTTTTTCAAACACCTTGATCTCTTCCTGCCAATAGACATTGCCCGAATTGTACTCGGTATCTTCAAGCGCATAATCGGAGCCCTCTTTGGTGTAGCTTCGCGCGCCGTACTTCTTCCAGCCGTGAAGATTGAGCGCATAGCCGAGCCTGATAAGGATCTTCGATTCCGAGGGAAATTCTTCTGCCGCCGAGCGAAGCATACTGACGCACTCGGTCATATCGCCTTGCTCGTCAAGCATTCTGTCAGCTTTTTCGATAATTCCGTTAAGCTTCGCCTCGCGTTCACGGCTATAGCCGAAAAGCTCGTCTATGCTGACGTTAAAGTAATTCGCGATAGCGGGAATCAGATCCATATCGGGATAACCGCCGTTTGCCTCCCAACGCGATATAGCCTGAGGACTGACTCCGAGTACGAGTGCAAGATCTTCTTGCCGCCTTCCGTCCCTATGACGAAGCTGTTTTATTTTTTCTCCGAGTTTAATATTCATTGATTTGCCCTCCTATTTTCTATGAATATATTCTATCACAGATAAGAAGGAATGTCAATTATCAACTCGTTGTTTTGGACTCAAGCGAGACTTTAGTGGAAGAATTAATATTTGCCGCAAAAGCTATGCTCAAATCAACTGTTTGACAAAACGCCATCTTTGCTTTTGCTCATCGAATCTGCCCGAGAATCCGCATTTTTCGTAGAGATTTCTCGCCGGGGTGTTATCATCCGTCGTTTGAATTGCGACGCTTGTAAATCCGCGGTTCTTGATGAAATCCTCGGCATAGGAAACCGCGAAGCGACCGATTCCCCGGCGATGATATTTTCCCGAAACAAAGAGCATACTGATCCACGCCGTATCCTTATTTAGCAGCCCGTTGATCTTCATATATCCGACGGGAATCGTTCCCTTACGGATCAAAAAATGCTTCTCGTCCGGGTCGTCTGCGGCAAGCAACTCGCGCCATTCCTCTAATTTAATATTCTCGCAATGCAGATATTTCAGATTGTCAACAAACATTATCCTGACGAAATATGCTTCTTCTGCTGTCGCGGGGATGACATTCAAATCTCCTTGAATTTCGTATTCAAACTTCAACTCGCCGTCATTACACAGGTCAAATAAACTCATGATCATACCTCTTTCTAAAAATTGAAAATAAAAAACGCTCCCGATAAAATCAAGAGCGTATTTATTCCCGCAGGCAGATCATGCGGTGCAAACGGCGGACAAAACGACAGTTGACATTATCGGTATTAAGATAGTCATTTTGCCCACCTCCTTTGTTGTTGGATTAGTAGGTTTATTATATCATATTGTTTTAATGAAGTCAATATCTTCGTGCCACCAAATAATAAACCATTGGTTAAAAACGGTGTTTGGAACACTTAGCAAAGACATCGGTGATCTCTTACTCCCCTCCCGCTTGCGGGAGGGGTTGGGGTGGGCAGTCAGCGATATGCGAAATCTCGCGCACCCGAACGAAATCCAAGGCGAAATTCAATAAAGATGTGAAAATTCGCTGCGGCGGATTTTTCCTTTACGTTCCGCAAAGCGGAACATATCGTGTCGGCGTAAGCCGTGCGGCTCTGACGGTTTTCCGTAGGAAAATGAAGGCATAAGCCGCCAAGACAGAGTCGCAACTTGCCGTAGGTAAGTGCCATATCGTGTGTCAACATATCGTACCGAAGGTATATCGTGCGCCCGTTGGGCGCGAGGTGACAGAGCGCAATACTTCCCTACATTCGGGAAGTAT
>JAZSOQ010000105.1:0-14650 GCA_045537015.1 Eubacteriales bacterium
CCCCCTTCTCCGCTGGAGAAGGCTGGAGGATTGGTCCCGTTCTCGTTGCATTTCAGCGAATATCGTTTACTGCACTAATTCTGTTTTGGTAGATTGGAATATTTTTATTAAAATAATTCTGTGCTCGTAATGGAGTTTCCGCCAATCTTTTCAATAAAATATTCCAATTTGATATGCAAAATTATATTGCAAAATATTATTCGCTGAATAGTTAACGGTTATCGCTTTACTCTCAAGCCTTCTCCAGCGGAGAAGGGGGACCGCGAGGAGCGGTGAATGAGGAGGACATTATTGTACCCAATAATATACAGAAACGATAATTAAAATGTCTGAAAACGATGTTCTATAATCAATTAGGAGAAAATCATGAAAAACATAAAGCTTATGAATAAGATCGCTGCGTGCGGTACCGATATATTTGACCGCGCGGAGTATGTTGTTGGTGAGAATGTGGCGGCTCCCGAGGCTATAATGGTGCGCTCGGCGGCGCTGCACGATATGGAATTTAACCCCGAGCTGCTTGCCATCGCGCGTTGCGGTGCGGGTGTCAACAATATCCCGATCGACCGCTGCACCGAGGCGGGAATCGTCGTTTTCAACACGCCCGGCGCGAATGCCAACGGCGTAAAGGAGCTCGTCATCTGCGCGCTGATGCTCGCTTCGCGTGATGTCATCGGCGGCGCAAACTGGGCGGAAACGCTGACAGAGGACGTTGCAAAGACGGTCGAAAAGGGCAAATCCGCTTTCGCGGGATGTGAGCTTCGCGGAAAGACGCTCGGCGTCATCGGCCTCGGAGCGATCGGCGCGCTTGTTGCGAATGCCGCGATCGACCTCGGTATGAAGGTCATCGGCTACGACCCCTACCTTACCGTTGAGGGCGCTTGGCGCATCTCCCGCGCCGTCGGCCACGCGCTCACCACAGATGAAATTTTCGAAAAGAGCGATTATATCACCCTCCACGTCCCCGCAGTCGAGGCAACCCGCGGAATGATCCGCAAGGAAAACATCGACAAGATGAAGCAGGGTGTCAAAATAATCAACCTCGCGCGCGCGGATCTTGCAATCGCCTCCGACATCAAGGATGCCATCGCCGAGGGCAAGATCGCATCCTACGTCACCGACTTCCCGACCGAGGAGACTTTGGGCGTCAAGGGTATCGTCAATATCCCCCACCTTGGAGCATCGACGGGTGAAAGCGAGGACAACTGTGCGATCATGGCGGCAAATCAGCTCGTCGAGTTCCTCACCACGGGTAACATCCGCAATTCCGTCAACTTCCCCGCAATCGACCTCCCCGCCCACGCGGGCAGAAATGTCCTTGTTCTCCACGCGAACATCCCCGCATCGATCGCAAAGATCTCGGGCGCTGTTGCGGAAAGAGGCGTCAACATCGAGCATCTTTCGAACAAATCGCGCGGCAACAACGCCTGCACCCTCCTCGCCCTCGCCCCCGGCACCTCCGACGAGGACATCGCGGCGATGAAGCAAACCATAAACGAAATTGACGGCGTTTGGAGAGTCGTTGTCATTTAAGCGCGTATAGCTTCTCGGAAAAATATTTACTCGGATATTGCTTGCAATATCCGAGTTTTTTCTCCCAAAACATTGCCTTACACGGCAAATTGTGGTATAATATTATATCATTGAAGAAAACAGATCTCGTAAGATCGGGATCCGGAAGGAGAAACTATGACAGAAGTGCTTTTGACTGCACTCGGCGTCGGCGGGGCGACCTTGTTCGGCGCGGTGCTCGGCTTTGTATTCAAAAAAATATCACACCGCATGGGCGACATAATGATGTCCTTCGCGGCGGGCATAATGCTTGCGGCGGCAGTGCTTGGACTTATTTTACCCTCGGTTGAATACGGTGGTGGCGGCGCAAAGGGTCTGCCCATTACCATCATCGGCATCTTCCTCGGCGCCTTTACCGTCAACGCGCTCGATAAACTCGTCCCCCACCTTCACAAGCTTTCCGGAATCGACCCCGAAAACGTGAAAAATTCGGAAAACAGCGGCAAGGTCCACAAGATCCTGCTTTTCGTGCTTGCAATCGCGATCCACAACTTCCCCGAGGGAATCGCGGCGGGCGTCGGATTCGGCACGGATAACGTTACCGACGGCATTCTCATAGCCCTCGGCATCGCGCTTCAGAATATCCCCGAGGGTATGATCATCATCGCGCCGATGCTTTCGGCGGGAATCAAGCCGAGCCGCACTTTCCTCATTGCATCAGTGACCGGAGTGGTCGAGGTCATCGGCACTCTTCTTGGATATCTCGCCGTCAGCCTGGCGCAGGCGGTGCTCCCCTTCGCGCTTGCATTTGCGGGCGGAACGATGCTTTACGTCGTCAGCGACGAAATGATACTCGAAACTCACGCGCACGGCAGCGAGCGCGCCGCGACATATTCCCTGCTCATCGGCTTCTGCGTGATGCTGACCCTTGACATTCTGCTTGGATAAAATATGACGCTCCGCGCACCGAAATATTATCTTGATTTCGCCTGTATCGCCGACCGTTGCAAGCATAGCTGCTGCATCGGCTGGGAGATCGACGTCGACGACGCGGCAATGCGCAAGTATTCCGCCCTTCGCGGCGGCTACGGCGAGGAGATCAAAAAGAGCATCTGCGGCGACCCTCCGCATTTCGCTCTCAGCGAGGACGAGAGATGCCCGCATCTCGACGAGCGCGGACTTTGCCGCATCATCTGCGAGCTCGGTGAGAGCTATCTTTGCGACATCTGCCGCGAGCACCCGCGCTTTTACAACTCCACCGCGCGCGGACGTGAAGTCGGGCTCGGCATTTCCTGCGAGGAAGCTTGCAGGATCGTGCTTTCATCCGATAATTACGCCGAAATGATCGAAATCGGCGAGGAAGACGAAGAAATTAATACTCTTTTCGACGCCGTCACCGAGCGCGAAAAGGTATATGAGATCCTTTCCGACCGAAATATTCCCTACGCCGAAAGACTCCGCGCAATCGCGGAAAAATACGACACCGCGCCCGAAAAACTTTCGGACGAAGAGTGGAAAGAGCTCATTTTCGACCTCGAATACCTCGACGAGAGCCACCGCGAGCTGTTTTCGGGCTATTCATCAAGAAAAGACGCGACCACCGAGATCGAACCCGAGCTCGAGCGCGCGCTGGCATACTTCATCTACCGCCACGCCTCCGCAGCGGAAAACGAAGAAGAATTCCGCGCCGCCCTCGGCTTCTCCCTCTTCTGCGAACGCCTGCTCGCGTCGATCGCCACAAAAGAAACCATCCTCGACCGTGCCCGAATCCTATCCGAAGAGATCGAGTACTCCGAGGATAATACGGATGCAATTAAAACCGAATTTTGGTTTTAACAATAAAGTGCTATTTCACTAAAAATGTGAAATAGCACTTTATTTTATTTAATACTTTACAACACAAATGGCAGGTTTATCGCTATCTGCGACCGGATTTATCCAATCCATTTCAAACAGCTTGCTTACCAATTTGTCCGTTGAATAGAAGCGGTAAACAAGCGCGCCGACGTATTCTGCGGTTTGGCGAATATGTGAAGGAGCAAGATCCGCGGTTATATTCACGGCGATCTCGGCAGTTTTTCTGTTCAGATCAGCAACAACAGAGATGCACTCATGCAGGATCTGTTTAAGTTCCTCATATTCGTTGTATGACCATACTGCAAAATTCGCCTTACCGTCCTTTGCGTAAACGCGTTCGTCCAGCACTTTCTGCCAATCCTTCGGCAAATACTCAAAGCAATCGACCGCTGTGCAAACTATGGGATCGGTCATGCCATATTCAAAATGCTGTGCGTTCAGCGTTTGTCTGAAATTCATTGCTATAACACTTCCGCGTTTATCGCTTGACTCGCACCCGTTATAAATACCTTGAATACCCTGTGGTAACTTTTCCTGAACAGATGACTCAAAGCTCCTGCCCCAGATCACACCCTTACGGTTCTCGGATGTTTTACCATACTTGCTTTTCAGAGTGCTCTCGGTTTCCATCAATGCGAAGTGCATACACATTAAAACTTTTTGCCAACGCGCGAGATTTGTGTTTGCAAATCTGTTTCCAAAGCGCGCGTCAAACTCATCCGTTACAGCAGCAATCTTTTGTGCGCTTTCCTCGATAAGCTCTTTCAGTTTTTCATCAATCATTTTCGTGCAATCAAGTGTGAAAATCGGGATATTGGTCAAATACTTTCCGTTGTTGCAGACAAGATATTCACGATCGACAAGCAACTTGATTTCGTCCTCAAGGTAAGGAAGCGCAACTCCGAGCTCTATGCTGATCTCTTGAATCGTCATCGGGCTGTAGTATGCCGCAAGTAAGATATTGCCCTTTATCTTTCTTTTCCGAAAAGAGCTGAATTCGTTTGGATTGAATTTTACCAATCCCCAGTAATCAATTTCAAACCCGCAAGGTTTATAACTTTTTTCGCCGAATAGTCTTTCCATATTCATACCCTCTCTGATAATTTTTCTTGCACGGAACAAATAATACTTTACCATTTCCGTGCTGATCTGCAATTTTTTCGCAATTTCGGAGCAGGAGAGATCTTCGATATAGTACAAAACGGTTGCATCCCGATATTGTTTTGACAAAAGCGAGAGCTCGCGCCGAAGAAGATTCAGCTCCTCTTTTTTGGCGATTTCATCTAAAACAGATTCGGATTCATCGGCAATGCTTTCGTCGAGCTCCGCTGTACGGCTTGCGTTTTTCGCTTTTTTGCGAAGATAGTCCATATAAACATTCTCCGCAATTTTCCACATAAAGCCGTAAAAGCGTTCCTCGTCTTTCAGATTCGGTGCCGACCGAATAATTTCATACAGAATATCGCTCGCAAGATATTCTGCTTCGGTCACATTCCCAAGCCTTGTCAAAGCAAAGCCGAATATCGACTTCATATTTTCGGCTATCAACCCATCAAGCTTTATACTATCCATTTGCTTCTCCATTTCCGTTTTCAGGCGCCTTCATACATATAGTCGTCGGAAAGATAAAACGGTTAAGATGATTTCAAAATAATTATATCATAAATATGTGAATTAGTCTACATAAAGTATTTGGTGACACAAAAGCAAAATCCGCCCGATTTTCGGGCGGATTTATCATATTAAAAAGTGTTATAGTGGTATTCTTTGCTTTCGCAAAGAGTGATATTTACCTTGCGGTAAGTGGTATTGCTCGCTATGCTCGCAGTGGTATTATATTCGCCTCCAAACTCGCGAAGCGAATATCACTTGGACGAAGTCCAAATATCACTGCGAAGCAATATCACTCGCCGCAGGCGAATATAACTTTTAGAACGCTCCTCCCATGCGAAGCAGGAATGTCACGAGGAATACGGTGAGGGCTGAAACGAGCGTGGACCAGACTACGAGCTGACCTGCGAGGGTCACGTCGCCGCCCATTTCCTGAACCATCGGTACGCTGGGGACTGCAACGGGTGTTGCAAACGCGGCTACAAGAGTAGCAAACTGTGCGGCGTTGAATCTCTCGCGGAAGAATACGAATGCAACGCCGAGAACGAGCGCGGGAACGATCACGGTGCGAGTGAGAGTACCGAAAATGATCTCCTTTTTGAGCGCCGCAACTGCCGAGAACTCAAACTGTGCACCGAGAACGAGGAGTGCAAGCGGGATCGCAAGGTTGGCGAGGTACTGAAGCACCTGGAAAAGGGGAGTAATGTTCGAAAGCTTAAAGGTGATGCCCATCGGCTCGAGCACGAAGGTGCGAACAGCAACGCAGACGAGTGCCGCGAAAATGCCGATGATGAGGGGGTTCTTGATGATGTCAAGAATGATCTTCTTGGGGGAAACCTTCTCGCCGCTGTCGTTGCCGAGAGCGGAAAGGCTGATAACGGCAAGAACGTTGAAGCAGGGAATGAGCGCGGCGGAAAGAATGGTTGCCGCCATCATACCCTCATCACCGTAAAGCGAACCCGCGAGAGGGATGCCGATCAGGGAGTAACCCGAACGGAAAATAGCCTGAACGAGAACGCCGACGCGATCCTTCTTGCCCGCGATCATCATACAAGCGGGAATGGAGAGCGCGAAAACGATGAAAAGCGCGATGAGGCAGTATCCGATGAAGCCGAGATCGACGTCGGACAATGACATCTTGTAGATATTAACGAAGAGCATAACGGGCATAAACGCGCGGAAAACGAGCTTGTTAGCCTTTTTGGCGAAATCCGCGTCCATCATGCCGATTTTTTTGAAAAAGTAGCCGACAACAACAGCCAAAACGATGGGCGCAACAGCGGAGAGAGCGAAAATAAACGAATCCATAAACTGATCCTTCTTCCTAAATAAAATAACTCCAATATTTTACCACTTTTTTCATCACTCTTCAAGTGCATTTTTTGACGATTTTCTACCTATTTATATAATTTTTTTGTGTGAGTTGCCTTTGGCAGAGCATTTTTGCAAATCCAAACGATGAAAAAAGCGCCACTGAAAGTTTTCGTCCACCTTTTTCAAAAGGTGGCAGAGCTCGAGACGGAGTCTCGAACTAATGCAAAAGCTTCAGCTTTTGCTTCCGTGCTTCAAACAGGTGAAGCTCTGCTTCTCCTGTTTGGACAGAGTCAATACTTCCCGAATGTAGGGAAGTATTGATCTCTGTCACCTTTTGCCACGCAAAAAAGTCTTTGCTTGGCTACAGTATACCCACCCACCCCTCCCGCAAGCGGGAGGGCGTAGTTTTAGATCACCGATTTAATTATTTTACTTTCAAAAGGCCAAATTAACCGCAAAAAAATCCCAAATCCTCTTTACAAATGCTCGAAAATTTGGTATCATATATAGTGGATAAAGATAATCCTTAATATAGCCGTAAGAGAATCGGACCTAATCGCCTCACGGTAATTAATTTCCGCGTCTTTCGGCGTGATTTCACTCGCAAGGTTAATACCTTGCTTCGCAAAACCCCACCAAAATCCATCAAAAATTAATTCGCCGTGAGGTGATCAGGTTCGACTCTCTTACGGCTAAAGAAAAGCGAGGAAAAAACTATGATGAATATTCCGCGTCCCGAACATCCGCGTCCTGATTTTTACCGTGCCGATTGGGTAAACCTCAACGGCGAGTGGGAATTCCACGAGGATTACAGCCGTTCCGGCAGAGCGCGCAAGCTCTACCACGCCGATGCGGCGCTTAACCAGAAGATCACCGTCCCCTTCTGCCGCGAGAGCGTGCTTTCGGGACTTGGTCACACCGATTTCTGCGAGTGCGTATGGTATCGCCGTGCGATCACACTTCCCGAGGGTTGGAATAACGGCTCTGACCGCATCCTGCTCCATATCGGCGCTTGTGACTACAAGACCGAGGTCTGGGTAAACGGCAAAAATGTCGTCAACCACGTCGGCGGCTATGTTCCCGTGAACGCAGACATCACCGATGCGCTCGAGGCGGGCGAAAATATCATCACGGTCTGCGCCGATGATGTCATCCGCAGCGGCAATCAGCCCGGCGGCAAGCAGTGCCCCGAGTATGCCTCCCACGGCTGCTCCTACACCAGAACCACCGGCATCTGGCAGACGGTCTGGCTCGAGCGCGTTCCCGCTTCCTACATAAAGAATTTCAAGATCTACACCGACATCCACGCCGGCACCGTGACCGTTTCCGTAAACGCGATCGGCGCGGAGGGCAAAAATGTAAAGATCTGCACCTCTTACGCCTCCGAATGCACCGGATGCGCCGAGGCTGTTGTTGGCAGCGGCATTGCAACCGTCACCGTAAAGCTCTCAAAGGTCGAGCTTTGGGAGATCGGTCAGGGCAGACTTTACGATATGACCGTCACCCTTGGTGAGGACAAGGTCGACACCTATTTCGGTATGCGCTCGGTTGAGGTCAAGGACGGATTCCTTTATCTCAACGGCAAGTGCGTCTTCCAGCGACTCATCCTCGACCAGGGCTTCTATCCCGACGGAATCTACACTGCATCGATCGACGAGGAGCTTCTGAACGACATCAAGCGCTCGATGGCGTGCGGATTCGACGGCGCAAGACTTCACCAGAAGATCTTTGAGCCCCGCTTCCTCTACTACTGCGACCGCGAGGGCTACATCGTTTGGGGCGAGCACGGCAACTGGGGTCTTGACATCGCTCGTGCCGACGCTTGGGCGAATTTCATTCCCGAGTGGGTCGAGTGCGTTGAGCGCGATTTCAACCATCCCTCGATCATCGGCTGGTGTCCCCTCAATGAAACGCAGAAGAATCAGGATCCCGATTTCGTCCGCGCTCTCGGCGCAGTGACACGCGCGTTTGACCCGACCCGTGCCTACATCGACACCTCGGGATGGACCCACGTTCACCACGTTTCCGATTTTATGGACGTTCACGACTACGATCAGAATCCCGAGACCTTCCGCGCGAGATATGAGGATATGCGCCAAAACGGCACTCTCCTGGGTATGCCGCGCAACCACTTCGGCTACACCACCACCTTCGTTTCCGAGTACGGCGGAATCCGCTGGGCTCCCGAAGGAGCAGGCTGGGGCTACGGCAACGCGCCGAAGTCGGGCGAGGAATTCATCGAGCGCTTCCGCGGCTTGACCGACGCCCTCCTCGATAACCCCGCGATCGGCGGTCTTTGCTACACCCAGCTGACCGACGTCGAGCAGGAGGTCAACGGACTTTATACATATAACCGCGAAGTCAAATTCGACCCCGCGATCTTCAAGGCAGTCCTTCAGCGTAAGGCAGCTTGTGAGGAGTAAATTTTAAGATAATCTGTCTTTCTTGATATTATTGGTTGCAGACTCCGCCACCCCTCATTCGTCACGCTCACGCGTGCCACCTTCTCCCAAGGTCCGGGAGAAGGCTGGGGGTTGATTCACGATTCTTCGCATTTCAGCGAATACCGTTTGTGATATAAACCGTAGTTGGTCAAATAGGAATAATTTAATTGAATCGCTACGCGATTGAAATATAAACTTCGATTTTCAAATAACACTTAATAATCAAACGAATCTGATAGAAAAACAGATTATGATTCTGCTTGATCCGGTTTTAATAAAATATTCCTATTTGACTGACTAAATTACAGCATTAATGTAATTCGCTGCACAAATAAGCAGATAGCACCAACCCTCAGCCTTCTCCCGGACCTTGGGAGAAGGTGGCGCGCGCGAGCGTGACGAATGAGGGGTGGCGGAGTCTGTATCGCATAAAATCAAGAAAAATATAGACAACTACTCTCAGCATCCCCATACGAGAACAAAATATAATCAAAAAATATTATGAAAGTATATTCTCGCCCCCTAAATGACGGAGAGACGTTCTGCACTTCGATCAAAGCTGCAAAATCTATTTTTCAAGATACCGAAGTAAAATTGTGTTTTGGAGAATTCAGTAGGCAGTATAATCCATATAAAAACGAGTTCGGGTATGGATATTATAAGAAAAATATAAAGGGCACCGTAGTTGCAAGTATGATTCTTCACCCCGGTGTAAATTCTCCTTTGTTAGGGTTTTATGTTATAAAATCCGATAGCATATCCGATTCAATGAAAGATTATTTTGAAAAGGATATGTTATGTAAGCTTCGTCGGCTTTACGATGAGTTTTGCGACGGTGATCCACGCGAGAAAAAAGACACAATAATCTGGGTTGAATGGCTTAATGATACATTCAATACTCATCAGTTTGTATTAAAATAATCCATATAGTAAGAAAGGTAATCCAAATGAGCGAAAAAATGATGGCAGCCGTGCTTTGCGGCGACAGAGATCTTCAGTATAAAGAAACAGAAAAGCCCTCCCCGAAGGCGGGCGAGGTGCTTGTAAGAGTCCGTGCGAGCGGTATTTGCGGCTCGGATATTCCCCGTGTGCTTCACGGTGGCGCGCATTTCTTCCCGATCATCCTCGGCCACGAGTTCTCGGGCGAGATCGCGGCTCTCGGCGAGGGTGTTGAGGGATTTGAGATCGGCGACCGCGTTTCGGGCGCGCCTCTCAAGCCTTGCGGAAAGTGCCGCGATTGTCAGAAGGGTAATTACTCCCTCTGCAAGCACTATTCCTTCATCGGCTCGCGCGAAAACGGAAGCTTCGCGCAGTACGTTTGCATCCCCGCGCAGAACGCGATCAAGTTCGACAAGAGCGTTTCCTTCGAGCAGGGCGCAATGTTCGAGCCCTCGACCGTAGCTCTCCACGGCGTGCTCCTCAACGAGTGCCAGGGCGGCGAGTACGTTGCCGTTTGCGGCGGCGGAACGATCGGTCTTTTCACCGCGCAGTGGGCAAAGATCTTCGGTGCGAAGAAGGTCGTCGTTATCGACATCCTCGACGAAAGACTCGAGCTCGCAAAGAAGCTCGGCGCGGACGAGGGATTCAACTCCACCGATCCCGATTTTGCCGAAAAGATCAAGGCTTACACGAACGGCGAAGGCTTCGGCGCAGTCTACGAGACCGCGGGCAGCCCCGTGACTATGAAAATGGCGTTCGAGCTTGCGGCAAACAAGGCTCACGTCTGCTTCATCGGCACCCCCCATACCGACGTCACCTTCACTCCCAAGATGTGGGAAAACCTCAACCGCAAGGAATTCCGCCTTGTCGGCTCCTGGATGAGCTATTCCGCACCATTCCCGGGCAAAGAATGGGAGCTCACCGCCGCTTGCTTCGGCGACGGCAGACTCAAGTATGACGACGGTCTCGTTTTCGCAAAATACCCCCTCGCAAAGGCTTGGGATGCGTTTGAGCTCTATCTTACACCCGGAGCGGTGAAGGGTAGGATTTTGCTCGTTGACGAGGATTAAAGTGGACAGTGGTTAGTGGACAGTGGACAGAAAGACGCGGGCAAATAATTTTGTACAGTACGTCTGAAACGCTGTTTGCTGCAAAACTGAAATAAACAAAAGAAATCGGATATTTTGAAGTAATCTTCTGAATATCCGATTCCTTTTTATTATATTTTCTGCCGGTACAATGGAATGCAAAAATCAAAATTAATTTATCCTCGCATCTTTCTGTCCACTGTCCACTGTCCACTGTTCACTCTTATTTGACCACTTACTGATGTTTTCCTCTATTACGCAAGAACTGAAGAATCTCATCCGGATTATTGCAAGTGATCAGCGTTCCGCCGCAGGCGATGACTTCGTCGACGTGCTCCTGAGTCTTGACTCCGGCGGGTGCCCATGGCTGGATCCCGAGGGCTGCCATGCGGTCGAATTCTTCCTTCGTTGCCATATTGATGGGGCTGTAGAGCGCGCGGAACATGCAGCAGCAGTAGGCGGACGAGGTATAGGGGTCGCGCTTGACCTTGCCCATGTGGGTGAGGGGGTAGTAGATGTGGCGGCGGTATTTGGAGCCGTATTTGTCCTCCATATACTCGTGAAGCTTGCCGTTGAAGGTGTTGATAACAACGCGGTCGGTGAAGCCGTAGTCGTCGATGATCTTCATAACGCGGTCGCAAACGTCAAAGGCGATCTCGTCACGTCCGTCAACGGGGTATTCCTTGAGCTCGATATCGAGGGTCATTGTGGGATGATCCTTGACAAGCTCCATAAATTCAATGAAAGTGGGGATCTTTTCGCCCGCGAACTCTGCGCCCTTCCAGGAGCCCGCGTCGAGGGTCTTGAGCTCCGCAAGATTCTTGTCGCAGACCTTGCCGGTGCCGTTTGTGGTGCGATCAACAGTTGCGTCGTGGATGCAGACAAGCTCGCCGTCCTTCGTGATACGAACGTCGGTCTCGATCTGGTCAACGCCGATCTCGATAGCCTTTTTGAACGCGAGAAGGGTGTTTTCGGGGTAAACGGTGCTCCATCCGCGGTGCGCGGCGACGTATATGTTATCCTTCGATAGTGTCCAGTAATTCATTTTCTGCCTCCGTAGGTAGTTTTTTATAATTATATCACCAACGGCGGCGAAAGTCAATATCTTTTCTTCCGACATATAATGACAATAGAGAAATTTTCCATTGTCATTATTTCCGTCAAATGTTTAAGATGACGTATTTGATGGCAAGAATATCAATAGAAGACCACAAGGAAAGGAAGAAGGAAATGAACTCGCAGATCCGCAGAGGGGATATATATTATGCAGATCTTTCGCCCGTAGTCGGCTCGGAGCAGGGCGGACTGCGCCCGGTGCTGATAATACAAAACGACGTAGGGAACAAATACAGTCCGACGGTCATAGCCGCCGCGATCACCTCGAGAATGAGCAAAACACGCCTGCCGACACATATCGACATATACGCCTCGCGCGCGGGACTTGCGCGGGACTCGGTGATACTTCTCGAGCAGATACGTACACTTGACAAACGCCGCCTGCGCGAGCGGATGGGACATCTTGACGACGAGATGATGGATAGGGTGAACAATGCCATAGCGGTCAGCTTTGGGATAATGACGGCACCGACGAGTGGGTATGAGGAGGAGGTACAGCCTTCGGCTGTGGCGGAAGTTGGCGGTATTGTCGCGCAGAGCGCGAATGATAATCTGCCTTCGGCAGAATGATGATCGGCTTACGCCGAATGATAGTTCGCCTTGGGCGAAATGAAGGTGAATTTCCGCACGCGGAAATTTTCGATCAAAAAAAACAACAGCAGCGGGAAAGCTTTTGAAGATTTTTAAGAAACTTTTCTCGAAAAGTTTCTTAAACGGAGCACGAGGCAGAGCCTCGGGCTAATGCGAGAGCTTCAGCTCTCGCTACCGCGCTTCAAAACGGTGAAGCTCTGCTTCTCCGTTTTGGACAGAGTCAACCCTTCCCGAATGTAGGGAAGGGTTGCGCTCTGTCACCCTTTGCCACGCGAAAGAGTCTTCGTTTGAGTATCTGAATACCCACCCAACCCTCCCGCAAGCGGGAGGGCGATTGTTTTGAGTGCGAACTTGGTTATTCAGCGATCTAAACAACGTAAAATTTCATTTAACTGTTTACAAAATGCCAAAACTATGCTATAATATATTTGCTACACAAACTGAATATTTACGGCTCTAACTTTTTCGGGATAGTATAACTATACCCTTTTTTGGCGTATCCTTACCTCATAAGAATTTGGCAAAAGCGCAAATTCCATATGAGGTAGAGAATATGCCAAAAAGGTAGAGATCTAACTTCGGTTTGTGTAGCAGCAATCGGAGTTTGCGTTTTTCGGTGCGCGGCTTCGGCTGCGCACTTTTTGTTTTGGAGGAAAATAAAATGAAACAAACTCTGTCCGATCTTTGGCACGGAGACATCAATCCGATAAGTGAAAAAAGAGAAGCCGACGACGAAAAGACCAAAAAGCTGCGCGGCGAGCTTGAAATATGCTATAATATTCTTTGGAACAAGCTCGACACCGAGGGTAAACAGGTCCTCGACAAGCTCAGAAGCTCCCATAGCGAGCTCGCGCTTATTGGTGAAGAGGATTCCTTCATTCAAGGCTTTTCTCTTGCAGTAAAAATGATGACAGAGTCGCTTGCTGAGTGAAATTTACCTGAGTGCGGGCTTTCAATCTCGCCCCTCCGCAAGCGGGAGGGGGTGGGGAGTCAGCGGTTTGCGGGATTATTGAGTCCAAAGAAAGCCGAGGGCGAAATTTAATAAGATCGAGAAAATCCGCCACGGCGGATTTTTTCCTTTTTGAGAAGCGCCGTCTGCGAACGGCGCGAGATATATCGGCTGGCGCCGATACGATATATTGTTTGCTTTGGCAAACAATACGATATACCGCGCGGGGCGCGGTACGATATGTTCCGCGTTGCGGAACGTTTTTTGATAATATAACCTGTTTCAGAAACAAAAAAAGATAACCGCCCTGCTTTGACCGGAAGAGCGGTTATCTTTTAATCGTTCGAGGGAAGCAACCGTATCGGTGCTCCTACGTTATTATTATACAACAGTTTTTATTTTCTGTCAATACTTTTTTATATTTTCCTCTTTTTTTCTCAAATCTCCAAACAATATTCCCCGAAAAACTTGATTTTTTAACAAAAAAAGTGTATAATATAGGATGGAAATAAATTTACTCACAAGGAGACAAAAAAATGGCACTTGTAACAACCAAGGAAATGTTCAAGAAGGCTTATGCCGGCGGCTATGCTATCGGCGCTTTCAACATTAACAACATGGAGATCATTCAGGCTATCACCGAGGCGGCTGCTGAGGAAAAGTCCCCCGTCGTTCTCCAGGTTTCCGCAGGCGCGCGTAAGTATGCTAAGCACGCATACCTTATGGGCCTTGCTCGCGCAGCAGTTGAGGACAGCGGCGTTGATTTCGCTCTTCACCTTGACCACGGCGCAGATTTTGAGATCTGTAAGTCCTGCATCGACGGCGGTTTCACCTCCGTTATGATCGACGGTTCTCATTTTGACTACGAAGACAATATCGCTCTGACCAAGAAGGTCGTTGATTACGCCCATGCACGCGGATGCGTTGTTGAGGGTGAGCTTGGCGTTCTTGCAGGCGTTGAGGATGACGTTGTTGCTGAGGATTCCACATATACCCGTCCCGAAGAGGTTGAAGAGTTCGTTGCTAAGACCGGTGTTGACTCTCTGGCTATCTCTATCGGTACATCCCACGGTGCATACAAGTTCACACCTGCACAGTGCACACGTAACGAAGAGGGTATCCTTGTCCCCCCTCCGCTCCGTTTTGACATTCTCGAAGAGATCGAGAAGAAGATCCCCGGATTCCCGATCGTTCTTCACGGTGCTTCCTCCGTTCCTCAGGAATATGTT
>JAZSOQ010000072.1:0-9268 GCA_045537015.1 Eubacteriales bacterium
TAAACCCTATCCGAAGCAACACCGCATGGGAGTCGTTTGCCCGACACATACTCCCGGGTGGCACGGGGGAACCCCCGGAGCTGTATGGCGACATACAGCAAAGACAGATGGTCGTCCACGACAGAACCCGGCTTACAGGCAGAGTTGCGCACCCGCTTGCGGGTGCGCAGTTATGATCGCCTTCAGCGAGTTCAGAACTATGATCGGCTTCGCCGAGTTATGATGCCCTTCGGGCAACTATGAAATAATGCGGCGATCATATCATAACGTTTGCGCAGCAAACTCATAACTGCGAGCGACAGCGAGCATTATAACTGTAAACTTATAAATAGGACAAAGAATATCAAAAGTCTTTGCCCTTTTTGTTTTTATAAATAAGAATGAATATGTAAAAAAGAGGTTGACTTTTCGGCGGCTTTGTAGTATAATATTAAGGATATAATATTAATAGGAAGAAACATAGCGAATATTTCGCGGAAAGCAGGTAAAAAATGAACATTTTCCTCGCCATTTTGGCACTCGTCGGCGGTTTTGTGCTCCTTATCAAGGGCGCGGACTGGTTCGTTGAGGGGTCATCGAGCGTAGCAAAGCTTCTCAAGGTTCCCACTATCATCATCGGTCTCACAGTTGTTGCACTCGGCACAAGCCTGCCGGAAGCGTCGGTCTCGATCAGCTCGGCTCTTAAGGGACAGAACGCCCTCGCGGTCAGTAACGTAGTCGGCTCCAATCTTTTCAATACTCTTGTCGTTCTCGGCGCGAGTGCGCTTATCAAGCCGGTTTCGGTACAAAAAAATACAATCGAGAAGGAGATCCCCTTTTCTATCCTTTGCACAGCTGCTCTCCTGGGCTCGCTTTTCCTCGGTATCAATACCGGAGTTCCCGCAGATGGCGAGGTAGGCGCGGCTGTTGTTGAAACTACATACACTCTCGGTTGGCTCGCGGGTCTCATCCTTACCGCACTTTTTGCGTTTTATATGTATTGGCAGATCAGCGCGGCTCTTAAGGCACGCAAGGCGGGAGAGCTTGAGGAGGAAGAGGATGTTAAGGTAATGTCTCCTTTGAAGTCGATCCTGGCAATAGTTGTCGGCGCTGTTTGCATCATTTTCGGCGGTGATTTCGTTGTTGACGGTGCTTCGGCTATCGCGGCAAAATTCGGTATGAGCGAAACTCTTATCGGTATGACTATCGTGGCACTCGGAACGTCTCTTCCCGAGCTCGTAACCTCGATGGTTGCGGCGAAGAAGGGGGAGAGCGACCTCGCACTCGGCAATGTTATCGGCTCCAATATCTTTAATGTGGTATTTATTCTCGGATCAAGCGCGCTTATTTCCCCGATAACCGTCGGCTTGCTTGCTGTTATCGATACCGTTGCTGTCATTGCTATTACCGTCCTTGTACTCGTATTTGCTGTTGCAACCAAGAATAAGATCTCTCGCGCGGAAGGCGCAGTTCTTCTTGCTTGCTACGCAGGATATTTTGTTTATATGTTTGTAAGGTAAGATATGGCATTCAGGCAGGTAAATTTAACAGATTGCAATATGACCGCCTTTGATGCGGTCGAGGATCACTCTCCGAGCGTTCTTCCTGCTGATAAGAAGTGGAAGCTCGTCTGGAACGATGAATTTGACGGCACCTCTCTTGACGAGAGCAAGTGGAATTATCGCCTCAATTTCTGGGGCTACCGCTCTCCCGCCTTCACGACAGAGGGCGTTGAGGTCAGCGACGGAACACTCAAGATCAATCTTCTCCGCAAGGGCAACGATTTCTGCTCCGCACATCTGCAGACGGGCGGACTTACCTTTGACAATCCCCGCGACGAAACATCGAAAAACTTCTGGTCCTTCGGCAAGAAGGATCCCGCAAAGTTTATGCATAAGTACGGCTATTACGAGATCAGATGCCGCCTTCCCAAGTGCGACGGTTGGCACGCTGCGTTTTGGCTTCAGGCACCCGGCATCGGCTCTCATCCCGACCCCGAGGTTGCGGGTGTTGAGTGCGATATTATGGAGAACTACCGTCAGTACAAGTACGGCACCATGATCTGCGGCAACGGCTGGGGTGGCTACGGCGCGGAAAGCGAATGGGCGGGTCATTTCGAGTTCCCGCTTGAGGAGACCGAGGACGGCTGGCATCGCTACGCAGTCGATTGGACCCCCGAGGGATATACCTTCTATGCCGATGGCAAGCTCGTTGGCAGACAGATGGCACCCGAGTGCCCTGTTTCTCGCGTTGAGCAGTTCATCCTCGTTTCGACCGAATGCCACGGCTATAACCGCGTGTTCAAGAAGAGCGGTGAAGCCGGCGAGGCGACCGACAAGGGCTGCTGCGCGGGCGAGCCCGTCCCCGAACTCTTCGACGCAGTCCTCCCCGATTTCTTCGAAGTCGATTACGTAAGAGTTTTTGATTCGATATAATACAAAAGACTGCTTCACTAAAATGAGGCAGTCTTATTTTTGTTAATATTATAACTTTGGCAATTAATACTGCAATTATATTTTACACGGAGAGTTTTGGAAGATTTTCGCTTCGCGAAAAACAGTATCTTATCAGGCGCCTCATTCGTCTCGCTGCGCGAGCCACCTTCCCCCACCGGGGAAGGCTGACTTTGAGTCACGTACTCATTTTCTGAATTTCGTTGAGTGTAATAGTGCGCTTGGGCTCAGAAATATTTATTATGTCGCACGATCTTTTTATCCTTTACCCAGCCTGATCGTTAGAGCAGGCTGTTCGCCGCAGGCGAAATAGGCCTTCCCCGGTGGGGGAAGGTGGCTCGCGCAGCGAGACGAATGAGGCGTTTTAATAAGATATTGTTTTTCGAGCGTAGCGAGAAAATCTTCCAAAAGTTACTGAACAACCAATCAATAGCCACACTTGATTACGCAAAAATAATAAACTAAAAGTGGGTGCTTCATTAAGAACTATGATTTAGCCGCGGAATTATGCGAGGCAGCGAAGATGATACATAATATTACGAGCCGCAAATATCACTATAAATAATTATATTATTACGCTGTCATCCTGAGCGGAGCGCAGCGGAGTCGAAGGACCTCGGCGAAGCCGGGCTGACTTTTGAGTCTGCTGTGATTTATATCAATGTGGATTTTTTGATAATATTGATACCATTCAAAACAAACTCTGTAATTGCCCCGCTGCGCGAGATCCTTCGACTCCGCTGCGCCCCGCTCAGGATGACATAGTTCGCCTTGCGGCGAACAGTCGGGTCTGACGACCCGTGTGAGAGAGCGTAATATAATTGTTACTAATAAAGTAATTCTCATCTCGTAATGAAATTGATACGGATATAGATAAATATAACGGAGCTGCCTCAATGAAGCAGCCCCTCTTGGGTTTATTTGTAAACTCTTCTTCCAATCTCATCAAGATAAGCAATAAGATCGTGCGGGTCGTTGGCGGTGATGTTGGTGAACTCAAACTTCATGCAGCGCTCTGCAGCCTCGCGGTTGTCGGCGTGATACGCCCAAGCCTGGATCCCCTTTTCATCGAGCATTTTGACGAGAGCTTCGATGTCCTCGTCCGACATGCTCATAGGCACGCCCATACCGTACATCTTGTCGAGCACGCGTGGGTCGTATCTCGTCATCTTTGCGGGAGGCTGACCCTGAGTTTTTACGTGAGGATAGCGCTTCTGAACGTAGAGAAGTGTCTGTGCGTCGAAGCTTGCGATCACCGAACGCTCGAGAAGACCGTATTTTTCGAGCAGCTCGATGGCAACGTCAACAACGTGTCCGAGCTGTTCCTTGATCTCAACGTTGAGTACCATGTGTGCCGGTGCTTCATTTTTAATGCATTCGAGTGCTTCCTCAAAGGTGGGCACACGCTCGCCGGGATAGCCGTATTTTACGCCCGCGTCGAGTGCCTTGATCTCGTCGAGGGTCATAAACCATACGCAGCCCTTGCCGTCGGTGGTGCGGTCGACCATATTGTCGTGCATAACGATCATAACGTCGTCGAGAGTGAGCTGAATATCAAACTCAAGCACGTCAACGCCGAGCCTGAACGCCTCGCGGAAGGAGATGAGAGTGTTTTCGGGCATATATTTCTGACATCCTCGGTGACCCGTTACACCGAGTTTTTGTTTGTTCTGATCCCACATGATTGTTTCCTCCTGTGCGTTATATTTTATCGTGCTCTATCCCCGAATTGATGAATCCCACCTGCTTGAAGTCCTTTGGATTATGGCGGACTATGTAGTCGATGTAGGAATCGATCAGCTCGGCGGTGAGAATGTAGCCGTCGGGGGTGAGGTGGCCGTGGAGGTAGAAGCGTTCGCGGAATTCGGCGCCGTAGTAGGGGCCGTATTTGTAGAGGTCGATGACGTAGGAATTGTCGAAGACTTCGGTCAGCTTATAAAGCAGATCGATCATCTGCGCGGTTACCTCATCGCGCTCGGGTCGGTTCGAGCGCGGGAAGGTGACGAAGAAGAATTTTGCCTCGGGGCTGATCTCCTTGTAGCGGCTGATGATAGCGCCGTAGAAGCCCGCAAAGGTTTCGGTGTTGTTGTTATGCCAATCCGAAACGTCGATATCGTCAATCGTGCCGACGGGTATATGCTTGTTGTAGATGTCGTTGACACCGAGAGCTATAACATAAGCCTGCGCCGCAAGCTCGGGGTTCCAGAAGCCGCGGGACTCGGCGAAGGACTCGATATACTGCTTGCCCGTCATGCCACCCTTGGAGAAATTATAAGCCTTGAGGCCGTTCTTGCGCGCGATGTACTGCCCCCACGAGTATTCGTAAAGATCGTGATAATGCGCCTTGCCCGCCTCATCGCGGGTCTCAAACTCGCCTGAGGAAAGGCTGTCGCCGATAAAGGCAATGGTTCTGAAGACCGATGTTCGGCTGTAGCCACAGGCGAGTCTGTCAAGCGGCTGTTCGTTTTCGGGGTAGAGGTATTTATTCCAATCCATTTAACTTCTCCTTACTTCGGATTGATCAGACCGCTCAGCATCCATTTTCCGTTTCTCAGTTTAAGAATGACGATGGCGCAGTTTGAACATACGAAATTGGTTGTATTAACGTTTGCGGAAAAAACTATTGAGAGTACCATTCGAAGCAATCCCGCGTGCGTGAATGCGGCAACGGTGTCGCAGTCGAGCGCTTTTACTTCGTCGAGAAATTCTGCGGCGCGGGCAAGGAATTCATCGTTGCTCTCACCTCCGAATGCGGTGTAGCCGTTGACGATAAGCTTTCTTTCTTCGGAATCGGCGGGCAGAAAAGGCTTGTGAGCAAGAGATCCGAGGTTTATCTCGCGCAAAAGCGGGGTGGTTTCGTAAACGCAACCGGGAATAGCAGATTCTGCGGTCTTCATCGCACGGATGAGATCGCTTGAATAGATCTTGTCGAATTTGATCCCCTCGAGTATCGGGCGGATACCTTCGGCATCTTTGACGCCCTTCGGCGTGAGATCCACCTGCGCCCAGCCGGTGTAATGCCCCGAAAGGTTTGTCTCGCTTTGACCGTGTCTTATGAGATAAAGCTTCATTTTTTCTTGTATCCTTTGTAGAGATGAACGATGTTGAGGTCCTCTTCCATATCAAGACCGTGCGAGCCGTTGTCGCCGTCGATCTCGTGGCAGCCGTGGTCCATGGCAAAGCCGACAAGAACGTTGCGGTGGCTCAGATGACGCTCGACAAGCTCGCAGAACTCGCAGAAAGCGTGGTCATTGGAGCGAAGCTCGCAAAGTGCCTCGAGTCCCTCGGGACCCTTTTTGTGCATCACGGAGTCGTAATTGCCGTTGTAGATGACGAGAAGATCGTATTCGTCCTTCATTATCAGCTCGGCAGCCTTCGCGTTGACGGCGTCAACACCGCCCTGCGGGAAGAGGAAGTAATCCATTTCGCGCTCAAGGAAGATGTTGCTCAGACTTGATTTGCCGTATGAAACTATCGCGCATTTCTTGCCCGCGCGGAGGGCGGCGTCAAAGAGGGAATCGATCTTGATGACGGGCTTTTCGTATTTGCGAATGCCGTGAACGGCGGGCTGTGCGCCGGTGTACATCGTGCCGAAGCAAACGGGAGTGACCGAGGGCATAACAGAGCAGAGCGGGATCTCGATCTCCGCGCGAGCCTGCGCGCCCTTGGTGAGCTGCGGATATTTGCGATAGATCCACTCTGCAATCGCGTCGGGATTATACATTACCACGCGATCGGCTTTCTCGCCGCCGAAAACGCTGTCAATATATGCGGTAAGGTCTGCATTTGCAGGCGCAGCTTCGCTCGGAGCCTCGATGCCGAGGGCGTAAGCAAGCGCACCGCAGATGGTGTCAAGAGAGTTGGGATTGTACATGGTTTGTAACCTCCAAGAGGAATTATTTGAATTAGATTAATAAGCGAGTGCGAACAAAGCGTTCCGGGTGTCCCCTCATCACCCGCTACATCAGAACCCCAAAAACGCGCAAGCGCGTTTCCGGGAACCCGACGGCGGTAGCTTCTCCCGGGAGAAGCCTGAGGAAAGGCTGTCGCCTTGAGCTAAATATTTCTCTTTTAGAAAAATGCTAAATTTTTGCTACGCAAAAGCTAAATACGCGCTTCGCGCGAGCTAAATATTCCGCTGAAGCAGAATGCAAAGGTAGAAATTTGCCAAGGCAAATTTCAATTAAATCAAAATACGAAGATTAGAAAATACCAAACGAAGCTCACAGTAACCCCAGGCTTCTCCTGGGAGAAGCTCCCGCCGCAGCGGGTGATGAGGGGATACCAAGTGCGTCTATGTTCGCACCAAACAAATCATGGAATATAAAATAATAAAAAACTTCTCGGCAATGCTTCGTATATGAGAAAAAATATGACTCCAGAGGAAAGACACTTGTGGTATGACTTTTTGAAACAGCTCCCCCTTACTGTCAACAGGCAAAAAACAATCGGAAATTATATTGTTGATTTTTATATCCACAGCCACAATATCGTTATCGAAGTAGACGGAGATCAGCATAAAACAAAAACCAAACAAGCCGATCAAATTCGTGACGCTGAATTAAGAACTTTGGGAATCACAGTATTAAGATACAGCAATGTTGCAATAAATGAAAACTTCAATTATGTGTGCAATAATATCCTGAAACATTTGGGATTAAGCATTAATGATTTGAAAGCAAGTGATACTAATGGAAAACAATAACACCATTCTCGGAAACAATGAAAACATAATCTCCGTCGGCGACAGAGTCAAGATGATCTCGAACGGCAAGGGGCTTGCTTGGGGGTCGGATTCCTATCTCCTCGCCGCGCGGTTGCGCCGTGGCAAAAGAGCTTGTGAGCTCGGATGCGGCACGGGTGTTGTCAGCCTTCTTGCGGCGGCTTTTAAGAAGTTCGACCACGTCTGCGCGCTTGAAATAGAAAAAGAGAGCGCGGATCTTGCCGCGCGCAACGTTGCTCTCAATAACCTCGGCGAAAGAATGGCGGTGCACAACATCGACATCCGCGAGGCACGCGCCGATCTTCTTGGCGGTGAATTTGACTGCGTTTTCTCGAATCCGCCCTATTTTGCACACCCGGGTCCCGAAAGCCCCGATTCGATCCGTCAATCGGCACGACACGAGATCCACGGCGGCATATCGGATTTCTGCGCGGCGGCGGCAAGACTTCTCCGTTACGGCGGCACTTTTGTCTGCGTTTACCGCCCCGACAGGCTCGTCGATCTTTTTTGCGCTATGAGAGAGGCAAGGCTTGAGCCTAAGAAGATGTGCACCGTATACGCGGACACCAAGTCCAAGCCCGCATTCGTGCTCGTAGAGGCGAAATTCGGCGGTGCTCCGCTGCTCGAATTCGAGCCGCCCCTCTTCCTTTACACCGACGAGATAACCAACCCCCGAATCCGCACCGAGCGGATAGAAAAAATATACGAAAAGACGTCATTTGAAATATGAAATATAAATGCCTGATACTTGACCACGACGATACCACGGTCAACTCGACCGCCGAGGTCAACTACCCCGCGCTGCTCGACACCCTCTCGCATCTGCGCCCCGATATTCACCCGGGATATGAGGAATTTATGGATCAATGCTTCGAGCCGGGATTTTTTGAATACTGCACGCAGGTGCTCGCGCTTAACAGCGACGAGATGCGTTATGAATATAATAACTGGAAAAAGTTCGTCGCTGATATAACTCCCTCCGCCTGTCCCGGTATGGCTCGGATAATCGAACGCCACCGCGCGGCGGGAGGCATAGTCTGCACCGTTTCTCACTCTGAAAGTGAAAATATCCTGCGCGACTGGAAAGCAAATTTCAACTCCGCTCCCGACGCCGTTTACGGCTGGGACGCGGGCGAAGGCAAGCGCAAGCCTCATCCCTTCCCCGTTTTGGACATCGCAGATAAATACTCGCTCGATCTTTCCGACATCCTCGTCATCGACGATCTGAAGCACGGTTTTGATATGGCAAAGAACGCGGGCGTGACCTTCGCCGCCTCGCTTTGGGCTCAGCCGAGCAAGCTTTGCCGCGAATTTATGAAAAATAACGCCGACGTATGCTTTTACGACACGGCGGAACTCGAAAGGTATCTCTTCGAATGAGCGACACCAAAAGACTTCTCAGCCACGCACGCCGCGCGGTTGACGATTACAATATGATCGAGGACGGCGACAAAATTGCCGTCGGTATCTCGGGCGGCAAGGATTCTCTCGCGCTCCTGACCGCACTGGCGGGACTCAAACGCTTTTACCCGAAGAAATTCGAGGTCATCGGAATCAGCATTGATATGGGACTTGAGGGAATGGATTTTTCCGGAGTTGCCAAATATTGCGAGGAGCTCGGAGTTGAATACAAGATCGTCAAAACCGAGATTTCGAATATAATCTTCAACGTCCGAAAGGAGCCGAATCCCTGTTCTTTATGCGCAAAAATGCGCCGCGGAGCGCTGAATCTGGCGGCGGTGGAGGAAGGGTGCAACAAAGTGGCGCTCGGTCATCATTTTGACGACGTTGTTGAGACCTTCATGCTGAACCTCTTTTTTGAGGGTCGCATCGGCACTTTCTCGCCGGTTACATACCTTTCGCGAATGGATATAACCGTCATCCGTCCCCTCATTTATATGCCCGAAAAGGACGTTCGCTATTTTGCATCGAAGACGGAACTGCCCGTCGTCACCTCGACCTGTCCCGCTGACGGAAACACCGAGCGCGAGAATATGAAGCAGCTTCTCGCTTCGATCGAGCGCAATAACAAGGGTCTGCGATACCGCATCTTCGGCGCGATCCAGCGCGGAGAGGTCGACGGCTTCAAGCCGATCTCGAAGATGCAGGGCTA
>JAZSOQ010000123.1:0-13591 GCA_045537015.1 Eubacteriales bacterium
CCGCCGAACGCGATCAGGTAGTCGCTCTGCGGCTCACCGCCCGCGTACGTGTAGAGGAGGGGTGCGCTTCGCTCGGAGCGTCCTCCGCTGCCGCGCGCCTCGACCGAGATCTCGTAGGTTCCCGCTGACAGCTGCCCGAGATGATCGCGGATATCGAAGGAAAGCGTTCCCGAGCCGTCTACCGCGATCGAGCTTGTAAAGAGAGGTCACCGTCTTATCGCGGACGACGCCGTTGAGATCAAGCGCGTATCGAAAAAGGCTCTCGTCGGCTCGGCGCCCGAGATTTTGCGCCACTACGTTGAGCTTCGCGGCATCGGAATCATCGACGTCAAGCGCCTTTACGGTATAAGCGCGGTCAAGGACACCGAAAAGCTCGACCTTGTCATCAATCTTGAGTCCTGGGTCCAGGGCAAGATGTACGACCGACTCGGTCTTGACGACCAGACCGTCAACATTCTCGGCATCGAGTTGCCCTCGCTGACCATCCCCGTCCGCCCCGGACGAAACCTTGCCATCATCCTCGAGATCGCGGCGATGAACAATCGACAGAAGAAGATGGGATATAACACCGCCGAGGAGTTTAATAAGAGACTTATGGCGATGATGGGGATTGAGGAATAATTTCCGCCGGCGGAAATTATTAGTGAAAAGTGAAGAGTGAAAAGTGAAAAGTTATGGTGAATTTCCGCCCGGATCGGGCGGAAATTTTCATTTTAATTTAATAGTGCCATTTTCCGAATGTGGAAAATGGCTTTTTTCTTTTTTCGCGATACTTTTGAGACTCGCGCAGACTGTCGGTTTCAGTTTGAGACCGCTCACGGCGGTAAAATGATTGCGGTACAGACGGGAAAGCGAGGTCAGAATGTCCGCAAACGACCAAGGACCGCAGAACGAACCAAACCGTACCGCGCTCGAGGAAGCGGCAGATAACGGGAGTATCGTCAAGCTGTTTGACGAATACCTTGTCCTCTGCCAATCCGAGTGCGCGGACGGAAAACGCAAAAACGCGGGCAGGATACCGAACGTCGCAGGCTTTTGCAGATTTACCCGCAGCACCCTCTCCGATTTTGAAAGGCTTCGAAACACACGCCCCGAGGTTCACGGTGCGCTTTGCGCCGCGCTCGAGGACGAAGCGCTCAACTCGGAAATGTCCGCCTCCATCCTTTCGGTCTATCTCAAGCTCCGCCTGGGTTATTCGGGCGAGGAAAAAGCAGAAACGGGGATAACCGATACGGGGCAGATCCGACTGATCTTCGACCATGACGCTTATGAAGACGGCGGATAGCGCACCCGAGCGCGCACTCCACATAGGTGGCGCACCGAACAGCCGTCAGCGCGAATTTTTCGCCTGTCGGCAAAAGTACGTTGCCTACGGCGGAGCGCGCGGGGGTGGAAAATCATGGGCGCTGAGGCGAAAGCTCGTGCTTATGTGCCTGCGATATCCCGGACTTCGCTGCCTGCTTGTGCGAAGAACTCTCCCCGAACTCCGTTCAAATCATCTCTCTCCCCTGCTCGCCGAATACGGAGCGATCCTGACTTACAGCGAGCGCGACAAAGAGCTGACTCTTGAAAACGGAAGCCGCATCACCCTCGGCTACGCCGCCGCGGAACGCGATGCACTCCGCTATCAGGGTCAGGAATACGACGTCATAGCCCTCGACGAGGCAACGCAACTGAGCGAATATCAGTTTTCGATCTTCAAGGCCTGTCTGCGAGGCACGTCGGACCGCCCAAGGCGGATCTATCTCACCTGCAATCCGGGCGGGATAGGACACGCCTGGGTCAAAAGGCTCTTTATCGACCGCGAATACCGCACGGGTGAGAACCCCGATGATTACGCCTTCGTCCCCGCAACCGTTTTTGACAACGATATCCTCACCCGCGCCGATCCCGACTACGTGCGTCGTCTGGAATCATTGCCGACACGCTTGCGCGAGGCTTGGCTTTACGGAAAATGGGACATCTTCGAGGGGCAATTCTTTACCGAATTCGACGAGGCTCATCACGTATGCGCCGCCACAGCCATCCCGCGCGCTTACCACACGATCGCCGCCTTCGACTACGGTTTTGATATGCTCGCCGCTTACATCTGCATCTGCGACCGCACGGGCAGGGTTTACGTCACCGACGAATTCTGCGCCCCGAACCTGACGCTCGGCGAAGCCGCAAAAAAGATCAGAGAGCTTTGCCGAGGGAAGTGTGTGGAATTTGCCGTTGCGTCGCCCGACCTTTGGAACCGCAGGCAGGATAGCGGCAAAAGCGGATTCGAAATAATGCAATCGGTTCCCGATATGCCGCCGATGCGCCCTGCGGATGACAGGCGCATCCCCGGATGGAGAGTTGTCCGCGAATATCTTGCCGACCGTGATGACGGCACCCCCGGCTTACTTATCAGCGAGCGCTGCCGCGAGCTGATAACATGCCTGCCCGCCCTGCTCTTCGACAAAAGCCGCACCGAAGACGCCTCGGGCGAGCCGCACTCGGTCACCCACTCGCCCGAGGCTCTCAGATACGCTCTTATGAGCCGTTTCGCCGCAGCCGAGGAGGGTGGTCACAAATTCCGATTCATAAACAATCGAACAAATTCATTTTTTGACTGAAAAACAACGTCTGTACCGCGTCAGAAAATGAAAATTCAACGAAAGGAAAAAATATGGCAGCTATCAAATTCAAAAACGCCCTCGGCGTTGAGCGAATGTACGAGGATGGCTTTGGCGGCATCGACCGCACCGAGCGGCAAGGTTCCTGCTTTCTTGCCGAAAATCTCGATCCGCTTGCCGACGGCTCGCTGAAAACGAGGTCGGGTTATACTGCAGTTACGGAGCACAGCGGCAATATGCGCGCAAGCTTCAATCTGGCGGGCAAGCTATACTCGGTCATCAGCGATTCGCTTGTGATCACTAACATCAAAAGTGGCGTCTCCGAAGTCAAGGCAAAGCTTGATAACGGCACGGGCAAGGCTGACATCTTCTGCTTTGAAGGGGATATCTACGTTCACGACGGTCTCGCGCTCTACCGCTATAAAAATTCCGAGCTCACCCGTGTTGAGGGTTACATCCCTCTCTACGGCAAGGATTGGCTTCCAAACGGAAAGGGCGAAGTCAATGAGGCGGTAAATCTTCTTTCGGATCATATCAGAATATCCTATTCAGTTACCTCGCCAACCGAAGTTTTCAATCTCGTGATCCCGGCAGCTTCGATCGACGGGGTTGAGATCGACGGGGTTGTTTCCGAGCCTTCCGACATCAACGCGCGATTGGATGAGAACGATCCGGCGACTCTGCACACCGACTCAATTTCGGGCGGTACAACAGTCACCTTCTGGGTGACCCTCGCTCCGGGATATGCACAATCACCACGTATAAAGCGAACCACAAAGGGATTTGTGTTCGGCAATAACGGCGGCGAAAGGCTCTGCATTTACAATCCGGGGATCTCAGCCATTCTATATTCCTCACAGCCCATAGACATACGCAGTCAGCCAAATTCGAAATTGCCTTATTCCGAAACCGTACCCTTATACATTCCTATAACCTCCGCGCTTTACATCGGAAACGGCGCATCTCCCATAACCGAAATTGCACAGCATTACGGCAGAGGAATGCTTTTCACCGAAACCGATGCCTGGTTCATCGATTGGGACGGAGCGGAGGCAGACGAAAGTGTTCTGAAACCGCAAAGCTTTCTGCTCAACTCCGCGATCGGAGCCGAACGCATATACAGCTCCGCATACTTCGATAACGACCCGATAACCTACTTTTGCGGCAGATTCTGGCGCTGGCATTCGCAATCGGGCGTTCGTGACGAGTGCAGTGCAACTATGATATCGGATGAGGTGACAGAGCTAATGCCCAAAGATTCGGAAAAGATATCAATGCTTTCTCTGCCGCAAAAGCAAAAGCTCTTCATAGCCGATGCCGAGGATGCAGAGGGCAGAGTTCTTGTTTACGATCTGGCACAAAAGGCTTGGAGCGTTTACAGCGGAATATTTGCCGATAAGCTCTTCAGATACGGAAATCTTCCCGCATTTTCAAGGGGAGGCAATATATACGTCTTTTCGGATGACCTCACCGCCGATTCCGACCTCGACGAAAGCTTTCCCATCCGCTCGCGCCTGACCACTCACTTTCTCGGTTTCGGATGCCCCGAAAAGACCAAAAGAAAAGCATATCTTCTGCTCGAGTATGATCTGGGTGGAAACAGCGGTGTGCTTACGCTTGAAAACGAAAAAAGCGAAAAGGTTTCATTCCCGCTTACCGGCAAGGCGGGCGGCGGACGCGAGCAATTCTCGGCGCGCATTCCGATGCCGGGCTTCAAAAAACTGCGTATGACGCTTGAAGCAAACGCTCCCGCTGTCATTTTTGGCGCCATTATTTCAGCAAAATAATATCAGGAGGAACTATGACAACAGCATCACAAAACAAAACCTGGCGGCAATATGAAGCCGGAAGGAACTACAAAAGGCAGATCGGTCTTTATTCGCGAATAGCCGAAAACGAGCGATTTTACCGAGGTGACCAATGGCGCGGTGGCGAAGGACTTCCAAAGCCCGTCTTCAACGTCATCAGCCGTATAGTTGATTATCTCGTTTCAAGCGCCGCCGTCGGCGACGTAAAGATCACGTATTCGGATGAAAACCTTCCCTTTGCGGCAAACTCCGCAGAAGCGGAAAGGATCGGCAAGGTAATTGATCTGCTCACCGAAAACGCCGCATACCGTTGGGAGCATTCGCGCCTGCAAAGCATGATTTACAGCCTGCTTTACGACGCAGCGCTCTCGGGCGACGGACTTCTTTACTGCTCCTGGGACGCCGATTCCCGCGGATGCGACGGCTGGAAGGGCGACATCGTGACGGAAACTCTCGATTCCGCCAACGTCTTCCCCGCCGACGTTACCAATCCCGATATTCAGTCGCAGGATTACATAATCATCTCGGGCAGAGCAAGCATCGATTCGCTTCGCCACGAAGCACGCGCCGCGGGAGTACCCGAGAAAGAGTTATCCAAGATCACCGCTGACGGTAAATTCGAGCTTACCGAAAAAGGCGCGGGCGAGCTTGCAAAATACGAGCCCGAATATGAGGGCGGCGAGGAACGCGCGACCTACCTTATCAAATTCTTCCGCGAAAACGGCAAGGTAGTGTTTGAAAAATCCACACGCGACTGCCTCATCAAGCGCGTCGTAACACCCTGCAAGCTTTATCCCATTGCACATTTCTCGTGGCAAAAGGCTAAGAACTGCTTTTTCGGAAATTCGCCCGTAAGCTCGATGATCGCCAATCAGAAATACATCAACCGTGCATACGCAATGCTTATGAAGCACATGACCGACACGGCGTTTTCAAAGGTCATCTATGACCGCACACGCATTCCCGAATGGACGAACGAGATCGGCGAGGCTATCGGCGCGGTGGGTGGGGGCAATCTTGCCGATGCGGTAACCGTTGTCGGCACGGGCAAACTCGAGGAGGGCTATCTTGAGCTGATCGAAACTGCAGTGGCAATGACAAAAGAGCTTGCGGGAGCGACAGACACCGCACTCGGCAACGTCAATCCCACCAACACCAGCGCGATCCTCGCACTTCGCGAGGCATCCATGCAGGCACTTGAGCACGTTCAGAGCGAGCTTTACCTCTGCCTTGAGCAAATGGCTTGCATTTGGGCTGATATGACGCTCTGCTTCTGCCCCGACGGCAGACCCCTTCGCACCCGCGATGGCTTTGGCAAGCTCTTCCCATCAAGCCTTCATTCCCTGCTTCTTTGCGCGAAGATCGACGTTTGCGATTCGGCACGTTATTCCGCATCCGGAACGCTGAGCGTACTTGACAGGCTGCTTGAAGGCGGTCATATCACCCTTGCCGAATATCTTGACCGACTGCCCGAGGGACTCGTTCCCGAGCGCAAAGCTCTTTCCGATGCACACAGAGAGGAGGTCCCCGATGGACGAGACGATTGATCTGATGACCGAAGAAGTGCTCGCAGAAGAAACCGACACGGTTGAACCCGATCTTCACGCCGAGCTTGAAGACCTCCGCACAAAGCTTGAAAAAGCCGAGCGCGCCGCACGCGAGATCACCGAGGGATGGCGCGAATTCACCGAGCTTTACCCCGATGCGGATATTTCCACGCTTCCCGATTCCTTCAACGCCGCACTTGAACGCGGCATACCGCCCGCCGCGGCATATGCCCTTGAGCTTCGCCGCCGTGAGGTGGAGAGGCTGAAGATCGCGCGTGCAGACCGCAAAGCAAGAGAGCTTTCCTCCGGAAGAATTCAAGAAGCCGAGGACAGCCTCTATTCCCCCGCCGAGGTGCGCGCAATGAAGCCCGCCGAGGTGAGAAAAAACATCGATAAAATTCGCCGCTCAATGAAGAGCTGGCACTAAAAACAAAAAACATTTTTCAAAAAAGAAAGGAAATTAAAAAATGGCACTTGCAAACTTTATCTCTACCGTATGGAGCGAAACTCTTCTTTCCCAGATGGACAAAAAGTACATCGCCGTCGCAAACTGCAACCGTGAGTTCGAGGGCGAGATCAAAAACCGAGGCGACCGTGTAAAGATCTGCGGCATCGGCGACATCAATATCTTTGATTATACAAAGAACGTTGATTTTGAAAACAGCGCGCAGGAGCTTTCCGACTCTGTCAAGTCTCTGCGAATCGATCAGGCGAAGGCGTTCAACTTCCAGATTGACGACATCGACCGCGCGCAGAGCGAGCCCCGACTCATGGACGCTGCAGTTAAGAATGCCGCAGCTGCTCTCGCAAACACAGCGGACAGATACGTCTTCTCCCTCTGCGCTATGGCCGGCTCCAATATCGCAGCTACCGCAGACGTAGACAACATTCTTGGTCTCATCATCGATGCACGCACCAAGCTTCTTGAAAACAACGTTTGCGATCCCGGCGACATCGTTGTTGAAGTTTCCCCCGCAGTCGGCGCGCTCATCCTCAAGAGCAAGATCAATGTTTCAAACAACGATACCGCGCTTGAGGCAGGCTGCATCGGTTACGTTGCCGGCTGCAAGGTTTACGTTTCCAACAACGTGGTCGTTGCAGAGAACGTACATAAGTGTATGGCTCGTTCCAAGCGTTCCATCGCATTCGCAGAACAGCTTTCCCAGATCGACGCTTACCGTCCCGAAAGACGTTTTGCCGATGCTGTTAAGGGACTTCACCTCTACGGCGCGCAGGTCATCTATCCCTCCGAGATAGTAAGACTTGACCTTACCGTTGCCGCGTAAGCTTTGAAGGGCAGGTAAAAACATGACCCTGCAAAGTGTTTACGACACCGCCCTGCGACTTATCGGCGAGGTGAGCGACTCGATTTCCGAGTCCGAGCTTGCGGAGCGCGCGCCCTACATAGGTGCGGCGCTCTGCACCGAGGCATCAGCACTCGACCGTGCATACCGTAAAGCCTTTGGGCTTGAGGAAGCCGAGCCTTTCCCCGCTCTCTTTCTCAGTCTCGATTCGGATTTTCCGCTTTCCGACCGTTTCGCGCCTGCCGCGGCGTATTACATGGCAGCAATGCTGATCCTCGACGAGGACACCGAGCTTTACGAAAAGCTTTTCGACCGCTGGTGTCAAGATCTCGCCGCTATCTCCGCGGAGATCCCCTTCGTTAAGGGATCCACGGCTGATGTATATCCCGATTAAATAATCAAAAAACGGATACTCAATTTTACCGAAAGGTGTTGAGTATCCGTTTCCTATTATCTTTCAATTCGTTCTTTATCCCAAATATAAAGCACATAGGTCTTTCCTATCAACTGAATGACAAAGAACAACATTCCCGTAAGTATCATTCCGAATAATTCAGACCCAAGAAGCTCATAAATTCCCGCGTCCATCACGAAAGGATACTCTATCGGCATCGTCTCGTCGTGGCTGTATCCCCATTTCGAATAGAACAAACAGTATGGAAGCTGACCTATCATATAAATCGTGGCAAATATCAAAGTTTCGCGAAAATTATACCTGCCGAAGCCAAAAATCCCATGATCTTTTCCTTTTGTTTCTGCAAGGAACAATCTCCTTTTTTCACCGTTTCGCGCAATTTCTACTATAAGGTATACGTTGAATATTATGAATATTACGATCGCATACGCTCCGATTATTCCGCGAGCTGTTGAAAAATCTTTTTGATTTGCCGCCGTTCCCGCCATATTTGAAAGAACTATACCGTATACAAGCGCGCTGATCAGATGAATAAGTACCAGCTTAAAGTAAAAGAACAAGTATTTTTTGATCTTTTTCATATCGTTGTCTCCCTCTCAAAAACATAATATGACGGCTTCCAACCGCCGTAAATATAATCTCCGCTCTTCCATTCGACAAAGAGATATTCCCTGCCGTCGATCTCGCGTATCTCATAAGCCGAGGCAGTTATGTTCAGCTTATCAAGTATATATCCCCTTGTCCATGTGCGTATATCGGGATTGCTTATTCGTCGTTTGCCGTAAACGACGCTCAAGACTCCTCCCTCGTCAAAAACAGCCTCTGAAAACCACATTTTGACCTTTGGTTTATTTTCTCTGAAGAATTCCGCAGGCGAGTCACAAAAACTGCACGCGATCCACTTCCCGAGAACTGCTTTGTCATCAACAAAAGGAATATCTATGTTATCCTTATGCGCAATTTCATCGGCGGTATATGTTTTTCTGTCCTCGCGGTGCAGAACGAGAGTTGTCGTATTTCCGCTTTTGAAATATTCATAGGATTTGAGGTCAACGAACATGTAATCACCCTCGACAGTGTAGCTGTTGACTGTTGAGCTATGCGCAGTCTCTATCATGAGCTTGCCCTTTGTCCAGGAATAGCACCAATATTCCTCGCCCTTCGGAAGAAAATATATTTCCTTCATAGCATAAGTAAATTCGCTCTCCACAGAAGGCTCGCGGCGATAAAAATCTTCCTTATTATAATACTCGCCCACTATCTTCCACTTGCCGACAACATCGGGATCATCCTCAAAGGGCAAATTAAGGTTTTCCCTCGGATAGCTTCCGCCTTTCGGTCGGGGCAAGGACACAAATGTATCAATAAGCATCATGCGCTTTGCCTCTTCAAGATTATCAAGCTTCTTTATATGCTCAAGCTTCTTTTTTTCAAAAAGGTCGATTATATCCCAGTCGCTCTTCGCCTCACGAAGTATCTCTTTTATCTCGACGAGAGAGAAACCCGCCTTTTTCAGTGCGCTTATCCTAAAGAAAACAGCTATCTGTTCATCCGAATAATAACGGTATCCGGTAAAAGCATCAATATAATCGGGAACAAGCAATCCCTCTTTATCATAATACCGAAGCACAGATATCTGAGTCTTGCATATTCGTGCGAATTCACCGATCTGCATTTTTATCTCCTTTGGCATCTTTTGACATAATTATACACCTAAAGTTAGGTTTAGAGTCAAGAGGTATTTTGCAAAAAATCAGCCCCGAAGGGCTGATTTTATATGCAGAAAATAAATTCCTCTATTGAATTTACTGTCGTGACCACTGTATGCGCATCTTTTCCGAGGATATCGTCGGCGAGGTAATCAGAAGCGATGCCTCGCTTTTGGAGGCGAGCGAGATACTTTGCCGCATCCTCAACGCGTTTGAAGGATTTTTCAAAGCTTGCGGGGAAATCAAGCGTTTTATATCCGTGTTCAGTATTTACCGCTTCGGTGATCTTTTTGCCTATTTCGGCAAAAAGCTCGGAATTGTCGCGGAATTCGGCTTCATTTCGCGAGATCTCGTGCTTTGTGGTGACGGTGACGATCGACTCCACGGCGCGCTTTGCCTGAGCGCAGGCAATATCGCCGCCCGCGAAGAACACCGAGGGCTTACCGTGCGACGCCGCGATATAGGCGTCCATATCGACCTCGCCGATATATTTGCCGTTCAGCTTATAGAACTGAACCGTTTTACTGCTCATTGTATGCGCCAGCACGCCGCCAAGGGTACCCTCCATTGCGTGATAGCCGAAATAGCAGACGCAATCATAATCGTCGGCAAAATACATACGGGGCAGAGAAAGATCGGGGTCGAGCAGTGTCACGCGCGGGTCAAGGTTTGCGGGATCGATATTATGTCCGCCGCCGTGGTTATCCCAGAGGTCGACCTTCTCCGCACCTGCGGCAAAAAGAGCCTCCGCAGCAGCGTTTATCTCAAGCGCGCCCTGATTCTTTGCAATCTTCCATTCGTCGATGCCCTTTGAGAGAGCTTCGTAAGGAACGCCTTTGACATTATTTACGCCTTCGAGGTCGAGGGCGAGGAGAATTTTTCTATACATAATAACACCTCGTATAAAAGGAGTGAAGGAGCGAAAACCACCCGAAACGGGTGGTTTTACTCCTTCCGAACCGCCTGCGGGGCGCAGTCGGTTCGAAGTGCAGGGGAAGTTTCGAGCGGCTCTGGCGGTTTTCCGAAGGAAAATGGAGGCGGGAGCCGACAAGCAAGAGTTGCAACTTGCCGAAGGCAAGTACGCGCTCCTGTCACCCTTTGCCGCACAAAGAGTCTTCGCACGGCAACCGTATACCCACCCAACCCTCCCGCAAGCGGGAGGGCTTTAATTTAATCGCGGGTTTTATTACTCAAGTTTATTATCAGCAAAAAATAACAATACGCGAAAATTGAATTATTATCAGTAGGGGACGGCGCCCTCGACGTCCCATTACAGCACGATATTTTATTCCAAAAACTATAATGATATTTTCTTGGTTAAATACACAGCAATAATTACAATAGGCAAGGGACGTCGCCGTCCTCTACTATCTTGTTTCAACTAAAACTTTACATTTAGAGAAATAGTTTTATTACGAGTGATGAATATTATATCATCCAATAACTAAAGAACGCTGTCATCCTGAGCGGAGCGCAGCGGAGTCGAAGGATCTCGCGCAGCGTCCGGCATCTCGGTTATATTTGAACGGTATCTATGTAGTGTTCTCGTTGGTTCACATTGATCAAATTCACAGCAGACTTTTCAGTTGACCCGGCTTCGCCGAGGTCCTTCGACTCCGCTGTGCTCCGCTCAGGATGACATAGTTCGCCTTACGGCGAACAGCCGGGTCTTACGACCCGCTTCGAGAGCGTAATATTATTTTGTGGGTAATATATTATTGATCACTCGTAATTAGTTTTCAAGCTTGATCAAAGGTCAACTTTTAAGTAAGTGAAACAAAGTACTACAATAATAATTTAATTCGTGCGTATGGGATATGTTAACTGCAATAGTATTCTACCGCATCCTCAAAACACCTTATTCTTCGGTAGAAATTACAACCTTTTTGCACTTCGGGCAATGATACGCTTCTGCAAAGCAGCCGTTCCAATATCCTTCGCTGATAGTGAAATCGTCGGATGCTGTGGCGGAAAACAGCAGTTTCTTTTTATTCGGACTCCAAATTACAGGCCGCGCGCTTTGAACGAAACCTTTGTCCATTTCTCTACCGCACCAAGGACATTTCATCTTACTACCTCAATAATTATTATAACTTTTTGAGCAAAGCGAGAAAAGTTTCCGAAACTCTGCACTCTGCATTCTGCACTCTTCACTAATTTTCAACTGTGTTTTGCCCCTAAGCACAAATTAAATTATTCCACCACCTCAAACATCTCGCCTTCGCCTGTATAGCGGCAGAGCTTGATGTCGGACGAGCAGTATTTGACCTCGTCGCGCTTTACCTTTTTGTCAAAGGAGAAATAATAGTAACCGTTTCCGAGAGCGATCATGCCGGTCGAACCGCGGGGGAAGTCGCAGCCGTAAACGCCGGTGGCGGGGTCTTCGATTCCAATGGGCGCGCCGGTCAGAAGGAGTCCCTCGCGGCCGCAAAGACCTTTCAGCTCGCCCATCTCGGGTGCGATCTTACGGTCGATGATGAACATGGGCGGATTGCGGAATTTTTCCTTGTTGCCCTTGTAAACGGCAAGGATCCACGCGTCAAGATAGGTGTCGTATTCAAGGTTCTGTACGCCCCAGTTGGTGTTGCCGGTGTAGAAGAAGAGCTTGTTTTCGCATCTTGCACCGCTGTGGTGCGGCTCGCCCTGGGTGAGGGGCTTGGCGAAGGGCTTGATCTTGCGCCAATCGTATTCAAGAATGATCTGGTGGTCGTTGTCGTCGCGGTTTACGTCGTTGTAGATTCCGTAAGCGACGTAAAGCATATAGGGCGAAACCTGACGCTCGCCGGGACGGGGCGAGAAGGTGACGCCGTCGATGCCCGAGCAGGCAAAACGGTGGGGAGCGCCCTGCTCGCCCTCGGAGTCAAAGTCCTCACAAACGTCGGGGAGATATACGGCGGTCATAATGCCGTCAGCCTCGGCGTCCATACCGATGCGGTCGATCTTGTCAACGTTGAAAATGGCAACGTAAAAAGCGTCCTCTTCGGCAATCTTGATGCCCGTGCGAGCCATGATGCCCTTGCCGATAGAGTCGTGCTTGTATTCGATCGAGCCCCAAACGCAGTTGTCGCCGCCGTTGAAGGCAAGGCAACCGAGGTGCCCCGTCAGACCCTCGACGGTGCCGATGACGTTGCCCTGCATATCCGCCTTGACAAGGACGGTGGTGAAGGAATAATATATGTACTTTCGCTCGGTGTCAACGGCGATTCCCTGGATGTGGCCGTTTGTCCATTCGCCCGCGAAGATCGAGCGGGGAAGAGCCGGAGCGGGATAATTCTTGAGGTTTTCAAAGCGGGTGTTTTCCATTTTTATAGTCCTTTCGGAGTGAATATATTTTCTCAATCTAATTATATCATATATACCCCGCAAAGTCAAAGGTTTTTCAAAAAAATCCGACCCGTCCCAACCTTTTCCACAGCCTTTTTTGTGCACTTTGTATATCCGACAAAAAGCGATCTGCTTTTTTCTTATTTTCCCCACGGCTTGTGGAAAACTTTGTGGTAACTGTGTAAAAGTATCGCTTTTCAAGGCAAAATCAAGGCTTTTGGAGGGTGAAGCGGAAAACTTTACCTGTGGAAAACTCCTTGTCAATAGGATTTTTGAAAAATTTTGAATATCGTCAACTTTCTCACTTTTGCACAAAGTTGTGAAATTTGTATAATTTTTTGGCGGATCCCGAGAGGAGAAAAACAGCGTCACGGAGAAGGAGAAAAGTTTTGGGATGATTAGTGGTGGATTATAAATTCAATCAATTCTTGTCGTTCGTGCAGTACAGACTCCGCCACCCCTCATCCGCCGCTTCGCGCCACCTTCTCCCAAGGTCCGGGAGAAGGCTAAAGGTTGGTCACTGTAATTTTGAAATTCAGCGAATATCGTTTATCGTGTTAATTTTGTTTATGTAAAGAGGAATATTCTTATTTGAATTTTTTTGTGCTTGTAATAGAATTTTCACAATTTTTTTCAATAAAATATTCCTATTTGACCGATAAAAGCTTTTATCCTAAATGATATTCGCTGAAATGCAAAGAATCACGAACCAACCCATCAGCCTTCTCCCGGACCTTGGGAGAAGGTGGCGCGAAGCGGCGGATGAGGGGTGGCGGAGTCTGTACTGCACAAACGACAAGCGTACTCACAGCTATTAAAATTTCTTAAATTCCTTCAATATGCACCTCAAAGAGCACGGCGAGGATGGGTATTTGATCAAAGAA
>JAZSOQ010000152.1:0-17342 GCA_045537015.1 Eubacteriales bacterium
TTGAACGCACCCTTAAGCGTTCCCCAGCGGGGAAAGGGGACCGCGAGGAGCGGTGAATGAGGAGAACACCGTTTGTACTGCATATTCGACAAGCGTTTCAATTAAATTATCTTATTTGGACAGGCGCACCATTTTTAAATATTTTATTTTTAGTAAACAAGGTACTGCGGATTCGCAATTATATTACGAGAAAAAATATCAATAACTCCCGCCCTTTCATTTAATTATATATCTAAAACCCCGATTTGTCAAGAAAAATCGGTTGACGGGGCGGGGAAAGTGTGATAAAATATTATTACAAGGGGCAAAGTGCACAAAAACGCCTTCCTTGTTTTGTGCAAATCTACAAAATGAAAAATATTTTTATTTTCCGCGCAACCGTGGGCGGTGGAATGCTTCAATATAAGTGAAAGGGGGCATAAGAATGACGGATGAAAAAATAATTGAACTTCTCTTCGCCCGCGATGAGCGCGCGCTTGCGGAGATCGAAAAGAAGTATTCAAATCTTTGCAAGTACACCGCGGGCAATTTTCTGAACTCCCGCGAGGACGTTGAGGAATGCATAAACGATATGCTCCTTGCCGTCTGGAATCACGTCCCGCCCGAAAAGCCCGAATGTCTGCCCGCCTACATCACCGTGCTCGTCCGCAACGCGGCAAGAACGCGCTCGCGAGGCATCGGTGCCTGGAAGCGAGGGGCAAACGTCACCCTCGTCGGCGAGGAATTCCTTTCAATGCTCGAGGACGAATTCGACGTTTGCGCCGCCTTTGAGTCGCGGCTGGCGGGTGAGGTGATAAATTCCTTCCTCGACCGTCTCTCCAAGAGCGAGCGAAAGGTATTCATGATGCGCTATTGGCTCGACGCCGGCATCGAGCAGATCGCGTCGCAAACGGGATTTTCACATTCAAAGATCAAATCCATGCTCAAAAGACTGCGCGACCGCCTCGCGCAGGCACTCAAAAAGGAAGGTATTATCGTATGAGCTTAGAAAGAAAAATGAACAACAAGCAACTGCTCGACGCGCTCGATCACATCGACGACCGCTTCGTTGCCGAGCTTGTCACCTCGCTGAGACCGCCCGAGGCGGCAGAAGGAGGAAAAATGCAAAAGAAAAACATCATCCGCTCGATAAAATACGCCGCCCTGCTCGCCGCCTGCGCGGTCCTGATGGGCGCCGCGATCCCGCTCGCAAGCTCGCTGATCGGAAAAATATCCCTCGGCACGGGCACACAAAGCGGAAATCCCGCGGGCAGTTCGGGAGAATATGCCCCGCTGAATTCGGAATCGAATTCCGAAGCTGTCGAAAACGACAAAGAGCCCTTGAAAGTGCAAACGGGAGATGCTTTTGACGGAACGCCCTACTTCAGAATGAGGAAGATTGGTGACGACCGTTCTATGACTTACGAGATTTTCAATGTCAAGGGTGAAAAAATTGATCTTTGTGGCTGTAATTCCAATCCCTGCGTCTGCGTAGAATACAGCAGATGGCTCTGTTTTGGCAACATGATCTGCGTGATGGAGGAAGAACACTTCGGCTACACCACCTTCTTTGTCTATGATGTTTCCGACCCGAACAACATCAAACACACGAAGGTAACCGTCGAAGGTCTTTCATACGATACTCACGAGATTTACGCATTGCCAAACACCCCCTATTTTTGCGCTCACCTCAAGGTCAACAATTCGGTCAACCATGGGCTTATCGATAATCTGATCGTTTTGGATTTATCCAAGGCTTTCGAGGGTAAGATCATCCGCCGCGATTATCCGAGCTACAAATACAGTGTAGATAAGCTCGACAGAGAAACCATGCTCCTTTACATCGACGGCGAGGAAGTATACTTCGGTATCCAGGACAAGGAAACCGTTGGCATAACAGAGATAGCACGCGCCCTTCCGGGAGAAAAAACAACGACCACGCTTTTTGATGTCACCAACACCCGGCACTTTGGCATGAGAACCCATTTCATGATCGAGGATAACGGCACGATTCACTTCTTCCGCGAGGAAATGGATGACCTCAGCGCATACGGCTACTCGCTTTACCACTATATCTGGCGCGAGGGGTCGGAGGTTGAAAAGGTTCTCCGCGCCACCAATATCTGCGATTATATTCTGGCTGACGGCTATATCTATTACGCCGTGAACGATCCGAAGTACTCCCGTGATTTTTTGAATCACGATGTTTCTTATCATCTTTTCACTGATATGACGGGCGGCATAATCTATCGCTTGCCTGCCGCAGAGCTCGGCTACGAACCCATGGTTGCTTGGACGCTTGGCGAGGAATATTATCTCTACGGCGTTACCGAAAAGAATCCCTCGCATGGAATTCTCCACGGTATTTCTTCAGTGCCCATATTTGTTCAAGGTATGGACGGAGGTATTTCACTTTGGGCAAACAAGCAAGTTAGTGAGAATATTATTATGCACGTCAACCTCCTTATCGGCGACACCGGTGAAGAGATCGTTATGAGCGAACTCGCCGGCAGCGGATTTTGGGGCTATTGGTCAATATCCGACGTCGGAGGCGGCATAAATATCAACTGGGAATACAAACCCGAATAATATTAACCCCCGAGCCGACCGCAAGGTTGGCTCGGGGGTTATCTATAGTTATTGGATAGCGGATAACAATATCCGTTGACTTTCATCATAATTTAATTGTTAATATTTTGCGAATGTTACGTCAATTTGTTGACATTCATCATAATTTTGTGTATAATATTATTAGATCAGCAAAATTGAGGTGAGCGTATGGATTACATTTCCGAACTTGCCGCTATTGCAAAGACGCATGGCGGAATCATTCAAACTAAGATCGCGGCGGAGTGTGGGATTTCCAAGGCGATGCTTTATAAGCTTTGCAAAGAAAATAAGATCCATCGCATTGCAAAAGGGCAGTACATTCTTCCCGATGAGATGCAGGATGAACTGTTGTCGATCAGCAAGCGCTCCGAGAATATTATTTTTTCTCACGAAACCGCGCTCTATCTTAACGGAATTTCCGACCGAACGCCATTTGAACACACGCTCACAGCGCCGTCCGGATGTATTCCTTCTGCGGCGATAAAAGCCGAATGCAAGGTCTATTATATTAAACCGGAGCTGTTCCTGCTTGGTAAAACAACGCTGCGCACACCTTCGGGTAATGATGTTGCCGCATACGACCTTGAACGCACAATTTGTGATGTGATCCGAAGCCGCAACAAAATCGGAACCGAAACCTTTCTTGCGGCACTAAAACTGTATGCGGCAAGCCCAAAGAAGGATTTGAACAAACTAAACACTTATGCTAAAAAAATGCGGATATCCAACATTCTGCGTCAGTATTTGGAGGTGCTGCTGTGAGTAAAGCAATGAGTCTGAAGGCGAAGATACGCAATATTGCCAAGCAAAAGAACATTCCCGCGCAAGTTATTCTGCAAAACTATATGTTCGAGCGGCTGCTCGTCCGTCTGTCCGCTTCCGAATACAAAGAGAAGTTTGTTCTGAAGGGCGGTATGTTGGTAGCTGCGATAGTTGGGCTTGACAATCGCGCAACCATGGATCTGGATACAACGATCAAAAATCTTCCTCTTACGCCCGAAGCGATCCGCAATGCATTGGAAGCTGTCTGCGGAATCACTTTTGATGATGGCGTTACGTTCGAGATCGGAACGATTTCTCCAATTCGTGAGGATGACATTTACGGTGGGTACCGTGTAATGCTGAATGCAAAGTTCGATACTCTGCTGACTCCGCTCAGCATTGATGTATCTACCGGTGATGCGATCACGCCCCATGCCGTGCAGTACAATTTCTCTGAAATTTTCGATGACGAGAAATCTTACGAACTGTGGGCATATAACATTGAAACCGTTATGGCAGAAAAGGTGGAAACTATTTTGCGGCGCGGTGTATTCAATACCCGTCCCAGAGATTTTTACGATGCCTACATACTCAGCACAACACAGAAATTCGACAAGGCGGTGTTCGATGCTGCTATGAGAGCAACTGCAAAACATCGCGGTACTGCCGAACAGATTGCAGACACTCCATCTATTCTTGCGAATATTGAGGAAAGCCCCGAGCTTAAAGCAATGTGGGATAAATACCGCAAACAGTTCGCTTACGCCGCTGATATTGAGTTTGACCAAATCATCGCGATTCTGAAAACGTTGGTAATATAATATTTCTGATGCCTTATTCAAATATTGACAACCGCGCAAATTAATGATATAATAAAATCGTATAAATACAGTCACACGGAGGCCGAAATGAAACCCAAGCATATTCTTATCATCATGACCGACCAGTGCCGTGCCGATGCTCTCGGTGCTTATGGCAATACCTACGCGCAGACTCCCGCGATCGACGAGATCGCGACCGGTGCCGCGATATTTAACCGCGCGGTCACACCGTCGCCCGTTTGCGTTCCCGCGCGACTTTCGCTCCTTGCGGGGCAGTATGTCAACCGCACGGGCAACTCGAACAATAACCCGAAGACCTGCTACACGGGCGAGGGCTTTTATTCGATGCTCACAAAGGCGGGCTTTGAGTCCTGCTGCGTCGGAAAGATGCATCACGTTTGGGACAGATACGGCCTTATGGGCTTCGGCGAGCGCCACACCCAGGAGGAAATGGCGCAGCCCGATGATGATTACACGAAATTCATCAAAAATTCGCCCTACAAGAACGTCTTCGACTACAACGGTCAGCGAAGCGATATGTACTACGTTCCCCAGGTAAGCCAGCTCCCCGCGGAGGCGCACCCGACACAGTGGATCGGCGACCGCTCGGTCGAGTTCATCGAGAAATGCGACCCCGAAAAGCCGCTCTTTTTGATGTCCTCCTTCATCCATCCGCATCCGCCCTTCTGCCCGCCCGCGCCCTGGAACAAGCTTTTCCGCGAGATCCCAGAGGCTCCCTTTGTGCCCGAGGAAACGCCCGAGCTGAAATATCTGCTCCCGCCCGCATTTGACCTCGACACGCGACTTGATATGTCCGACACCGACATCCGCCGTGCGAAGAATTTCTACTACGCTTGCGTTTCCTTTATGGACTACCAGATCGGACGCATCACCGACGCGCTCAAGGCGAAGGGAATGTATGACGACACCGTCATCCTTTTCATCTCCGACCACGGCGAGACCCTTGGCGACTATCGCCACGTCGGCAAGCGCACGATGCTCTCCTCGGCGAACCGCATCCCCTTCATCCTCCGCGTTCCCGGAATGGAGGGCGGCGAGCGAGTCGATCCCGTCTCCCTCGTTGACGTCGCGCCCACGCTGCTCTCGCTCTTCGGAGTCGATTACGATCCCGCCGAGTTCGACGGCATCGACATCCTCTCGGGCAAGCACTCGGAGGTCTATTCGCAGTATGAGTGCGGCGAAAAGGCGTGCTATATGGTCGCGGGCGCAGATGACAAGCTGATCTACAACGCCGCGAATGACAAATACGCATATTTCACCGAGTGTCCCGAGCATATCGACCGTTATGCCGAGGGCGGCGAGCGAGTTGAATATCTCAAGACTCTCCTCGACGCGCACATCGCCGCGGACAGATGCCCCGAGGCAAAGAACCCGAACAAGGGTGCCGGAAAGACGGAGAAGAAGGAAAAGGTCTACGATTTCGCCGGCGACCGCATGGACCACAAGACCCGCCGCGCCGAAGAGGCAGCAAGAATTCCCGAGCCGTATAGGATTGATTTGCGCCGCTTTGTCGGTGACGATCCCGTATAAAACCCTGAAACAGTGAAAAAACGCGATTATTTGAAGATAACGCTCTTCATTATCTGTTGTATCGCGATCGTTCTCTCATTTGATACCGACGTTTCGGGCGAATCCCTGCTCGGAATGGACCGTTCTGCGGAGCAATCGGAACATAACGATTGCTCCGCTCTCCTCACCATTGTTTCGGACACGGGCGAGAGCGAATCGCGCCACGGTATGCCCTGCTACGGGCACACTTTTCTCGTGCTCGAAAATACGGGCGGATCTCCCCTTATCTTTTGCGGCCGCGAGATCGAGCCGAACGAAAACCTCACCTTCGGCTGGTGGACGATCAGCTCGCACAGCGGAGTCTGGTTCGGTATTGAGGCAAATTATATCTGCTCATTCGGCAGATATCCCGACCGTGTTGCGCTATCACGCGAGATCGACGGTGACGGTATAGCAAGGCTTTCCGACTATATCCTGACCCATGATCTCTACACGCCGTTTGAAAACTGCGCACTACGCGCGATCGCGGCGTTCAACGAGGCGATCCCCGAGGTACGTCAGCTCAAGGCGGGGCCTTTCGTCACCCCCGCGCGGGCGGTCGATGCGATACTCGCCGAGGGCGGATCTCACGAGGCGGCAATGGAGATCGAATTTTCCAATCAAACACCGAGTTGCGGATTCGGAGATGCGATCGAATACTATGATTTAGCCGCAAGAAAGGAGAAGGAATGACTCTTTTCTTTGCCAAAACAAAAAAGGCGGGCATAATTTGCGCCGCACTCGCGGTATTAATGCTCGCGGTCACGATTTTGACCGCATATTACGCGATAGGGAACTACCTTTGCGCCATCGAGTCACCCGTCCTCGTCGCGGAAAACGGAGACGCGCTCTTTCTCGGATACTACCTCATCGCAGCCGGGTATGCTGCCGTCTGTATTTTGTCTGTTCTGTTTTGCATCTGCTTCGCGCTGAATGCGGTGAGGGTGCTTCGCAAGTGAACAGTGGACAGTGGACAGTGAACAGAAAGATGCGGGCAAATAATTTTGTTTCGTGTCTTTGGTTCTCGTTCAGCTAAATAATTTAATCACAAAAAACTCGGATATTGCAAACGCAATATCCGAGTTTTTATTGTATTGAGTGATTCAGCTTTACAAAGAACTGAAACGCCGAATTAAATTATCAACTCGCGTCTTTCTGTCCACTGTCCACTAACCACTGTTCACTCGAAAAGCGATCACTGATCGCTTTTCTCATCCTCGTCCTTCTTCTCCGAAAAGTCCATCTTATCAATGTCCTCTCCTCGGAGGTCGGCTTTGATGCGTTCGAAGGCTTCGCGGTCGAGGCGTTCCTTTTCGCGGCGCGCTTTTTCTTCTTCCTCGCGGCGGCGGGCGTTTGCTTCCTCGCTCTTGCGCTTCTTTTCGGCCGCGATCTCCTCGAGGGCTTCGACGGTAGGTTCATCCGCTTCCATAGCGCACTTGAACTGGTCGCCGTCCATGATCTCGTGTGTGAAGAGGTATTCGGCAACGAATTCGAGCTTCGATGCGTTTTCGGAGAGAAGCTTCTTTGCTACCTCGTAAGCATCGGTGACGATCTTATGGATCTCGGCGTCGATCTTTGCCGCAGTCTGCCCCGAATAATCCTGGCGCGATGAGAAATCTCTGCCAAGGAAGACGTCGCCGCCGCCCTGACCGTAGCGGATGGGACCGAGTTCATCAGACATACCGAGCTGGGTTACCATCTTGCGCGCGATATTGGTTGCGCGCTCGATGTCGTTCGATGCGCCGCCCGAGAAATCGCCGAAGGTCAGCACTTCTGCGGCACGGCCTGCAAGAAGAACGCTGATCTCTTCCTTGAGCTCCTCGCGGTACTCGCTCTGCTTATCCTCTGTCGGCACGTTGAGCGTGTAGCCGAGGGCGCGGCCTGCGGGGATGATCGAGATCTGATGAACGGGGTCGGGTGTGGGGAGAAGGTAGGAAACGAGCGCGTGTCCCGCCTCGTGATATGCGGTCTTGCGCAGCTCCTTGGGATTGCGCTTCATCGACTTCTTCTGCGGTCCCGCGATGACCTTGATGAAGGAATCTTCAATATCCTCCATACCGATCAGCGACTTGCCGCGGCGGACTGCAAGCAGAGCCGCCTCGTTGAGAAGGTTCTGCAGATCCGCGCCGGTAAAGCCCGCGGTGGTCTGCGCGATCTTTTCAAAATCGACCTCATCCTCGAACTTCTTGCCGCGCGCGTGAACGTGAAGGATCTCCTCACGGCCCTTGATGTCGGGGTAGTTGACGGTGATCTGTCTGTCAAATCGTCCGGGGCGGAGAAGCGCGGGGTCAAGGATGTCGGGGCGGTTCGTTGCCGCCATAACGATGATTCCCTCGTGCGCGCCGAAGCCGTCCATTTCAACAAGAAGCTGGTTGAGCGTCTGCTCTCTCTCGTCGTGGCCGCCGCCGAGACCTGCGCCTCTGTGGCGTCCGACGGCGTCGATCTCGTCGATGAAGACGATGGATGCGGGAGCCTTGCGCGCGGTCTCGAAGAGGTCGCGCACACGCGATGCGCCGACACCGACGTACATCTCAACGAAATCGGAGCCCGAGATCGAGAAGAAGGGAACGTCAGCCTCGCCCGCAACAGCCTTTGCAAGCAGGGTCTTACCCGTGCCGGGAGGGCCCATCAGCAGAACGCCGTGGGGTATCTTTGCGCCGAGAGCGGCGAATTTTTCGGGATTTTTGAGAAATTCAACGATCTCCTGAAGCTCTTCCTTTTCCTCTTGCGCGCCTGCAACATCGGAGAAGAGGACCTTTTGCTTTGTGTCGGCGGGAGTTTTTACCCGAGCCTTTGCAAAGCTTCCGGGCTTGCCGTTCTTGCCGCCGACCTGACCCATCATAAAGATCCAGAGAACGGCAAAGAGAATGAGCATTCCAACGTAGGGGAGGATCGATACCCACCAGGGCCATACGGTCGCGGGCTCGTACTCGTATTTGGTGATGATACCCGCCGCGTGCTGCTCTGCGATGAGCTCGCCGAGATCTTCACGGAAGAAGGAGATGCTTGCAAGGCGGTAGGTGACGGTTTTTTCGTCCTTGAGCTTGAGCTGGATCAGTCCCTCGTTGTCAACGAAAAATTCCTTGACTTCTTCATTTTGGAAATAGCTGACTATATCGCTGTAACCGGGTGCTTTATCTCCCATTCCGGTGAAGAGGGATGAGAGCATAAAGATCAGAACGCCGACAACAATGATATAGATCAGTATTGTTCGGAAATTGCCTGAGCGTTTGTTCATTTGGGTTTATTGCCTTTCGTTAGTGAGAATATACTTCTTTTTTAAGCACTCCGATGAAGGGCAGAGTGCGGTATTTTTCGTCATAATCAAGACCGTAGCCGACAACGAATTCATCGGGGATGATCTTTCCGACGTAGTCGGGCTCAAAGTTGACGACACGGCGGTCGGGTTTGTCGAGCATCGTGCAGGTCTTGACGCTTCTTGCGCCCGTCAGCTTGAGGTAGTCAACCAGGTAGGAAAGCGTGCGGCCGCTGTCGATGATGTCCTCGACGACGATGACGTCAAGGTTTGCCATATCGGCGCGGTGAAGGTCGAGCATAATGTTTATCTTGCCCGAGGAGGAGGTCCCGCTTCCGTAAGATGATACCTTCATAAAGTCGATCTCAACGGGGCGCTCGATCTTTTTCATAAGATCGCCCATAAAGACAACGCTGCCCTTGAGGATGCAGAGAAGGAGAAGACCCTTCGAACGGTCAGGGTAATCGCGGTCGATCTCGGCGGCAATGCGTGTGACCGTGGAGTCGATCTCTTCCTCGGAAACGAGCGTGTAGGCTATATCGTTTTTCATTTTTCTCTCCTTTTCTACATTATTATATATATTTCTCCATCTCGGCGATCAGACCGCCGGCGTATTCGGAAAAGCCGAGGTCGTTCGGGTGGAGTCTGCCGTCCCAGAAGAATTCGGAGCACTGGGGAAGGAAGGGGCGCGCGTCGATGATGTGGAAGCCGTTTTTTGATGCGGTCTCGGCGATAAATGCGCAAGCCTCGTCAAGCGAGCCCTCGTATTTCTGCTTGCCCGACTTCGCATCGGCGCGCCAGATGGGAAGGATCGCGAATTTCAGTGCATCCTTGTAGATGCGACCCGCCTTTGCGAAGAATTCCTCGCAACGGGGGTGGAAATATGATTTAACGGTTCCCGACCAGTCGTTGGTGCCGTAAGCGACCGTGACGACTTCGGGCTTGTATGCGGTGTCCTCAAGCAGTATCTCGGGGACGAATCTCTCGCCGCCGATCGCCTGGTTGACGGTGTAGGCGTCGAAATGCGAGGTCAGGCGGTTGACGTAGGATTTCGAAGCAAATGCGGCGTCATAGCCCTGGGTGATCGAGTCGCCGAAGCAAAGAAACTTCTTCTTGTACTCGATGGGGCACAGAGTCGCGCCGTTGTCGATCTCGATGTTCGAGAGTTGCGCTGCCGCAAGGTTCGGAAGCCAAAGGGTGATCCTGTGCTCTCCGCCGTCCTGCGGTACGTAGTCGGAAACCTTCAGCGAGATGTGGCCCTTTTTGATCCAGGCGACCTCCTCGCCGAGATGCTTGCGGATGATTCCGTCAACGCAGACGTCAAAATAATAATATGTGCGGCTCGAGCCGTAGTTTACAGAAAAATCGGTGTCGAATTTGTCAGAATTCGTTATAAAGTCAAGGCGGATGCTCGAGCTTGCCTTCGATTTCAGACAAAATCCCGTGGATGCGCCCGCGTAATGCTCCATTGCTTTCGCCTCGAAACGGCGGAAGGTGAAAAGACCGTTGTCCTCGGTGATCTCAAGAGCACCGGCAGTTATCTTTTTTACGTCCTCAAGTGTAAGCTTCATTGTTGGCCTCCGATTCAGTCAATGCAGTAATTTATTGTGGTCTCGCCCTTCATACCGTCGGCGACGTCAAGAAAGGGCACCCAGACGATCTCCTCGCCGCAACAGATGACGGGCAGGGAGCGCCTTTTTGAAAGCTCGACGTGCGAGGCTTTCTCGGAGATCAGCTTTTTTACGCTTCTATGCATTCCGCGGATGAGGATCCGATCCCCCTCGCGGCGCGGGCGCGCATAAAGCTGTCCCTTTATTTTATCAGCATTAATAAGAGCCGATGTTGATAAATTGTAAACTTGCGCGGAAGTATTTGTCAATTCGCCGCTCGAAATGATAATTTTTCCGCTCCATAGGGGATTTTCGCCCATATTAAGTGTTACGGGTTCAAACGAGGGATATGCAGAAGTTTTCTTTTCTCTGCTGTCGGCAACAAAAACTATCCGTCCGTCAAGGCATTCGGCGCGGACCGAGCCGGGCAGTGAGAGCGAGCCGCGGTCTTCCTTTGCCATTCCGATCATAGCTTCAACGTGTATCGCCTCGGGTTCTGCTCCTGCGCGGTGAGCGGCGATTGCAATGGCTCGCGATGCGATGGGGTGGGGTAGCTTTGCAATTACGGAAATTTCAAGGTCGTCGGCAAATTTCTCAGCCTCGCGGTCGAGAAATTCGCTGTCGAGCCGCGCGGATTCGGTGAATCGTGCAAATGCGGCAAGAAATTCGGGATTGATCGCCTCGAGCTCGGGCAGAATATTGCTCCTTACGCGGTTGCGCGGGTAGGAGGTGTCCGAGTTCGTGCGGTCGGTCACGAAGGGGTAAGAATTTTCATTGCAAAAGGCGACGATGTCCTTTTTTTGATAGCCGAGGAGCGGTCTTTCCACAGCGCCGAAATTGAGTTTTCGATGCGAAGCGATCCCGCCCGCGCCCGAAAGAGTGCAGCCCCTCGTCAGCGAGAGAAGCAGAGTTTCTGCGTTGTCGTCGGCGTTGTGCGCAGTCAAAAGAACGGGAATGTCCTCGGCGCGCATCACCTGTTCGAAAAAGGCGTAGCGCACTTCTCGTGCGGCTTCCTCGAGGCTTTCGCCCCGCTCTTTTGCGATGGCGGGAACGTCGAGGCGTGTTGAATAGAATTCGATTCCGTGTTCGGTGCAAAGCTCGCGGCAAAAATCCTCGTCGCGTCTTGCCTCGTCACCGCGGATCTCGTGATTGATATGCGCGGCAGCAAAACGGTATCCGCCCGTGCGGAGAAGATGGAACAGACAAACCGAATCCGCACCGCCCGAAAGCCCGAGAAGGTATTTTTTGCCCCTGTCGAGCGAAAGAGAGAATGCTTTCATAGTCTATCAGCCTGCGGGAGGAGGCGGGGGAGGCGGTGCGCCGTAATCGGGCGGTGCTTCCTCGTCGCCGCGCTTCTCCTCGATCGAGTAGAAGGTGGTGTAGCGGCCGATCCAGTTGAGATAGACCGTTCCCGTCGAGCCGTGACGGTTCTTGGCAACGATGATCTCGGCAACGGGCGCCTTGGTCACGTCAACCTTGCTCTTGTCGCCCGCGTCCATATAGTATTCGTCGCGGTAGATGAAGATAACGGTATCCGCGTCCTGCTCGATCGATCCCGATTCACGAAGGTCGGAAAGCATGGGTCGCTTCGAGGTTCTGCCCTCGGTTCCACGCGAAAGCTGCGAGCAGCAGATGACGGGAACGTGGAGCTCCTTTGCCATCAGCTTGAGGTTACGCGAAATGTCCGCAACCTCCTGCACGCGGTTGTCGGTGTGCTTGTCGCCCTGCATAAGCTGGAGATAGTCGATAACGACGAGTCCGACCTTGCCCTCGCGGCGGAGCTTTGCCTTCATACCCGAAACCGTGATGTTCGGCGTGTCGTCGATAAGAATATTTACGCCCGCAAGGTCAACGACCGAGTTTGCAAGCTTCTGCCAGTCCTGGGTCGAAAGGCGGCCGGTTCGCATATTGTAGCTGTCGACCATTGCATAGGAGGAAAGCATACGCTGAACGAGCTGTTCGTTCGACATCTCAAGCGAGAAGATGGCAACCTTCTCCTTGGTCCTGCGCGCGTAATTGAGCGCGATGTTAAGACAAAAGGAGGTCTTGCCCATACCGGGACGCGCGCCGACGAGAACGAGGTCACTCTGACCGATTCCGGCAAGAGTGGTGTCAAGGTCGCCGTAGCCCGTCTGAATGCCGTCGAAGGCGCTCGGGTCGTCATAAAGGATCGAAAGATTGCGGAAGATCGTCTCGAGCACCGAGGTCATCGTGACGAATCCGCGGCTGTCGCGGCCCATTGCGATCTCGGACATCTGTGCGGCGGCGTATTCAACAAGCTCGCCGACGTTCTCCTGCTCGGAGTAGGCGCGTTCGCTGATGTTGCCGCAGGTTTCGATCAGGCGGCGCATAAGGCTCTTTTCAAGCACGATGCGCGCGTAGTCCTTGATGTTGAGCGCGTTCGGGACCGCATCGGCGAGTGTGCGAAGGTAGACCTCCGCCTCGTCGCGGTTATATATCTTTTCCTTTTCAAGCACGTCAAGAAGCGTGACGTGGTCGATGTCGTGGTTGAGCAGGGAAAGCTGCTTCATCGCCTGGTAGATCTGGCGGTGCTCCTGAAGGTGAAAATCCTCGGGGCGCACGGTGTCCGAGATCTGCGTCAGCGCGGGCGGGTCGATCAGTATCGAGCCCAGAAGCGCCTGCTCGGCAAGCATCGAAAAGGGGAGCTTTTTAATAATGTCCTGATTCATTTTCAGACTCCGGAAGAGAGTGGATTATTTTTTGCAGACAAGAACGTTGATCTTTGCGGTGATCTCGGTGTAAAGCTTTGCGTCAACGGTGTAGGAGCCGTAGGAGCGGATGGGGTGGTCGAGAACCATCTTGCGGCGGTCGATCTCGATGCCGTGCTGCTCCTTGAGCGCCTCTGCAATATCCTTTGCGGTGATGGAGCCGTAAAGCTTCTCATCTGCGCCGCAAGCAACGGGGAGCTTGACGAGAACCGAGGAAAGCTTCGATGCGAGCTCGTTTGCGGCAGCCTTTTCGGTTTCGATCTTGTGAAGTCTGGAAGCTTCCTTGTTTTTAGCCTCGTTGAGTGCCTTGGCATCTGCGATGATGGCGAGCTTGCGTGCAAGAAGGAAGTTGCGCGCGTAGCCGTCGGAAACCTCGATGATGTCGCCCTTTTTTCCCTGTGCTTTAACGTCCTGTGTAAGAATTACTTTCATTGTTATATCTCCTTGGAATTATTTACTTTAGTTGTCTGCCCCGTCGAGGTATGCGTCTATCGCGCCGCGGAGCTGCTCAAGCACCTCGCGGGAAACGGTGTTTTTGACCTGCGCGCCCGCAGAGTCGAAGTGACCGCCGCCGCCGATCTTTTCAAGAATGAGCTGAACGTTTATCTTGCCGTTCGAGCGTGCCGAAATGGCGATCTGATCGTCGGTGCGGATAAGCACGAAGGCGGCGTCGATGTTTTGAACCGTCAAGAGAGTATCGGCAGTTTTCGAAGCCGCAATGCGGTCGTCGGGAGTGCCCGAGCCCTCGCAAACGGTGATGGCGATGCGGTCGCGGTAGAGGCGGACCTCGCTTCCGAGCTTCGATTCGGTGACAAAGGAATCAAGATCGGCAAAGAAGAAGGTGCGCGCGAATTCGGGGTCTGCGCCCGCGCCGCGGAGGTGGAGCGCCGCCGAGAAGGTGCGCTCGGATGTGGTTCTGGTGAAGTTTTTGGTGTCAAGCATAATGCCCGCAAGCATAACGTTTGCCTCGTGGCGCGAAAGCCTGATGCTTCCGAGAGCGCCCTGCGAGAGCGCGGAGATCTCAAGGATCTCGCTGACAAGCTCGCTTGCCGAGGACGCCGAGGGCTCGATGTATGCGATAAGGGGTTCGCGCTCGAATTCCGCGATCTTGCGGTGATGGTCGATGATGACGGTATTGAATACGTTCGCCGCTATGTCGGGCGATTCAACTATCTTCATATTGTTGACGTCGGTTATGATAAGAAGCGTGTCGGAGCGGATCATATCAAGTCCGCGCGCCGTGCCGATGAAGATGTCCTCGTATTCGGGCATAGCCTCGATAAGCTTCGGGGTGCAGCACTTGAAATTGGGACTCCCCTTGTCAACAACGATCTTGACGTTCGGGTTATAGGCAAGCGCGAGGCGCGCGATACCGATGCAGGAGCCGATCGAGTCGAAGTCGGGGCTCTTGTGACCCATAACGATGACGTTGCCCGCCGCACGGATATGCTCGGCAAGCTTGTCCGAGATGACTCGCGCGCGGACCTTGGTGCGCTTTTGGTTGATCTTTGTCTTTCCGCCGAAGAACTCGATGCCGTCCTCCTTACGCAGAGCGACCTGGTCGCCGCCGCGCTGAAGTGCGGTCTCGAGTGCGGATTGTGCATTTGCGCTTCTTTCGTTGAAATTCTCGCCCGCGTTGCTGACGCCCATCGAAATGGTGACCGACATACTTCCGTCGCCGAAGCGGATCTCACGGATGCGGTCAAGAATGTCGAATTTGCTTTCGGTGCAGGCGGGAAGCCGATCTTTCGGGAAGAGAAGGAGGTACTTTTCGCGGTCGTATTCGCGGAGAAGTCCGCCGATCGACTGCGCCCATTCGGTGATAAGCTCCTCGACCTCTGCCGCCGCCTCGCGGTATGAGCCCTGAACGTACTGTGCAAGCTCCTCAAGGTTGTCAACCGAGATGTAGGCAACAACGGGGCTTTCGCGGTCGATGCGGACCTCGAGTGCTTCAAGCTCGGAGCGATCCTCAAGGGTCGTCATCCAATAGTCGCGGTCGGGGGCTTCCATAAGGTAGGAGTATGCGTAAAAATTCTTGCCCGAAACGGTGATGACCTTTTTGCCGACGGCGGTGATGATCTCACTCATCGGAACACCGGACAGAACGGAAAAGTTTTTTCCCGCCAGAGCCATCTGATTTGCCGCGCCGCAAAGCTCGAGCATTTTTTTGTTCGACCAGAGCATTTTGCCGTCCGCGGTGGTGATGACGGAGGGAAAATCGACCTGCCTTACGACCTCGCTTATGAGGTGCTCAAGCGAATTTGCCGTTTCCTCGGTCTTGTGCCTTTTGTAAGTAAGGTAGGCAAAGTAGCATATCACCGCCTCGAAAAGTGCAAAAACGAGTATGAAAACGAGCGCAATGGTTATGATCGGGATCTCGGTCAGCGCCGCCGCGCCGAGCGCGACGATCAGAAGGACAAGTCCCGTGCCCGCGCTCATCAGCGTCAGGTCAAAAGAGCTGATATCGTAGCTTTTGTTTGAAGACATTGCAGAAGTAGCTCCTTTACTTGTTTATTTTTGATCTCATTTTGGTGAAAAGGAATCTGTATATCGGGGTCAGCGAATATGCAAGACCTGCGGAAATGAAGAGCGCGAATCCAATGGAGGGAGAGAAGATGAATACGATAACGGGGAATATCCTGATCGCTCCCGTGTTTACGTGAAGGTGCGAAGAAAGCTTTTTTGATATAAACTCACTCACCGCGCGGAAACCGAGCGCCGTGAAGGGCAGTGAAAGCGCGATGATGATGTTTTCGGTGACCGTGGCGTGAAGCTCGTAGTCCTCGCCCTCGATCATAAACGCCGCCGAAAGGAGGAAGCAGAAAAGATAGATGATTCCGCTCATCGGCGAGAGAGTCAGCTTTGCCATCTCCTCGGGGATCATATCTCCGACGCCCGAGGCGCGGAAGAGGGTGTTTGCCAGCGAAAGTGAAACAAAAACGACCGCGCTCGCGGCGGCAAAGATGAAGCCGGGCGAGATATTGATGATGTAAGCGGCAAGCGTTTTTGCCGTATCCTCGGTGATGATGAGGAATTCGGAATTAAGGGACGTGTATACGCTTGCGATGTTCTCACGCAACAGGTCCGCGGTTGCCCCCAGGTCGCCGCCCGAAAGGAGGAAGAGCGAAAGCCCCGCGGTGAGCGCGATGCTTGTCAGCGCCGCAGTTGTGAAGGTCAGTCCCGAGCGCGGAAGCATCAGCGCGGCAAGAAGTCCGACCAAAACGGGCACGAGCGCGGGAATTGCGCTTATCGGGTCGATCGCCACAGCGCCGAGTGCATATGCCGTCGCCGCACAAGCAATGGGAGCCCAGATCCTGCCGCCGAGGGTGAGATAGATCGTTGCGCCGACGGTGAATATCATGCCGATATAAAGCGCGGGAGTTGCAAGCTCGCCCGTCATCATAAAGGCAAAGAGCGCGGGGCAAAGAATGCCGACGATGGGAAGTATCTCGCGCGCCGTCATAAAGACGAGCGAGGTAAGCACAAATAGCGCCGCGCCCGAAAATACGGGAACTTCACCAAACACGGGTGTCAGCGAGCCGAGCAGCACGCCGAGCGCAAAGATCAGCACAAGCGGAATGCGGGGTTTGAAGCCTTCAAATATTCTGTTTTCGCTTTTGATATTTTCCATAAGCGATATTTCTCCAATTATAATATTACATTATAATATTGTATCATATTTTTTTATATTTGTAAATAGAAAATTATTGAATATGGGATGAATTTTAGGTGAAAGGCGGAAATTTAATGCAAAATATTACGAGCCGTAAATATGATTATAAGTAAATATAATATTACGCTGTCATCCTGAGCGGAGCGAAGCGGAGTAAGTCGGAGGCCAAGCGGTCTTAGGAAGACAAGAAATCTACTCAACTCCTTGGCTCACAGAACGACATGGCTACGATCCGACTTAGGCGGAAATTTAATGCAAAATATTACGAGCCGTAAATATGATTATAAGTAAATATAATATTACGCTGTCATCCTGAGCGGAGCGAAGCGGAGT